>CAYRHT010000002.1:7597-210903 GCA_964424195.1 uncultured Gammaproteobacteria bacterium | reverse complement strand
CTATGCAAAGATTAAATCAACTTAGCAGTGTAAACCTTTCGCTGCAATGCTACATCCCTTGACAAGTTTTTATATATATGCTAAGATATGAGAAATATAATAATTTATACAATTTTATGGTAAAAAAATCAAGTAAGTCAGATTCTATTTTGGACAAAGTAATTGCAGTTCAAAAAGAAAAGATAAAGTCTAATTTCAATCCGAAACAAATTGTTTCTGAGCTTTTAAAGACGCTTAATGACCGAGAGAAAGAAATTTTGACTAAAAGATACAGTTTAAAGGGCGATAAAAGATTCACTTTAGAAGGTATTGGTCAAAAACACGGTATTACTAGAGAAAGAGTCCGACAGATTGAAAATATTGCTATTAAAAAAGCTAAAACAATTGCTGAGAAGTTAAATGAAATTGAAGACTTAAGAAATTCAGTCAATGACTTATTAGATCAATATTTAGGTGTTTTAGGAGAAAAAACTCTAATTTCTAAGGTTTTAAGTGATGAAGATAATACAGAAGATTACCATATTACTAAGTTTTTGATTGAAAAATTACTTGATGAACATTATGATATTAAGAAAGAAGATGATGAATTTACTACTGCTTACCGAAAGAAAGATCATAAATGGGATGAATTCTATGATGCAATAAAAAAGATTGTTAAAATCTTTGAAAAGAAAGATGAACCTGTTAAAGAAGACAAACTTTGGAATCTTTATGAAGATGAAAAAGATATTAATTTTAATAACAATGATATAACTAATGATATTTTACTTAATTATTTAATAATGAGTAAAAAGATTGAAAAAAATCCTTTAGGAGAATTAGGTTTAACTAATTGGAAAAGTATTATTCCTAAAAGAATGAGCGACAAGATTAAATTAGTTATGAAGAATTTAGAAAAACCTCTTCATTTTAGAGAAATTGCTGATGAAATTAACAAGATGAATTTTGATAAGAAAGTAGCTCATCCAGCAACTATTCATAATGAATTAATCTTAGATGATGATTATGTTTTAGTTGGTCGAGGAATCTATGCTCTTAAAAAATGGGGTTTTGAACCTGGAAAAGTTTCTGATGTAGTTGAAAAGACTTTAAAAAAAGAAGGACCAATGACTAAAAAAGAATTAATTGAAAAGGTTCTAGAAAAGAAACTAGTAAAGAAAACAACTATTAACTTAGCAATTATTAATAACAAGAATATTAAAAAGAATGAAGATGGAAAATATTATTGTAGGAAATAAGCTTAGTCAGTATTTATAAAAAAACAAAATAGTATGATATAATTAATAGTGTTACTGAGGTAATGCTATTAATGTTATCTAGAAACAAAAACTAATGTCTCTAAATACTTTTAGGGATGGAGCTGTCCTTTCGGATGGTCAAAAACAAAAATGCAAATATACGTAGATTTTAATAATATCATTCAAGCTGTTCAGGGTAACCCTGTTCAAGTTTACGGTCGACTTTTTATGAAAGGTGGATGGTTAATATTACTCATATCATTGATATGGGGTTTTTATTTTGCCTATATTTATTTTAGAAGAAGGAAATTTATCAAAAGTGTAAAATATACCTTATGGGCTATAGATGTACCTAAAGAGAATGAAAAAAGTATCCAAGCTGTTGAAGAATTATTTAACACCCTACATGGGATAATCCAAACTAAAACAGAAATAGAAAAGAAACTATTGGGTCAAATGCAATTATGGTTTGGATTAGAAATAATTAGCATCGAAGGATATATTCAATTTCTAGTTAGAACTCCGTCTAAATACAATGAACTAGTTAAATCAGCTATTTATGCTCATTATCCTGACGCTGAACTAACAGAAGTAGAAGACTATATGTCTTTAATTCCTTTAGATGCTGACGAACCCGAATCTAAATATGGTGGTTGGGGAATGGATTGGTATTTAGCTAAACCAGATTATCTTCCCTTAAAAACATATCTAAGCTTTGAACATAGTCTAACTCAAACTTTTATCGATCCTATGGCTTCTCTTTTAGAAGTAATGAGTAAATTAGCTCCTGGTGAATTTATTGGCTTAATGTTAATGATTCAACCTATTAAAGATAATCAAACTGATATCATTGATGAAGGACAGAAAGTTGTTGATAAATTGATGGGTAAAAAACCTGGTTCTAAGGATACTATTTGGGATAAAGCTGTTAAAGGAGTAATGAAAGGAGTTGATATAACTAGTGAAGCAGTCTATGAACTATGGGGTGATGTAGAAGAACAGTCTGATGAAAAATCAATGTTTCAAATGCTTACTCCCGGTGAGAGAGCTAAAGTAACCGCCATTGAAACTAAAACTTCGAAAATTAAATATAAATGTCGAATGAAATCTTGTTATGTTGCTCCTAAGGAAATATATAGTCGAGCTCGAGGATATAATGGGATGCAAGGAACAATGAAACAATTTGATGATTTTAATAGATTAAAATCTGTAAAAACTAAAGCTAAAATTTTCCTCAAGCAGAAAAGAAAACTTAAAAAAGTGAAAAGATTTTTACGAAGATATACAGAAAGAGACTTTTTAGAAACTAAATCATTTGTATTAGCAACTGATGAATTAGCTACTATGTGGCATTTCCCACAAATGGATGTTATGGCTCCTTTAGTTAAAAAGGCTGAAACTAAGACTGTGGAACCTCCAACTGGATTACCTTTAGAAGATAAATTAGAATCAGAATTATTTACTGATGCTCAAGAAAGAGAAGTTGAACAAAAATTAGAAGATAATGAAGTCATTGATTTAAATTTAGATAATAAACAATTTGAAGCTAAGTTTGCTAAAAATCCAGAGGAAAAGAAAGAATTCCAAAAAGAATTTAAAGAAGAAAGTATTAAAGCTCCTAAGAACTTACCAATTTCAAAAGGAAAAAAAGAACAAAAAGAAGTTGTTCAAAAAAAGGATAATCAAGGTAGTTTAGAACCACCTTCTAATTTACCATTTATAGATTAAATAATATTCATGAGTGAAATAACATTATTAGCTAAAACTGATTACCGAGGAGAATACAAGAAATTCGGTATTAAAACTGACGATCGTAGACGTCATATGTATTTAGTTGGAAAAACTGGTATGGGTAAGTCTTGTATGATTGAAAATATGGTTATTCAGGATATTAGAAATGGTCATGGAATTGCTTTAGTTGATCCTCATGGTGATTTAGTAGAAAAAGTATTGAATTTTATACCATCTGACAGAATAAATGATGTCATCTATTTTAATCCAGCTGATTATGAACATCCTATCGCCTTCAATGTTTTAGAGAATGTAGATCCTGAGAAAAGACATCTAATTGCTTCAGGATTACTAGGAATTTTTAAGAAAATATGGGCTGACTCTTGGGGACCTCGTTTAGAATATGTTTTGAATAATACTATTATGGCTCTTTTAGAATATCCAGATTCTACTCTTCTAGGTATTATGAGGATGTTAGTTGATAAAGATTATAGGTCTAAAGTTGTCAGAAATCTTACCGATCCAGTAGTGCGTTCCTTTTGGATAGATGAATATGATAAATATCCTCAAAAGTTTCAAGCTGAAGTTATAGCTCCGATTCAGAATAAAGTTGGTCGTTTTCTTTCTACTCCCTTAACTAGAAATATTGTAGGTCAAGTTAAATCATCATTAGATCTAAGAGATGTGGTTGATAGTAAAAAGATTCTTCTCTTAAATCTATCCAAAGGTAGAATTGGGGAAGATAATTCAGCTTTACTAGGAGCAATGATTATTACTAAGATTCAATTAGCAATTATGAGTCGAGTTGATATGCCGGAAGAAGACAGAGCTGATTTCTATCTCTATGTTGATGAGTTTCAAAACTTTGCTACCGAATCATTTACTAATATTCTTTCTGAAGCTCGAAAGTACAGATTAAACTTAATAGTTGCTCATCAATACATAGAACAATTAGAAGAATCAGTAGCTGCCGCTATTTTTGGTAATGTTGGAACTTTAATAGTTTTTAGAATTGGAGCAGCTGATGCTGAATTTTTAGAAAAAGAATTCGCTCCTAATATTTCTCCAGAAGATTTAGTTAATTTAGCAAAATACAAAATATATATTAAATTAATGATTGATGGAATTGCTTCCAGTCCTTTTCAATCTTTAACTTTAGAACCAATACCAATTCCAGATAATGGAGCGGAAACAACTGACAAAGTTATTCGAGTTTCTCGAGAGAAATATACTGCAAACAGAGAAGTAGTAGAAAGAAAAATATTAAAATGGAGTGGAGGAGTAGAAGAAGAAATAATCTCTCAAGAACATGATGCTCAAGGTACTAAGCCTTCTCAAACTACAAAAAAAGAAGAAAAAAGATCAGTTTCTAAAGGTGACAGTAGTTTTAAGAGCAAAGAAGGACTTCATAAAACTAAATGTGATGAATGTTCCAAAGAAATATCAGTTCCCTTTGAACCAGATGGTGTTCGACCAGTCTATTGTAATGATTGTTTTACAACAATTAAAAAAGATAAAGAATTGAATAAGGAATCTAAGAAAATGAGTTTAGAAGATGCTTTTAAAATTGGTAAAGAAGAAGCTCAAGAAAATAAAGAGGAAGAGAAATAAAAATATGAATAAAATAAAGAAACTAATCTTAGATATTAAGAAAATAAAGATTCAAGGAGCTACAAATGTTTGCTTAGCTACCTTAGAAATATTAAAATTAACAGCTAAACAGAATAAGAATTTACCATTAAAGCAATTCCTTAAAAAAACTAAAAACATTGCTGAGAAAGCTAGTTTAATTAGAGCTACTGAACCAATGGCTCAAAATGCTGTTAAATATGTATTCTTTAAACTAAAAAACTCTTCAATCAAAGATACTGAAACAGCTTTAAAGTTAATTAATAAATATTCAGATGAGTTTGTAAAAACTTTAAAGAAGAATAAGCAAGTATTATTTAAAAAAGGAATTAATATTGTTAAAAAACAAGATAAAGTTTTTACTCATTGTCATTCATCAGCTGTAGAGAATATTTTAATAGGATCAAAGAATAAAAAAATAAAGGTATTTAATACTGAAACTAGACCATTATTTCAAGGAAGAACTACAGCTCAGAAATTAACTAAGGCTGGGATAAATACAACTATGTTAGTCGATTCCGCGGCCGATTTTTTTATCTCCAAGCATTCTGGAAAACATTTAATGATGGATAAAATTATTATTGGTTGTGACTCTATTTCCTGGGATGGTTCCATAGTAAACAAGATTGGATCCTATGGCATAGCTTTAGCTGCTAAATATAATAAAGTACCTTTGTATATCGCTGGCAACCTCTTCAAAGTAGATTCAGATAACATAGTAGACATTGAAATTAGAGAAGATTCTGAAGTTTGGCAGAAAAGAGATCAGAAACATTTTGATATTATAAACTTTGCTTTTGATTATGTCCCAGCAGAATTCATTACTGGTATTATTTGTGAATTTGGAATATTAAAACCAAAAGATATTAAGAAAACAGTTCTTAAACATTATCCTTGGTTAATAAAAAAATAATAAACTATGAAGAAAAATAATAAAATACAATTATTCATAAATTTAGGAATAGCAATATTATTATCTCTAGCAATAATGGTTTTATTCTATATTGATATTTTAGACATTGACATCATGAGAATTAATATAGTAGATTTCAATTCTTTTGGAATAGCTATTTCCATAGTTATGATTATATTTTCAATTATACTTATTAGTCTAAGTTCTTATTTTGTATATTTCATGAATAGATTAGAACTAAAAGTAGAACAAAAAAGAAATATATATAGAACTGCCAAATTTATAATCACCCTTTTAATTTTATTTTTTTATGCATTTAAATTGAGAATATTTAGTATCCAACTTCCTCTTTCATCACTTATTCCATTACTCATTTCATCACTCAACTTTTTTAGTATAACAATTTTAATATTATCACCCCTAATTTTATTTGTAATAATAGTCTTTGTGATTTTTAAAGAAAAGAAAAATAAAGAACTCCCTTGCATTAAAATTAATTATAAAAAATTAAAATGGATTAGCCTTATGACAGGACTTTCTCTTTATTTTTTATATTATTTTTTATAATAAATACTTTATACACATAATAAAATAAAAAAACATGAAAAAGACTTCCTTTGTTAATCTAAAATACAAACCTCAGAAAGATGATATTATTGCTACTTTTAGAATTGAATCTAAATTAAGCTTGAAAGACGCAGCTATTGAAGTAGCTAAAGAATCTTCTATTGGTACTTGGACAACATTAGGCACTTTAGAACAAAAAACTTTCAATAAATTAGCTCCTCAAGTATATTCAATTAACAAAAAAACTAAGATAGTTAAAATAGCCTATCCTATTGAAGTATTTGAATTAGGAAGTATTCCTCAATTACTTTCATCTTTAGCTGGTAATATTTTCTCAATGAAATGTGTAGATAAATTAAGATTAGAAGATTTAAGTCTATCAACTAAATACATTAATTCATTTCAAGGACCTAAATTAGGTATTAATGGAGTTAGAAAGTTAGTTGGTATTAAGAATAGACCTCTAGTTGGTTCAATTATTAAGCCTAAAGTAGGTCTAACATCAAAACAACATGCTCAATTAGCTTACAACATTTGGACTAATGGTATTGATGTAGTAAAAGATGATGAAAATCTGACTAGTATGGGCTTTAACAAGTTTGAAACTAGAGTTAAAGAAGTAATGAAGTTAAAAAGAAAAGCTGAAAAAGAAACTGGTTGTAAGAAAATACATGTTTTCAATATCACTGCTCCAATGGACACTATGTTAAATCGAGCTAAGTTTGTTAAAAAACATGGTGGTAAATGTGTAATGGTAGATTTAGTTTCTGTAGGTTTAGATAATGTTCAAGTTTTAAGAAAATTAGATTTAGGAATGATCATTCATGGTCATCGAGCTGGACATTCTATGTTTACTCGTGATCCTCGACATGGTATGACTATGTTAGTTATTGCTAAGTTAGCCAGATTAGCTGGAATAGATCAATTACATACCGGAACAGTTGTTGGTAAAATGGATGGAACTAAGGAAGAAGTAAAAGAAATTAACCTAGCTTTAAAAGAAGATGCTGGAATTAATCTAGTTCTCAGAGAAGATTGGGGTAAGATAAAACCAACTCTTCCAATTGCTTCTGGTGGATTACATCCAGGATTAGTAGCTAAAATGATTAAAATACTTGGTGAAGATTTAATTATTAACTTTGGTGGAGGACTACATGGACATCCTGATGGTTCTATTGCTGGTGCTAGAGCTTGTTGGCAATCTATAGAGCTAGCTATTGATAAAAAAGCTAAAACTAAACCCAAAGAATACTTTCAAGAATATTATGATGCTATAAAGTATTGGGGGAAATAACATTATGGAAAAGAAATTAGTTAAACAAAAAATAATTATTAGTATACTATTTATAGTAATACTTTTATTATTATGTTTAAGCGAACAAATTTTTTGGCAGATATTTTGGTCTTTTCTAGGATATTTCAGTATTGTTGCGGCATTACCAATTTTTTTAATATTAGTTATTATTCTAAGTTTCTATTTAAATTATTTTCTCCAAAAAATAAAAGTAAGTTCAAAAAGAAAGAAAAAATTATATTTAATCTCCAAATTAACTATTGTATATTTTGTCTTGGTATTTTCCCTATTTAAAATAAAATTAATTTCGATGCTTCTTGGTCCGTCAACCAGTCAAGCTATGATTAGCGAATTTACGATAGTTACACTACTTATCCTAGCCATTATCGTAGTAATGACAATATTTAAATTTATTCTAGAAGAAAATGAAAATAAGAAACATGAAATTATTAAAATTAACTACAAAAAATTTAAATTAATTAGTATTATTATTGGAATTATATCTTTTTCTTTAATAACATTCTTTAATTATAAAGATATTATAACTACTGTTGCTGTAGATTTATTAAAAAATCCTAGTATCTGTAACCTCCAAGTAAAAAAAGCTAATCAACAAAAATGTTATTCTCAAATATATAGTAAAAGTCTTGGTGATTATAAATATAAAATAGAAATTACCGAAGAATTTTGTGAAAAACTTACTGATTATAATAGAAAAAGATGTCTTAATGATCTATATATAGATACTCGTAACTGGAAATCCTGTAAAGAAAATCTAGAACGCCCTAATAAATGTTTAAGTATGATTGCTCTTTTAAAAAAAGACCCTGAGGTCTGTTTAGAAATTGAGACTTTAGATTCTCGTAATAGATGCATTAAAGATGTGAATGTTAAGAATAGAGATTTGGAAAGTTGTTATGATTTAGAAGATGAGGAAAATAAAGAACTTTGTATATCAGGAATAGCGGTTGTAAGAAAAAATGTTGAATTATGTAATGAATTAAAAGAGAGGAAAAATTACTGCATATTTCGAGTGGCAAAATATATGAAATCTATAACAATTTGTGAAAATATAAAACAAGAAAAACATCCTTCTACTTTTAAAGGGTGCATGTACGATGTTTTACAATACAAAACACTTGATGAAAAAACTACCCCCGAATGGAAAAATCAATGTAATGAAATGAGTGATGAAAACCAAAAAAATATTTGTTTAGAAGTTTTTGATTGTAAAGTCATTAATAAGCCTAGTAGTGGAAGATATGATTGTTTCTACTAAAAAACCCAAAGAATACTTTAAAATCCCGTTCTCCGGGATTTTTTAATTGACAAAAAACGATAAATACTATAATCTTCTAATACTGTATAAATTTAAAGGGAGATTTTGTTTATCGGATATTGAGTCATCAATATAAATGCTCTAAACATGACAGACTCAGGTAAACAAATCTCCCGTCTATATAATTCGGAGGAAAATTGAAAATATGCGGACTTTTACTTGTTCTTGAATTATTATTGTGCTTTAAAGCAGTTCAGTATTTAATTTCAAAACAAAAGTCCGCATGAATTATAAATTGGAAACCAGAGGCTTATCTTCCCTTTATAGGCCGAGGAAAATCGGAGAGATAAAATAGGTAAGACTCGAGGAAAAAATAACAGTGATCATAGCTCAGTTGGGAGAGCGCAACCCTTGCAAGGTTGAGGTCGTGGGTTCAAATCCTTCTGATCACACCATATTCACAGATAACTCCTGTTAGAGAAATTAAAATCTAAAAGGGTCGAAGTTATCTAAAAGATCTTATCTTCAATAAGCCCGATATAGCGCAAGACGGGGAGGAATTACATCAAGAGAAGATAAGATCTGGATTTTAATAGCGGGAATAACTCAATTGGTAGAGTGCTTGGCGGCACAAGTTGATTGCTTCCAAGAGGTTGCGAGTTCGAATCTCGTTTCCCGCTCCAATATTAAATGCCCTGTAACCTTAGTGGTAGAGGTATTACTGTTTCACGGTAAGGCCGGGAGTTCAAATCCCCCCAGGGTAGCCAATTTAAAATTAGATTATTCAGATGAACATTTAATCATTTATGCTTATACCATCGGAAAATGAATTGAATGCCTCTAGTTTGATAATCGAACCGACCAGTGACTAGTCACGGATGATGATCTGAAATAGTTGAATCACCAAGCTGGTCTAAAGCCTTGTTAATTTCATAAGAAAAATAAGGCTTTGTAAAATGGTGTGGATAATATTAAGGATTGTACTACTGCAATATAGTAGGACTTAAATTTATCCACGCCATACCCTAAAGTTAGAATCTCTTACATGACCATAGAATCAAAAGAAGAGAGTTCTAATCTCTCGAGAATCTAACTTAATTTTTAAAGCAGTATATTCTAAATTGAATACGCTGCTTTTTCTTTTTACCTAAATTCTATCTACCCATTTCCTTAGACCTTTGATATGCTCTTTTAGTAACCCTTCCCCAAGTATTGTAAAACTTCTTTAAATCTAATTCTTTTAATGCTTGTTCAGTTATTCCTTTCTTAGAACTAATCATTTTAATTAATTCATCTGGTTCTAAATCTTGACTCCGATAATAATACAATGAACCACTAACGGTAGCATCAACAATTAGCTTAGCTTCTTTCTTTGTGAAACCTAAATCCATTGCTGATTTAATTAAAGCATTAAGAAAACTAAATACATAAGCTGGACCACAACCAGCAATAGCTGTTAGAGAATGAATATCATTTTCTTTCTTTAATAGAACTAATTTACCGAAAGAAGATAATATTTTTCTAATCATATTTGATTCTTTAGATTTAAATTTATCTTTTTGATAATACCAAGCAATAACTCCTTCTCCAATCTGAAGAGGTAAATTAGGCATAGTTCTAATAACTTTAGCCCCTTTAAACTTCTGACTAAGTTCTTGTAGAGTAATTCCAGCCATAATAGAAATAATAGTCTTGTTTTTAGCTTCTATACCCTCTAATTCTCTAAAATTCTGCGGTTTAACGCAGATAAATATTAAATCTGAGCTTTTTATCAACTCCTCTAAACTATCCCTCCATTTAGCTTTAGATACTTTTACTTTCCTAAGAGAATTGATAAAGAATCTAAAATCCTTTTCATTTTTTAATAACTCAAATATAGCTTTTCCCATATTCCCAAAACCAAATATTCCAATATTTTTCATATAAATCATGTTAATGTTAATGTATTAATGATACTAATAATCTTCATTTTAAACAAACTCTAGATGATGATATAATAAAGATATAAATTAATAAAAATATATGATTAAAGCATCTTTTCATGGAGCTTGTCGAGAAGTGACTGGTTCTTGTACTTTAGTAGAAACATCTAATTCCAAATTTCTAGTAGATTGTGGAATGTTTCAAGGACATTCAGATTCTAAGAGTAAGAATAATGAAGAATTTAATTTTAATCCCAAAGAAATAGACTTTGTATTACTAACTCATGCTCATGTTGATCATTGTGGTCGTTTACCTAAATTATTTAAAGAAGGTTTTAAAGGAAAAATATATGCTACTACTGCTACTAAAGATTTAACTGAAATAATTCTTTTAGATTCTATCAAGATCCAACGAGAAGATGAAAAAAATCCTCTTTATGAAGAAAAAGATATTGAGAAGATAGTTAAGAGTTTTAAAGCTTTTAGTTATTATCAAAAGATTGAAATTAATGAACAAATAAGTTTAAGGATGCAAGATGCTGGTCATATTTTAGGTTCTAGTATCTTTGAAATCTGGATTAATGATGAAGATGTAGAGAAAAAAGTAGTTTTCTCTGGAGATCTAGGAAATCCACCAGCTCCAATTATCAAAGATCCTGACTTTGTAAAACAAGGTGACATTCTTTTTATAGAATCTACCTATGGTGGAAGATTTCATGAATCTAAAGAAGAAGGAGCTCGGATATTTAAAGAAATTATTCTAGATAATTTTAAAAGAAAAGCAACTTTAATTATGCCCGTCTTTGCCATGGAAAGATCTCAAGAAGCTTTATATCAACTTAATGAACTTATAGAGAACAAGATAATTCCTAAGATTCCAGTTTTCTTTGATTCTCCTTTAGCAATTAGAGCTACTGAGATATATCAAAAACATAGTAATCTCTATGATCAAGAAGCAGAGTATTTAATTAACTCGGGAGATGATATTTTTGACTTTCCTAATTTAAAATTTACTAAGAGTCGTGATGAATCAATGGAAATTAATCATGTTCATGGTCCTAAGATAATTCTGGCTTCTAGTGGGATGTGTACTGGTGGAAGAATCCCTCATCATCTTAAACGTAATCTAGATAATCCTAATAATCATGTTTTATTCATGTCCTATCAAGCTAAAGGTACTTTAGGAAGAGAATTGATTGAAGGAGCTAAGAATGTAATTATTCATGACAAAATGGTTGATGTTAATTGTCAGATAACTAAAACTGGCTCTTTTTCTACTCATTCTGACCATAATCAACTACTAAATTGGTTAGGGAAGATAAAAGGGCTTCAAAAAGTCTTCATTATGCATGGAGAGGACTTAGAAAACAAGAAACTAGCCGATGATATATCTTCAGATATTGATACTACAATTCCAGAATATGGACAAACATATGAATTTTAGTTGACATTATTTAAAATATATCCTATATTGACATGATACCTTTGTATCGTAAGTATCGAATTTTGTTTTTTGAAAACCGAGAAAAATTATAATTCTTTAAAAAACCAAGGAGGAATAATGAAAGGATTAAGATTAGTCGTATTAGTCGCAATCTTAATGATTGCTGGAAATTTGGTCGCAGAAACAATTAACGTCCCTAGTGATTATGTAATGATCCAAGAAGCAATTAATGCTTCAGCAGATGGGGATACTGTGTTAGTACAACCTGGAACTTACTACGAGAATAATATCGTATTCAATAATAAAGAGATAATTTTAGCTTCTCTTTTTTACACAACTCAAGATACTAGCTATATTTCTCAAACTATTATTGATGGAAACCAAAATGGAAGATGTTTATATCTTTTTGAATCTAATATCGTAATTTCTGGTTTAGTTATCCAAAATGGAAGAATAGAAGATAATGGAACCGGAATTCATATTGAAGATTGTGAAAATGTGATTATCGAGAATTGTTTAATCAAAGATAATAACTTTGAAACTTACAATAGTAATGGCGCTGGAGTTTATTGTGATAATTCAACTATTCTAATAGAAGATAGTCAAATAATGAATAATTCAGCTTCTCAAGGTGGTGGTGGCGCTTACATTCAATATAGTGATACTACTATCAGATCCAGTGAATTCATTAATAATTCATCTGGAGCAAATGGAGGTGGATTATATATTAAACTATCAAGTAATGTTGATATTCAGGACTGTGTATTCTCTGGAAATACTTGTGGAGATTCAAGTGACGGAGGTGGGGCTTTTTTGTATCACTCTTTATCATATTTGGAAAATAATTTATTTTCGAATAATACCGCTGGATACTTTGGAGGGGGCTTACATGTTAATGGAGAAAATCCGGTTGTATATCATATTGAAGTTAATAATTGTATTTTTGAATACAACAATTCTATTAACTGTGGTGGTGGTGGAATGAATATTGCAAGGTATAGTTTCCTGATTAGAAATAGCCTATTCCATCATAATTATTCTGGTATAACTGCTGGTAATGGTGGAGCTTTAAATACTTGGCAAACTACAGAAAGTGCAATCATTAATACCACTATGTCTCATAACGGACCATATTTAGCTACCGACCCTAGTTCAACAATTAGTATGTTCTTTTCCGAGAGACTCTTGTTATTGAATTGTATTATTGTTTTTAATGAAACTGGACGATCAATAGGTAGTTCAGAAGAAGAGAATGTTGAAGTTTACAATTCTACTATTTATGGTCATGACTCTAACTGGACAGCTGGCACTCTTGATCAAGGTGGTAATATTGAAGTAGATCCTCAATTTGTTGATGCCGACAATGATCATTACCAACTTTCCGATAATTCTCCCTGCATTGATGCTGGAATTGATTTCTTAACATGGTATGAAGAAGATTATGAAATACCTCTTTACTATGGAGATGCTCCAGACATGGGTTATTGTGAATATGAACCTGCAAACTCTAATTCTGAAGAAATAGTAGAAATTACAAGTAATCTTCTTGGAAACTATCCAAATCCCTTCAATCCATCAACTACTATCAACTACAATGTTTTAGAAGATGGTATTAAAGTTGAATTAACTATTTTCAATGCTAAAGGTCGGGAAGTAAAAACCTTAGTGAATGGAATAATTGATATTGGTTTACATGAAGTAATTTGGAATGGAGATGATGAAAACGGTAATTCTGTAGCTTCCGGAGTTTATCTTTACAAGATGAAACATGGTGGAAGATATACTTCTACAAAGAAAATGATACTTTTAAAGTAGTCCTTACAGGATAAAACATACAAGCTCGGAGAATTCTGAGCTTGTTTTTTTATTTGACATTCTCTACAATATATGCTATATTAATATGATACTTTTAAGATTAACTTAATTGTATCAATTTTCGTTCTTTGAAAGCCTCATTACTTTATAATTTAGTAATGTATATATAAATGGTAAGAAATAGAAGTAATAATTGAAACGTTAACCAAAAAAAATAGGATCCAAATGTGGATTAAACATATCTGTCAAAGCAGATATCCTAAAAGGAGTAGAAATGAAAAAATCAACATTAGTCGTATTAGTTATGGCAATCTTTATGGTTGCTGTAGGAAGTTTGTTTGGACAAGCTGAATATTCATTAGGTGAGCTTGAAGATGGAGTATTACGTGCTGATACTCAGAATAACACTGTGTATATTTTCGAGGTTTATTCTCAAATAGAAGATGAGATGGTCGAATTAAATCTAACACCAATTTCATTTTCTTTTCTAAGTTCCGAAGATATTCATCTTTACAGTCCCGACACTGGAACTACCTGGGATATACAGTTTAATGACACTACCGGAAAACATACTTGTAATAACGTAGGTCTATCCGCAGGCAACAATGTTTTCGGTGTCAGAACTGATGTAGTACAATATCCAATATTCGGTGATCTTATACAGTTTGAGATTGAATCTTTGGACGATATTATTCTATCGAGTGGTTTAGTAGTTGGAGAATTTCCCTTGAGAGGGCCTATCTTTACTATCGTTAGACCAACCTTACAAATTGGATTAAGTGCAGAAACACCGGAAAGCTCTACGCTTATGGCCGGACAAAACAATGTTGAACTTGCAAGATTTGATCTGACAGCTCTATATGGAGATCTCAAATTGTATGAATTTCCACTTCATCAATATCAATTAGGGTATGATGGCACTATCAATAACATCAGAGCTTATTTCGATAGTACACTAGTAGCTGTAGCTGATGATTTTACCGGAAATTGGACAATGTTAGAAAATCCTGGAAATGGAGGTGGATATTTTCTAAATATTCTTGATCAAGACATGAAACCATTATCCATTGTAGGAGATATCAATCTCAATGCATCAGGACAAATAGTAGGTATTGAAGTTAATTCTGGTTCAAATTTCTATGTAAAAGACCAAAACAACATTGCACTATCGGAAGATCAAATTTTGGGTGTATATCCTGTTCGAGGAAATCCGATGGACATAGTAGAATATCTAACACCTCCAGAAATTGATGTTCTTGTTCATACTATTACAGATTCATCGTTTGCAGTATCAGTGAATGCTAATGAAGCATGCACTTATCAACTGGTTGTTGATGATGGAAATGGTTATCCTGCTTGGTATGGAACCATTGGATATTCTGATTCTACAGAATTTAATGTTTATGGTTTGCTTTCAGGAGAAACTCATTACTGTACGCTAACTTCTACTAATCAAAATGAAAATTCAACGGAGTCAGGATTCGGAGTTACAACCACTGGTGATCCTGATACTACACCTCCGGAAATAATTGATTATGGAGTTGTTTTTAATGAAAATGATTACAGTACAGTCTCGATCTATTGGGAAGCTAATGAACCTTGTAGATATTGGTGTATAGTCAGAAATCAAAATGGTGGGATAATTTACAATATTCTTAATCCAGCACATAATGAAAGTGATGGTTTTGAATTAAATGAATTACCTCCTGGAGAAACCTATACTTATGAATTAACATTGCGAGATCTTTCCGGAAATGAAACTATTATGGAAGACTCTTTTACAACTTTAGAAGATACTTTTCCTCCAATAATTTCTAATGTATCCGATAGTTTAGTAACTTCTCGTAGCTATATGATGACCTGTGAAACAGATGAATATACAAATATGAAAATGTTTCTTGATTTAGACACTACTTATGTTGAAATTAATGAATATTTTATTGGTTATAGTCCCATCTATTATGCCAAAGATCATGTTTTTGATACTTATCCTTATCACAATGGAAATCAAAGATTATTACTTGATTCAGCAACTACTTATAACTACTACTTAGAGGCCACGGATGAAGCCGGAAACGTTACTATCGATGATAATAATGGAAATTATTATCAATTTACAACACTTAATGAAGGAGAAATCAACGATGATTATCCTCTAACCGAAGTAAGAGTCACTAATAGAAATTTCTGGCATGAAGGTGACAAATATCTTCTACTAGGTCAAAAAGGTGATGTCAACATTATTCTTCAAGAAATTCATTGGAATTCCCCGGAGTATATAATAATGGGAGCTCATAATTACATTGGTTGTTACAATAAACCTGATTCAATTTGGGTTACTTACAATCAAGAATTAGAAGTAAATGGCTCTATTGTTACTCCAGATTGGGAAAGAGGTAGGTCAAAAATTCCTGAGTGGGCATCTGAATTTGATGATTTAAGTATTCCGGAAATGGAAAGAGGTGGTCCATTAGCTGAAATGCTTTGGACAAAAGATTGTTTTCCTGGAGTTACTAATGTCAGATTAATGAATCTTCAATTCTTTAATGACTCTGAAACAGTGATTGAACTTCGTAGTTTTGATGAATCCTTAATTGACTATGAAGGTATCCAAGAAAGAAGATCATTATATGGTTCTCAGCTCTTTATCACCAATGATGGAAGTCGAGGTAACATTAGTGAAGGTGGAGAAGATGTTGATGAATACGATTTATATCTCTTAGGGCAACACCTAGTAATATCAAATCATGTTAACTTAACCGGAACTATGTATAATCCTCAAGGAGAAATCAATTTATCCAGAGGAATACTATCGGGATTAAGTCAAGCAACAATTATTGATTACTGGATTTTGAATGCGTCGTTACAAGGTTACGATTACGGTTATCAGGTCGGAGAACCTTTCACATACAATCCGACTCAATTATCGTTCGTATCTAATCAAGAGGGAAATAATCTAACGATTGAGACAGAAGGAAATACTGTTCTAGTCTCTGGATGGGTTAATGATGAGCCTTGGAGTGCATTTGGAATTCAAACAGAACGAGGAATCCAATACTTTTCAAACATTGAAAATCTTGATATTGAAGTCCCTCAAATCATTCAAAGTCAAAATCGTAATTTATTTGAATTTGAATTACCGGAAGGATTAGAAGAATTACAAATTGAAGCTGTTAATACCAATTTGACTTCTGTTTCTGCGGATCCCGAACAAATTCCGGGAGCTAAAACACAGCTTCTCGGAAACTTCCCAAATCCTTTCAATCCGTCAACAACAATCCAGTTTAGTACTGCTAAGAAAGGCAATACTGAATTAGCAATCTTTAACATCAAAGGTCAGAAAGTTACAACACTCGTGGATGGGCAAATTGATGCCGGTTCACATACGGTAACATGGAACGGAACTGATCAAAACAACAATGCTGTATCTTCCGGAGTTTATTTCTACAAATTAACTTCTGATAGTTACAGTGAAGTGAAAAAAATGATCTTAACTAAGTAATTTAGTTAAGATTGCAATATACGAGCTTAGAGAAATCTAGGCTCGTTTTTTATTTCTTAAATTTTGACTTTTTATGACTATAATATATGATTAAATCATATTAAAAACTAAATAAAATATATATGTCTGACTTTTTAAAAGCTAAAAAACTTGATATCACTTCTGGTGATAATTTAATCTGTTTAATCAATGACAAAGATGCTGAACAATATGGCGTTGGTTTAAATAGAGGTGATCGAGTAGAATTAAAAATTGATAATGTTGAAAAACCAATTATTGTGGTAATAGACACTACTAATGACTTTGTTAATGAAGGACAAATTGGTATCTACGAAGACATTTGGCAAAAATATGGTATTGAAGATGATGCTGTCGTAGAACTTAAGTTATTTAATAAGTCAGAAGCTATTGAAGCTATTAAGAAGAAATTAGCTGGGGAAGAATTAAGCTATGAAGACCTCTATGTTATCATCTCTGACATTGCTAGTGGTCATCTATCAAAGATTTTTAAAACTCTTTTTATTGCCAGTGGTTATTCTCCTGGATTTAATGATCAAGAGATTAAACATATGACTAAAGCTTTAGCTTTAACTGGTGAAGTATTAAAATTTACCGGTATTACTGCCGACAAACATTCTATTGGTGGAGTAGCTGGTAAAGGAATTACTCCAATTGTTGTTCCAATCATAGCTGCTAATGGAATTATTGTTCCTAATACCTCAACTAGAGCTATTACTAGTGCTAGTGCTACAACTGATATGTTAGAAGTAATTATGCCAATGTCTTTCAAGAAAGAACAATTAGAAGCGATGATTGAAAAATCCGGAGCATTTATGGTCTGGGGCGGAGGATTAGACTTAGCACCAGCAGATGATGAGATTATTAAAATTCAAAAAGCAATTGGTATTGAATCAATTGATAAGTTTGTATCTAGTATTTTAGCTAAAAAAATAGCTCAGGGAGTTAATACTGTCATCTTTGATGTTCCAGTTGGTAAGGGAGCTAAAATTACTGAAGAAGAATTTGATGAAGTTAAAACTAAATTTGAAACTCTAGGTAAAGAATTCGATATTAAAGTGATTGTTTACAAAAGAGAAACTCCTGACATGGATGGTAATGCTGTTGGTCCAATTTTAGAATGTAAAGAGTTCTTAATGGTCTACGAACAAGATCCAAAGAGATCACTTCAATTAGAAGAAGATGCTTTGAAAATGGCTGGAGTATTACTAGAAGGAGTAGGAAAAGCTAAGGTTGGTAAAGGATATGACCTAGCCAAGGAAACTCTTTTAAACGGTAAAGCATATGCTAAATTTAAAGAAATTGTTAAAAATCAAGGTGGTAATGAAAATATTAAATCTAGTGATTTAAAGCCAGGTGACAAGACTTATGAATATCGAGCAGCTCAATCTGGAACAATTGGCTTGATTCACAACAAAAGAATATTTGAATTAGCTCGAGCTTTAGGAAATCCTAGAATTAAAGAAGCTGGACTATACTTCCATGTCGAAGCTGGTGACAAAGTAGAAACTGGAGACCTCCTAGTTACTTTGTATGCTAATTCTGATTCTCGTTTAGACTTAGGTCAGAAGGTAGCTTTAAAACATGAAATGTTTGAATACAAATAATTATGTCTAAGAAAAAAGAAACAGTTGCTCTTGGATTAAGTGGCGGAGTTGATTCCTCAGTCGCTGCTTTTTTATTACAGCAACAAGGATACAATGTCATTGCTTACTATATGCGAAACTGGTCTACTGACTTAGGTAAATTTAAATGTCCTTGGAAAGAAGATAGAGATTCAGCTCTCCGAGTTGCTAATCATTTAAATATTCCCTTCTATACCTTAAATTTTGAAAAAGAGTACAAGGAAAAAGTAGTTGATTATTTATTTGATGGTTATCAAAAAGGAATTACTCCTAATCCAGACATTATGTGTAACAAAGAAATTAAATTTAAAATATTCTTAGAAAAAGTTCTAAAGTTGGGAGCTGATAAAATAGCTACAGGACATTATTCTCAAGTTCAAGAAGACCAAGATGGTTTTCATTTATTAAAAGGAAAAGATCAGAACAAAGATCAAAGTTACTTTCTTTATGCTTTAAATCAAAAACAACTTTCTAAAACACTATTTCCTGTTGGAGGATATACTAAACCTCAAATTAGAAAGATAGCTAAAGATGCTGAATTACCAAGTGCTAACAAACCTGATTCTCAAGGAATCTGCTTTATTGGTGAAGTAAATATCACTGAATTATTGAAAACTAAGATTAAACCTCAAAAGGGAGATATTATAACTACTGAAGGTGAGAAAATAGGGGAGCATGAAGGTGTTTGGTATTATACTATTGGTCAAAGAAAGGGTATTAAAATTGGTGGTGGAGTTCCATATTTTGTAGTAGAAAAAGATTTAAAGAATAACAAATTAATAGTAGCTCATGGTTCTTGGTCAGAAGAATTATTTAGTAATAGTTGTGAAATAACTAATATGCATTGGATTAACAAAGAACCAATTAAATATCCTTACAAATGTCAAATTAAAACTAGATACAGACAAGTAGATCAAGATTGTCAGATTACAAAGCAAGGGAATAAGTATTTAGTTAAATTTAAAGAGAAACAAAGAGCTATAACTTCCGGACAATCAACAGTTTTGTATCACAAAGAGGAGTGCCTTGGTGGAGGTATTATTAGTTGACAAAATAAATTTAAAGTATTAAAACTAAGTTAGGAAAAATAAAAAACATAGGAGGAAGAAAATAAAAAAGATTCTAATAATTATCTTATTATTATCAATGTTATCTTTAGTTCTACTAGCTAAAGAGGAAAATGTAAATCAAGAAGAGAATGTCTGGAAAAAAATGGGAATCACTATTCTTAAAATAATTGGTGCTCTGTTTTTCATAATTTTCATAATTGTTTTATGCTTATTTTTTAATGCTCTCCTCTCTGGTTATAATTCAGGAAAATTAAAAATTGAAGTTGGTAGAGAACTCAATTTAAAATTGAAGACTATTTTAAACACAGAAAAAGATGAGCTTACTCTTAAATTTATTATTAAAGAAATTTTTGGAAACAAAATCACCCTTCAGTATAAAATATGCAGAGGAGGAAAAACAATTCTAACCAAAATTATTGGAGTAGATAAAACTAAAAAATTGAGTACTCAATTTAAAAAATCCCTAACATTTCCTATTAATATTTCTGTAAATTGTTCGAACAATTTGGACAATGAAATGAAAATTAATATCAAAGGAATTTTAAAAAACAATACCTCTATATCGACAATGAACGAATGGTGAACACCATAAACCTTTAACAAGTTAATTCTTGTTAAAGGTTTTTTATTTAAACCCTTGACTTTTGCAGAGAAACTTGCTATACTCTTTATAGACTATAAGGGAGGTAAAGGTAAAAATTGATTTTTAATGTCACTACTTCAGAACGAAGTTGATAGGAATATTGATAATTTACAAAATCACAAGAAGTAAAAAATTTGGAGGAATTATGAAAAAGACTTTTATCCTAGCTGCGCTACTTTTAGTAGTAAGCATAACTCTAATCGCTAATATTATTGATGATGAAGCTGAATATAATCAAATTGTTGATGCTACTTTCAAAAAAATGAAAGTAGCAGTTCTCAATCCCAAAATCAAAGCATTACAAGAAGTAAAAAACAAATTCATTGGTCAACCGGAAGGAGATCTGATAGCTTTTATCAATGAAGGTAATGATTTGGCTCAAAGATGGGAAAACCAATGTTCCTGCGATTATGAAATGGATATCGGTGAAAATGGTGAATGGGAAATACATGGCTGGGGAGAATACAGTGATCCGGTTGATGACAACGATTGTGACGGGTCTGTTGACGAGTTCTCGATAATTATGAAATGGACTCAAAAACAAAGAAATAATAATTATTTTGATAATACATTTTCGGTGCCTCTGGCAGCTTAGCTGCTAAGTATTATCTGACCCTGAAAAATTTCAGGGTCTTTTTTATTTCCTCAAACTTTGACTTCTATTATAAAAATAGCTACAATTCTAATTGTAAAATATAATTTATAAAAATATATGAACTCTGCTGATATTAGAAAAAAATATTTAGAATTCTTTAAATCTAAAGGACATACTATAACTCCTAGTGCTTCTTTAATTCCTGAGAATGATTCCACCACATTATTCAATACTGCTGGCATGCAACCTCTAATTCCATTTTTAATGGGTGAGAAGCATCCTGCTGGTACTGCCATTGCTAATTGTCAAAAATGTATCCGAACTGGCGATATTGATTGTGTCGGTGATTCTTGGCATTTAAGTTTCTTCGAGATGCTTGGTAATTGGCCATTAGGAGCTTATGACAAAGAACAAATGATTAAATGGTCTTGGGAATTTTTAACTTCTAAAGAATGGTTAGGAATTAATCCTCATAAATTGTACGTAACTGTCTTTGAAGGAGATCAAGATATTTCTAAAGACGAGGAGTCTATTAAAATATGGCAAGAATGTTTTCAAACTACAGACATTAAAGCTGAAGAAAATGAAATAATATTCCCACTACCTAAAGAAGATAATTGGTGGGGACCAGTTGGAAATTCAGGAGTTTGTGGACCAGATACTGAAATGTTTGTTGATACTGGTAAAAAAGGATGTTCTCCAGAATGTAAACCTGGATGTTCTTGTGGAAAATATGCTGAAATCTGGAATGATGTTTTTATGTTCTACTACAAAGAAGCTGATGGTTCTTACCGAGAATTAGAAACACCACAAATTGATACTGGCTTTGGCTTAGACCGAGCTACTGCACTCTTAAATGAAGCTGATAATGTTTATGATTGCGACCTATTCATCCCAATTGTTAATAGAATTAAAGAACTAGCTAATATTTCCGAAGCAAATGAAACTGAATTAAAATCTATTCGAATCATTGCTGACCATATAAGAAGTGCTGTTTTCATCATGGGCGACAATTTAGGAATTGCTCCTTCTAATTTAGATCAAGGTTATGTGGTTCGAAGATTACTCAGAACAGCTATTCGACACGGTAAGTTATTAAATATTAATCAAGAAATAGATTTGACAGTTGAGATAGCTAAAGTTGTTATTAACCTAATGAAAGAAACTTACCCAGAGTTAGAAAGAAACAAAGATGTAGTTTTAAATAATTTAGAAAAAGAAGAAAAACAATTTGAAAAAACTTTAAATAAAGGATTAAAAGAATTCAATAAATTAGAAAAACTTAAGGGTGAAGATGCTTTTAGACTTTATTCAACTTATGGTTTTCCCTTGGAAATGACAGTTGACTTAGCAGAAGAAAGAGGAGAGAAGATTAATATAGAAGAATTCAATCAAGAATTTGCTAAACATAAAGATTTATCTCGAACTGCTAGTGCTGGAAAATTTAAAGGTGGTTTAGCTGATCATTCTGAAGAAGTTACTAAATATCACACAGCTACTCATCTATTACACGAAGCTTTAAGAAAAGTATTAGGTGAACATGTCCAACAAAGAGGTTCTAATTTAAACGCCGAAAGATTAAGATTTGATTTTTCTCATTCAGAAAAAATGACCGATGAGGAAAAGCAGAAAGTAGAAGATTTGGTTAATGAACAAATAGATGCTAAATTAGAAATAAATTGTGAAGAAAAATCAGTTGATGAAGCCAAAAATGAAGGAGCTGTTGGTTTATTTGGAGATAAATATGGAGATAAAGTAAAAGTATATAATATTGGTCCTTTCAGTAAAGAGATTTGTGGTGGTCCTCATGTAAATAATACCTCCGAATTAGGGATATTTAAGATAAAGAAAGAGCAATCTGCTTCTAGTGGAGTCAGAAGAATTAAAGCTATCCTGGAATAGAGTCCAAGCTCTTGACAAAAAATCTAAAAACGCTATAATTATTCTATAATTTAACGGTAATTTAAGAAGATAGAATAAATTTAATTTATTCATTATTTTTTAATGTCAAAAAAAGAAGAAAAAAAATCAAACAAAGATTTCATTGAAATCGACGGAACAGTAGTCGAAGCTTTACCTGCTACTCAATTTAAAGTAGAGTTAGAGAATGGACATAATGTTTTAGCTTACTTATCAGGTAAGATGAGAATGTTTAAGATTAAATTATTACCTGGTGATAAAGTAAAATTAGAGATGACTCCCTATGATATGAATAGAGGAAGAATAACTTATAGATATTAATAATATACAATATGAAAGTAAGAGCATCAGTTAAAAAAATATGTAGAGATTGTAAAGTGATTCGAAGAAAGGGTCGCTTAGTTTGTATATGTAAGAATCCTAGACATAAACAACGTCAAGGTTAAATTAATTTTAATTAGAAATCAAATAATAATATGCCAAGAATAGCAGGAGTAAATATACCAAATGATAAAAGAGCTGAAATCGCTTTGACTTATATCTATGGTGTTGGAAAAACTACTTCAAATAAAATACTAGAACAAGCATCTATTGATAAAGATACTAGAATCAAAGACCTGTCAACTGATGATTTAAATAAATTAAGAAATGTTATTGAAAAAAGCTATAAAATTGAAGGTGATTTAAGACGAGAAGTACTATTAAATATCAAAAGATTGAAAGAAATTAAATCATATCGAGGTTCTAGACATGCTAAAGGTTTACCTGCTAGAGGACAAAGAACAAAGACTAACTCTAGAACTAGAAGAGGAAACAAAAGAGGATTAGCAACTTCTGGTAGAAAACCAGCTAACCTAAAAACTTAAAATAATTTAAATATAATGAATAAAACAACTTCAAAGAAAAAGAAAAAGAAAGTACTAGTAAGTAGAGGACAAGCTCATATTACTGCTACATATAATAATACTATTGTTACTTTAACTGATCAAAGTGGAAATACTTTAGCTTGGTCATCAGCTGGTTTAAATGGATTTAAAGGTCCTAAAAAATCTACTCCTTATGCTGCTGAAACTATTGTTCGAGATGCTGTAACTAAAGCTAAGAACTTTGGATTAAACGAAGTTGATGTTTTTGTAAAAGGTGTTGGTTCTGGAAGAGATAGTGCTGTCCGATCATTAAATTCTAATGGTTTAAATGTATTATCTATTAAAGATGTAACTCCTATCCCTCATAATGGTTGTCGAGCTAAGAAACCAAGAAGAGTATAAATTAATATTAATCAAATTCAAATACAATGAGAAAAATCAGTTCACAATGTAAATTATGCCGAAGAGAAGGTGAAAAACTATTCTTAAAAGGCGAAAGATGTAATGGTCCTAAATGTGCCATGTTGAAAAAGAATTATCAACCTGGTTTTCATGGTCCTAAAGGTAGAATGAAAAAACCTTCTGCTTACGGTCAACAGCTTCGAGAAAAACAAAAGACTAAAAGAACTTATGGGATGTTAGAAAAACCATTCAAGAACTTAGTATCTAAAGCTATGAAGACTAAAGAAGAAGCTGGTACAGCTATTTTACATGCTCTAGAGAATAGATTTGATAATGTAGTATATAGATTAAAATTAGCTAATTCAAGAAATACAGCTAAACAATTAATTAGTCATAACCATTTTAAAATAAACGACAAGAATGTAAATGTTTCTTCTTATACCTTAAAAACTGGTGATAAAATTACAGTTAAAGATAATAAGATAAAAGACGTTTATTGGGAAAAAGTTAAAAAAGCTTCTAGCAAGAAAATAGATATCCCAACTTGGTTAAGTCTAGATAATAAAAAATTAGAAGCAAGTGTTACTAGTCAACCTGATGTTATTGATCTTCAAAAAACTATTAATACTTCTTTAATCATTGAGTTTTATTCAAGATAAAACTCATATATTTTTAAACAATTAAAAAACAAAAAAATGGAAAACATACCATTACCAAAAAATATTGAATATAAAGAACTTAAAGATAATAAAACCCAAATTATCATTGGGCCCCTTTTCCCTGGTTACGGAATAACTATTGCTAACTCTTTAAGAAGAGTACTATTATCTTCTTTAACTGGTGCCGCTATAACTAAAGTTAAGATTAAAGGTGCTAGTCATGAATTCTCAACTCTAGATCATTTAAAAGAAGATGTTGTTGAATTAATACTGAATATTAAAAAGATTAGATTAAAAGTATTTTCTGATGAAGCAATTAAATTGAAATTAAAAGTAAAAGGTGAAAAAGTAGTTAAAGCTAAAAATATTGATAATAATGCTCAAGCTGAAATTACTAATCCAGATTTAATCTTAGGTCATTTAACAGACAAGAAAGCTGAGTTAGAAATAGAATTTACTGCTGAAAATGGTCGAGGATATGTAACTATTGAGAATAAGATAGATCAAGCTCTAGCTTCTAATGAAATTAGTATTGATTCATATTATTCACCGATTGTTAATGTTAGTTTTGGTATTGAAGCAGTACGAGTTGGTAAAAGAACTGATTATGAAAAATTAAAGATGAAAGTTGAAACTGATGGTAGTTTAAGTCCTAAAGAAGCTATCTCTAAAGCAACTAAAGTATTAATTGATCATTTTTCATTAGTCTATGAAGAAGAAAAGGTAGTTAAAGCAGCTAAAAAGGTAGCTAAGAAACCAGCTACTAAGAAAACCACTAAGAAGGCTGTTAAAAAGATAGCTAAGAAACCAGCTACTAAGAAAACTACTAAGAAAGTAACTAAGAAAAAATAATTCCCCTAAGTCAATAATATGAGACACAAAAAAACCACTAAAATTTTAGATAGAAAGACCGGACCTCGAAAAGCTTTGATTAAAAATCTAGCTGGACAAATTATTGTTTTTGAAAAAGTTAGAACTACTAAAGCTAAAGCTAAAGTTTTAAAACCTTATGTTGAAAAATTAATTACTAAATCAGCAACTAATAATTTAACTACTAAAAGGTATCTAAAAACTAAATTAAACTTAGATAACGCTATTAAAAAGCTATTAGAAGTTCATGGTCCTAAATACAAAGATAGAAAAGGTGGATATTTAAAAATAATTAAAGCTGATATCAGAAAAGGTGATGGAGCTGAAATGGCATACATAACATTTGTTAAATAATATGGATAAAATCAAACGAGAAACAATTAAATTAGATGCTAAAGATCAAAGCATGGGTAGAATAGCTAGTAAGATAGCTGTATGTTTAATGGGTAAAAATAATCCTAACTATCAACAACATACTGATACTGGAAACATTGTAGAAGTAGAAAATGCTGCTCAAATGAAGTTTACTGGTAAGAAATTAGAGAATAAGAAGTATTATCGTCATACTGGTTATGTTGGTAATTTAAAAACTATTAAACTTAAAGAATTATTCCCAGCTAAAGCTGATCTATTATTAAAGAAATGTGTGATGGGTATGCTTCCTAAGAATAGATTAAGAAGTGAAATGATTAAAAGATTAAAGATTACTAAATAATATGGAAAAGAAAACCACTAAAACAGCTAAACCAAAAGAAGAGGTAAAGAAAGAAGAAGTTAAAGAAACTCCTAAAGTTGAAGCTGTTGTTAAAGAAACAGAAACAGTAGCAGAAACAAAACCTGAACCAACTACAATGAAAAAGGTAACTTTAGCTAAAGGTAAGTATATCAGAGCAATTGGTAGAAGAAAGTCTTCAGTAGCTACTGTTCATCTTTTTAATGAAAAAGGTACTATTACTATAAATGATAAAGCTATTGATAAATACTTTGATTATGTAGTATATGGTGGTTTAATTACTGAACCTCTAAAACTAGTTGGTGCTAATGGTAAATTTACAATAACTATTAAAGTTAAAGGTGGTGGTAAAAGAGGACAAGTAGATGCTATTCGACTTGGTATTTCTAGAGCCTTAGTAGAATTAGACCCAGATGTTAGAAAAACATTGAAAGCTAATGGACTATTAAAGAGAGATCCTAGAGTAAAAGAAAGAAAGAAACCAGGTTTAAAGAGAGCTAGAAAAGCTCCCCAATGGTCAAAACGTTAAACTATATTACATTATATATATCAAAAATCCCGTTCTACGGGATTTTTTAATTGACTCTAATTAATATTAATGATAAACTGTGAAGTCAAATAAATGACAAAATAAAAAAATCCTGAGGAGGAAAAAATGAAAATAAGTAAAGCGACTCTTAAAGTAAGACTTTTTCTAACAGTAGTAGCTATTTTTTGTGCTCTTAGTTTAATACATTCAATAGTTTCTCTCTCGAATTCTGAAACCACAACTACAACTACCATAACTCATAAAAGTATTGGTGATGAACATTTGCTTTTAAAATTTAATCATCATCCAATTGGATTATATGAAAAGAATGGTAAAGCCACGAAGATACTCTTTGAATTAAATTCCGATTCTTCAGAAAATACAGAAATTATAAAAGAATTTAATTCTTTCTGTAAAAAACTTGAAGAAAATAACTGGAAACAAATTCAAGATAAAACTTCAGCTACAAATCTTTTAATTACTTATGATTCTGAAAGAAAAATTTATTCAATCATGAGCAATAATGAAAACAAGATGCTCTGTGCATCTCCAACACAAAATTTTTCAAAAATAGTTCAAGAATACATATAAAAGTACCCTTAAACTATCCTAAAGCCTTCGACATATCGAGGGCTTTCTTTCTTGCTTTTTAAAAAGTGTCATTCTTAATGACAAATGTTTAATTTGTAATGGTAATGGAATTGAAAAATACTATGATTGGAGTATCATTAATGCTATTTCAGCAAGTTTTACTGTACTCTTTGCATTATTACTTATAATAGAGAAAGAAACTTCGTCATCATTACTTCAGCTTATGGAAGTTAGAACCATAACATCTCGTGATATATGTGGTGGTTCTCTGGGTGGACAATACAGTGTTCCTCTTTGTAATTGGTTGGGAATATTAAGAACGGAAAGTTTAAAAAGAGACAAAAGACCAGTAATCATTGAAATAGTTGAAGCAATGCAATTAACTTATCAAACAATATTTGATTCAAATCAATACAAAGAATACGACTTCCGAGCTTCTATTGATCACGATGATGGATGGATTAATATATCTTGCCCTGGAGATGCTTGTGATATAAACCCTAGTAATGGAAGAGTTGAGAAAGGATTGGGCTATGAATTTTCTTCTCATAATGTAGATACACCAGCTCAACAATTAACTCTATTAGTTGGTTTAGCAGCCTTACATGATAAAGCTAGAAGAGAAATAAAGGAGGTATAATGTCAATAAGAAATGATCATTGGAATTGCTGTACATGTAATGAATGCGAAAAAGAAGGCGCTCTTGAACATGAAAAGACTTGTTGTTGCTCTTCTTGTATAAAATTTGGAATCAACCAAAAATTACCTGACGCACCACCAGATCATGATCCCGCATGCAGATGTAATTTATGTGGGCAAATACGATAAATGTGTCATTCCCACTAGGAAATAAAAATAATTTAGCCTTCAAAATATTGAAGGCTTTTTTTATTTTCTTCTATCTTTTATGATATAATTACTTCATGAAAAATAATTCACCCTCCAACAAATTAGTAAAAAATACTGGCTATTTCACAATAGCTTTAGTAGTTCAAAAAGTGATTTCATTCACTTATTTCTCTTATCTAGCTACTCAAATTGGTTCTGAAAAAATAGGTCAATACTTTTTTGCTATTTCTTTTGTAACTATTTTCTCTGTATTTCTAGATTTTGGTCTAAGTAGTTTACTTACTAGAGAAATAGCTAAAGCTAAGGAAACTATTCAGAAGCTAATTTCTAATGTAATTGCTATTAAATTAATTACTTCGGTTATTATCCTATTTGCTATTTACATTACCATTAATCTATTAAATTACGATCTAGATATTAAGAACTTAGTCTATTTATCTTGTGCTACCATGCTCATAGATAGTTTTACTCTAACTTTCTGGGCTATTATCAGAGGTAAGCATAATTTAGGGTTTGAAAGTATTGCTTCAATCATATTCCAAGCTATTGTTTTAAGTCTAGGTTATCTAATGCTTCGATATACTCATGATCCTTTCTTGTTGTTAATTGTTTTACTAATTGCTAGTTCTTTTAATCTAATATTCTCTGCTAGTGTTTTAAGATTTAAGTACAAGATTGCTTTACGTCCTGTTTTAAACAAAGAATTTGCTAAGAAATTATTAATCATTGCTTGGCCTTTTGCTCTGGCAGCAATCTTTATGAGAATATCAGGAAGTATTGATTCTGTTTTCCTTTCTAAATTCTCTGGAGACCAAGCAGTTGGATATTATTCTTTACCATACAAGATAACATTTGCTTTTCAATTCATACCAATGGCTTTTGTAGCTTCTCTCTATCCAGCTTTTACTCACTTCTTTAACTATGAAAAAGAAAAATTAAAGAATACTTTTAACAAAAGCCTTATCTATCTTTCTGTACTCTCAATACCAATTGCTATTGGTATTGCTGTGATGGCTAAAACTATTATTCTCAGTGTCTATCAACAACAATATGCACCTTCAATTTTAACCTTACAGATATTAATTTGTAATCTGCCATTAATATTCTTAACTTTCCCAATGGGTGCTTTGTTGAATGCCGCTAATTTACAGAAAATACATACTAGAAACATAGGATTTACTATGATTGTTAGTATTATTGCTAATATCATCTTTATTCCCACTTATTCGCACACAGGAGCTGCTATAGCATCAATTTTAGCCACTATTTGCTATTTAATACTAAATACTATTAGTTCTCATCAAGTAGTTAAATTTAACTCTAAAATCATTGCTTCTAACTTCTCTAGAATCTTCTTAGCTTGTTTAATAATGGTAATTTCTTTATTCTTCTTTAAAGATAGATTACATTGGTTGTTAAACATTGCTTTATCTGGAGCTCTTTACATGATTATGACTTTTGTACTCCAAATCCTAACAAAAGAGGACTTAGATTTTGTTAAACAAGTGTTTAAGAAATAGCTTTACTTTCTTTTAAAAAGCTTTTAAACTAATATGTAGTTAATAATAAATGCAAATCCCCATAATTTTACTTGTAAATAGTAAAACATGGGACGATTCAAATAAATTAATAAAAAATTTAATAATATAAAAATATGATTAAACTTGGAGAACAACCAATGAGTTTAGAAGAGGCTAAACAAAAAGGCGAACAATTGGAAGATTTAAGTGAAAAAAACTTTGGTAAACCAACTAATTTTGAAATTGGAAAAATTGATGATACTTCTGAAATAACTAAGGAAAAAGATCTAAATGATGAAAAGAAAGAAGATGTTGAATTAACAGGGAGAGAAAAAAATATTGAAGAAAATGAAAAAAAATTAGGAGATAATATGAAAGATCTTCCTAGAATGCAGGATATAATAGAAAAAAAGAAACAAATAGATGAAATAGTAAAAAAATTTGAAGATAGACTTCCTGACGAAGCTTTAGAATTAAAATTTAAATATCGTTTAGAAGATAAAGATGTTGATACTCCAGAAGTTAGAAAAGCAATCAAAGAACTAATAATATTCAATCTACAAGAAATGTTCAATATAAGAAACCAAGAGAAAATAAATGATTTAGCGAATGAAATTAAACAAATAAAAAGAAATTTCAATCTAACAGAGGGAGATAAAAAGGAAATTATACTAAATAAAGATATTAAACAAATTCACGCCAATCTTCAAATAAGAAATATTTTAAATTAATAACTCAGACATTAAAGATAAAAAAATGCACTACTTAATAGAGTGGTGTATTTTTGCTTTATAATCTCAAATAAAGTATAATTTTAGGTATGAAACTGGTTTTCAAAAGAACAATCCAGACTTTTTTCTGTTCAGCATTTATACTAATTGCTGTTGTTTTTGTGTTTCATAATTCAAATAATGCTATTGCTCAGAATAACGAAACTCAAGAATTAGTTATTGAATTAAACAATGGAGAGATAATACTTTTGAAATTTAATGAATCAATTAATCTTCAAAGAGTTAAAGAAGATTATATAAAATATGATGAAGTTAAAACTATTAGTGAGAATAATAAATATACTATTTCAGCTTTACCAAATGACCCTGATTTAAAATTACAAACTTATCTTAAACAAATTGAAGCTGACTCAGCTTGGACTTGGGCTCGGGAAGCTGAAGATGTTACTATCGCTATCATTGATACTGGAGTTCAATTAGACCATCCTGATTTAAAGGGTAATTTCTGGATCAATGAAGATGAGATTAAGGATAATGATTTAGATGATGATGCTAATGGTTTTAAAGATGATGTTTATGGTTGGGATTTTGTTAATAATACCGCTGATAACAATGTAAAGATTAGTAGAGGATATCAAAAATATGCTGTAAATCATGGTACTGTTGTAGCTGGAATAGCTGCTGGAGTAGCTAATAATGAATTAGGAATTAGTGGCATTGCTTGGAAAGCTAAAATAATGTCCCTTAGAGCTATTAATAGCCAAGGACAAGGAAATACCTATGACATTGCTCGAGCTATTGATTATGCTACTAAAAATGGAGCTGATGTTATAAATCTAAGCTTTGTAGGTAGTAAGAGTGACCCTATTCTAGGTAATGCTATTCAAAGAGCATATCAAGCTGGTGTAGCAGTAGTAGCTGCTGCTGGCAATGAAATGAACTTTGGAATTGATTTAGATCAGAATATAAGATATCCAGTTTGTTATGACTTTGATAAGAATATGGTTTTAGGAGTAGGTTCTGTAGATGCTAATAATAAGATATCTACTTTTTCTAACTTTGGTAAAAATTGTATAGATATTATGGCTCCGGGAGAAGACTTCTACAGTACTCAAGTATTCCAAGCAGAATTAAGAGATTTTAAAAATGCCTATGGAAACTCTTGGTCAGGAACATCTTTTGCAACTCCTTTAGTCTCTGGAACCATAGCTTTAATGAAGAAAATTGACCCTAATTTTACCATTGAAGAAATTTATAGATTGATTAAAGAAAATGCTACTGACATTTCTTTTAGAAATATTAATAAAAGAAAAAAGATTGGTGGAGGATTATTAAATATTAATAAAGTTCTTTTAGCTGCTCGAAGATTAAAGAAAACTAGAAGCCTATCCTTAATAACTATTCCTACTAGAGGAGTAAACCCTGATATTAAATTCTTTGATCAAAAGAGCGCAGACATTGATCTTAAAAATCTAGATAGAGACTATTATAATTATAATTATCAGATCTCATCTGGTGATTTAAATGATGATAATCAATCCGAAATAGTTATTTCTAAAACTAATTGGCGAGGAACAGAGGTTAATGTTTACAATGAAGATTTAGTTTTACTAAATAACTTTCAACTTGATTTTAAAACTCCCATAAGTTTAAAAGTTGGTGATGTCTACAATAATGGCCGAGAAAAGATTGTTATCGGTTCTCCTGCTAATACTGAACCCAAAGTATATATTTATGATAGTAAAGGGACATTATTAAATAGTTTTCTAGTTTACAATGAAAAATTTAGAGGTGGAGTGTCTGTAGCTATTGGTGATATTGATGGAGATTATCGGAATGAAATAATCACTGCTCCAGCTGGTAGTGGTGGTCCTCATATTAGAATGTTTGACAAGAATGGAGGATTAAAAGCTCAATTCTTTGCTGGGAATAAAGACTTTAGAGGTGGTTTAAATATTGCCGTTGGTAATTTAAGTGGTGATAAAAAAGCTGAGATTCTAGTAACTCCCAAAAAAGATAGCTCTCCTTATGTCCTTATCTATGATTTAAATGGTAATTTAATTTCTAACTTTTTAGCTTATACTAAAAACTTTAAAAAAGAAGTTAGTATTGAAATAGCTGATATTAATTCTGATTATCATAATGATATTATAGTGTCAGCCGGAGCTGGTGGAGGACCACATATTCGAGTATTTGATTTACAAGGTAATTTAATCAAACAATTCTTTGCTTACAACAAATACAACCTTAATGGAGTTTATTTAACTAAGTTTATAAAAAATGAAAATTAGAATATTAGAAAAATATTCAATACTAGAAGAAATAATTAAATTCGGATTAATTGGATCTTTAAATTTTTTAGTTGATTTTTCAATCTATTTTATCCTAACTCGTAAACTATTCATCTATTATATCCTAGCCAATGTCATTGCCTTCTTAATGGCTAATTCTATGAGCTTCATTTTAAACAAAAAGATTGCTTTTCAAGATCAAGATAATGATAGAATATTTTTAAAATATATTAAATTTCTAGGATTCACTATTTTCTCTTTACTTATCTCTATCATTGTTCTCTTTATCTCTGTTCATTACTTTAAAATAAATGATATTTATGGAAAAATACTAGGAACAATTCTAGCTGCTATTTGGAACTTTTTAACATATAAAAAGCTAGTATTTAAAACAAAAGATAGTTCAAATATGATATAATAATATAAATAAATAATTAAAAAATATGGGAATATTCAACTTTGGAAAAAATAATCAAAAACCTAAGGTAAAAGATATTTTTGATTTGAAAAATCAAGAAACAACTAATAAGTCTAACTCTTCAGAGAAAAAAGTAATTTTTGATAAGAAAAACATCTTAGTAATTGGTGGAGCTGGCTTTATTGGTTCTAATTTAATTGAAAGGCTTTTAGAAAAACATAAAGTTATTTGTATTGATAATTTTATCACTGGAAATGCTAATAACATCCAAGAATTTCTTCAGTATCCAGACTTTAGCTTGATCAAACATGATATAAGTCAACCATTAGATTTAGAAAAAATTAATGAATTAGGAAAATTTAAAATAGAATGGCAAGGAATCCAAGACATAATCTATATGGCTTGTCCAACTTCCTACAAAGATCATAATAAATATGCTATTGAAACTATTGATGCTAACTCTATTGCTTTAAAAAATGCTTTAGAACTAGCAGTCAAATACAAAGCTCGGTTTCTTTTTGGTTCATCAGCAGCTATTTATGGCAATGCTGAAGATGTTCAGGGTGAAATTGAAGAAACATACATTGGTAAAACTAATCACTTAGAACCAAGAGCTGCTTACAATGAAGGAAAAAGATTTGGAGAAATGATGGTCTATAACTATCATGAGAAGTTTAAATTAGATATTAGTATTGCTCGAATATTCTCAACCTATGGACCAAAGATGATTATTGAAGATGGTCGACTAATCCCAGACTTTATTGAATCTGCTATGAAAAATGAAGATTTAGTAATCAATGGTAGTGAAGACAAGACAACTTCTTTCTGCTATATCGAAGATATGATTGATGCTTTGTTAAAATTCATGAATGTTCCAGTGTTTGAACCTTTGAATTTAGGTAATCCTGAGAAAGTTTTAGTAAAAGATATCGCTGAAACAGTTATCAAATTAACTAAATCTCAATCTAAAATTATCTTCCAAGATGACTTCAAACATATTCAAAGAAAATTAATCCCCAATATCTCTAAAGCTAAAGAAAACTTAGGTTGGATGCCAATGACTTCTTTAGAAAAAGGACTAACTAAAACCATTGAACATGTTCAAAGAAACAAGAGCATTCTTAGTCCAGATAAATTAAACTTAAATAAATAATTGAAAAAATATGAATAAATACTTTTTTACATCTGAATCAGTGACCGAAGGTCATCCAGATAAAATTTGTGATCAAATTAGTGATCGAATTCTAGACGCTATCCTTAAAGATGATCCCAAAGGTCATTGTTGTTGTGAAGCTTTTACTACTACAGGTTTAGTAGTTGTTGGTGGTGAAATCAGTACTTCTACCTATGTAGATATTTCTAAAACAGTTAGGGAAACACTAAAAGATATTGGATATGACAATTCTGCCTATGGTATTGATTATGAATCCTGTGCAGTAATGACAGCCATTGATGAACAATCAGCAGATATTGCTCAAGGAGAAGATACTAGTAAAGGTGATCATAAAGCTATGGGGGCTGGAGATCAAGGAATGATGTTTGGTTATGCTTGTAATGAAACTCCGGAATTTATGCCTCTACCAATTAGTTTAGCTCATAAATTAACTCAAAAACTTACTGAAGTTAGAAAAAATAATACTTTGAAATATCTTCGTCCTGATGGTAAATCTCAAGTAACAGTAGAATATCAAGATGAAAAACCAAAAGCTGTAAATACTGTAGTAGTTGCTGCTCAACATGATGAAGATATTAAGTTAGAAGATTTAAGAAAAGATATTACTGAACAGGTTATCAAACCAGTGCTCGGAGATTACTTTAATGAAAATATTAAGATACTAATTAATGAAACTGGAATATTTGTCAAAGGTGGTCCAGCAGCAGATACTGGTTTAACTGGTCGGAAGATTATCGTAGATACTTACGGTGGAATGGGTAGACATGGTGGAGGATGTTTCTCTGGTAAATCTCCTAACAAACAAGATCGAAGTGGTGCATATATGACTCGTTATGTAGCTAAAAATTTAGTAGCCGCTGAATTAGCTGACCGAATAGAAATTGAAGTTTCTTATGCTATTGGTTATCCAGAACCAATATCTATCATGGTAAATAGTTTTGGGACTAGTAAATTATCAGATGAAGAGTTAGAAACAATAGTTAAAGAACATTTTGATTTCAGTCCAGCTGGAATTATTAAAAACTTAGACCTCTTAAAACCAATCTATACTCAAACAGCAGCCTATGGTCATTTTGGTAGAAATGACTTAGATCTACCTTGGGAAAAATTAGACAAAGTAGAGGAACTTAAAAAATACAAAAAATAATATGAATATTTTAGTCACTGGTGGGGCTGGTTTTCTCGGCTCTCACTTGGTAGATAAATTACTAGAATTAAAACACAATGTTGTTATTGTTGATAATCTATCCACTGGGAAGAAAAAATTTTTAAGTGGTGGAGATTTCTACAAGATAGATATTAAATCACCAATGCTTAGTACTATATTCAAAAAATACAAATTTGATCTAGTCTTTCATTTAGCAGCTCAAAAAAGTGTTCCCAAGTCCATTGAAGACCCTAAGTTTGATGCTCAAGAGAATATTATTGGTTCTTTAAATCTTCTAGAGAATTGTAGAGAGCATAATATTAAAAAGTTTGTATTTGTATCTTCTGGAGGAGCAATATATGATGATGCTAAAGAATATCCTACAAATGAAAAAGCTGAAGCTAAACCACTAACTCCTTATGCTATCTCTAAATTTACCATTGAAAAATATATTAATTTCTACTCTAAAGTTCATGGATTAAGATACAATATTTTAAGACCAGCTAATATCTTTGGACCACGACAAGATCCCTATGGAGAAGCTGGAGTAATCGCTATCTTCATTTCTAACCTCCTCGGAAAAAAGAAATGCTATATCAATGGAGCTGGTAAACAAACTAGAGACTTTGTTTATGTCCAAGATGTAGTAGATTCCTTAATTAAAGGAATGAAAACTACTAATCAGATATATAATATATCTACTGAGAAAGATATTAGTATTTTAAAACTATACAAAAAGATAGAAAAGATTATAGGGACAGAAAGAGAATTCGAAACAAAAGCTCAGGTTAAAGGAGAGGTTAAAAAAAGTCAATTATCATACCAAAAAATTAAAAGAGAATTAAAATGGAAACCTAAATATAATTTAGATCAAGGTATCCAAGAAACTATTGAGTATTTTAAAAATAATTAAATGACTGACCCCAAAATATTCATCATTGTTCCCGCATATAATGAAGAAAGTAAAATTAATGAAGTTCTGACTGATTTAACTAATAACTACCACAATATTGTGGTAGTTGATGATTGTTCTCAAGATCAGACAACTAATATTGTAAAGAAGTTCTCAGTTACCCTTCTCCAACATCCAATAAATAGAGGACAAGGAGCTGCTTTAGAAACTGGTAATCAATATGCTTTAAATAATGGAGCTGATATTATTGTCCACTTTGATGCTGATGGACAATTCCTAGTTAATGAAATAGAGGACTTAATTAAACCAATCATTCATGAAGACTATGATTTAGTATTAGGTTCTAGATTCTTAGAAAAGAAATCAAAAATGCCTTGGTTTAAAAAACATATTCTTTTTCCTCTAGCTCGTTTAGTAAATAGATTATTCTTTCAAATTAATTTAACAGATCCTCAAAGTGGTTTTCGAGCTATGTCTACTAAAGCTACTCACAGGATTAAAATAGAGCAGGATCAAATGGCTCATTGCAGTGAAATTCTCCATAAGGCTTTTAAATCCAAATTAAAGATTAAAGAAATACCAATGACAGTTATCTATCATCGTTTTGGGAATAACTTTAGTGGAGGGTTAAAAATCCTAAAAGATTTAATATTTAAAAAAATAACTAAATAATATGATTATTCAAATTATTGTATCTATCTTCTTAATTCTAATTATCCTTAAAACCCTAGCTAGAAAGAAAAGTAAGGAACTTTCAATCAAGGAAACTATTGCTTGGTTAATTGTTTGGATAGGAACTGGACTTATATTTTGGTTTCCTCAATACACTACTAGAGTTGCTGAGATTTTAAAGATTGGTAGAGGAGCTGACCTAATAACCTATCTAGCTATTATTGTTTTAACTTACTTAGTCTTTAGAATATTTATTCATTTAGATAGGATAGAGAAGAGTATTACTAAATTGGCTCGGGAAGATGCACTAGATAATGATAAAAATAATTAACATTCTTTAAATAAAACCCTATGACCAAAACAATTGCAGTTCTAGTAATGAACTATAATAGTAAAAAGTATTTACCAGACCTTTTTGAATCTCTAAAAAAGACAGACTATCCAGAAGATAAATGGAAGCTTGTTTTTGTAGATAATAACTCTCATGACGATTCTTTACAATATGCCAAGGATAATTATCCTCAAGCTAAATTCTTTGCTGAAAAAACTAATTGGGGTTTTGCTGAAGGAAATAATATAGCATATCGCTGGGCTCGAGATAACAACTATGACTATATTGTTCTTTTAAACCAAGATACTATTGTTACTCCTCGGTGGTTAAGAACTTTAGTAGAAACAATGGAAGAAGATCCAAGTATTGGAGCCTTACAACCTAAAATACTCTTACACCCTAAAACTGAATATATTAACAATGTTGGGAATAGGTTACATTTCTTAGGATTTGGTTATGGAGATCAAAGCGGTATTAAAGATGAAGAATATCGTAAAGACTTAAACAAGATTAACTATTGTTCTGGAGCTTGTGTGATGATGCCTGTTAAATTAATCAACAAGATTGGATTATTTGATCAAGAAATGTTTATGTACTTAGAAGACTTAGATTTAGGGTGGAGAATTAGCTTAGCTGGTTACAAAAATACTATTAATCCTAATGTTAGTATCTATCATAAATATGAATTTTCTCGGAGTACTAAGATGATTGGTCATTTTGAAAAGAACAGATATGTTTGTCTATACAAAAACTATAGGCTAGCTACTTTAATATTACTTTTACCAATGTTGATTTTAATGGACTTAGGAATAATTCTTTTCTCCATTAAAAACAAATGGTTTGGTAAGAAACTCTGGAGCTACGGCTATCTTTTAAAGCCAAGTACTTGGAAATATATGAGAAGAGTTAAAAAAGAATCAATGCAGATTAGAAAGCTGAAAGACAAAGATATCCTAAAAACATTTACTCCCGTAATTATCTTTCAAGAATTAAAGAACCCATTACTCTATTACATTGCTAATCCAATTATGACTATTTATTACTATATCTTAAGATTAATTATTCAATGGTAAAGGACTGACAACAAAATTAAACAATTTAAAAAGCACACTCCATTATTCTGAAGCGTGCTTTATTTTTCGAATAAACTTTAAAGTCTTTTTTTCTTTATCATTATTTTCCAGCCCTTAGAAATATTAAAATGATAATCTTCCCTGATAATTTTTTCCACTAACACTGGAAACTCATGATGAAAAAGAATATTAAAAAAGTATTTCAAAATAAAAGATTTATATTCTAAAACTCTTATTTTCTGTAATGATGCAAGATAGTCTTTTTGCTTCAACTCTATTTTCTGCACATCACCAAAATATTCATTCAACATAGAAATATCAGTTAAAATTTTCAAATCTTTCTTATTAATTTTTTCAATTTGGACACTCATCTTCCAAATTAAAAAAATAATAATTTGAAAATCATGAGTTAAAGTCTTTCCAGTAGATTCTTCTCCTTTATGTATACAATGACTTTCCTCTGATAAATAACTCTTTTCATAAAAAGACAAGGAACGAGCAGTCTCATTTTTAATTTCGACTAAAAAATCTTGATAAGTAATATTAACTCCTATCGCCAACTCTTCTGCCATTAAATCTCCTCCGAAGACTTCCTTAATAGCCTTTTTTAATAATTCACAAGCATGTTTACTAAATTTAATCATTTTTTCCTCCTTTTCTTTTTTACTTTATATCACATCTTACTTAATTAATGATACTTAGTCAATGCTTTTCACTTTCTTCTTTATCCTTTATACTTATACATATGAATAAAGAATTAAAAATAGCTCACCTAACTTGTGTCTATCCACCTTACCAAGGTGGTATTGGTTCAGTTGCTCAAAAATATGCTCAAATAGGGATAAATAATAACTACGAAGTCTCCATATATACCCCTAATTATCAAAAAATAGGGCATATTGAAGAGGAGAATGATAATGTGACAATTCATCGGATATCACCCTTATTCAAGCTAGGAAACGCCGGATATATTAACATTAAAAAACACTTGAAAAAAATTGAAATTTTACATATTCACTATCCTTTCTATACTTCTGTTATTCCAGCTATTCTAAATAGTAGGAAGAAAAAGATTGTATTATCTTGGCATATGAATCCTAATGCTCAAGGAATTAAAGGTTTAATATTTAAACTCTATGAATTAATCTTTGCTCCTTGGATTTTTAATCAAGTAGATCAAATTATTGTTTCTACTAAAGACTATTTTCAAGAACATCCTTTATTCAAAAAGTTTAGTGAGAAGATAGTAGAACTTCCTTTTAGTATTGATTCAGAGAAATTTAAAGATGGTGAAAAAGATTTAGAATTAGTAAAAGAATATGAATTAGAAAATAAAAAGGTATTAATGTTTGTTGGAGGATTGGATAAAGCTCATTACTTCAAGGGGGTAGATATTTTACTAAAAGCCTTTCAAAAACTAGATTCTAAATATATCTTAATGATTGTTGGTGAAGGAGAATTAAAAGAAAACTACAAGAGAAAAGCTGAAAAGTTAAAGATTGATGATCGAGTTGTATTTACTGGAGGAATAAAGAACAAAGATTTAGTAAAACACTATAACTTAGCTGATTGTTTGATTTTACCATCAATTAATCAAGGAGAGGCTTTTGGTATTGTTCAAATAGAAGCTATGGCTTGTGCTAAGCCAGTTATTGTTTCTGATTTACCAGGAGTTAGAAAAGTTCTGAAAGATAATGAAACTGGTTTTACTTTTGAAAACAGGAATGTAGATGATTTAGTTCAGAAAATTAACAAACTATTCTCTAACCCTGAAGAATATCAAAGACTTTCCAAGAATGCTCGACAGAGAGTATTAGAAAACTTTAGTGATGAGGTCATTTCTAAAAAACTAATTAATATTTATGAAAATTTGTTTAATTAACAATCTTTTTACTCCTGATAGAAAAGGAGGAGTAGAAACAGTAGTAGAAATAATAGCTGATGAATTAAAAAAACAAGGTCATCATGTTTTTGTTATCTGTGCTGGTAGAGACCAAGAAAAAACTATCGAAGATCAACAAAATGGTATTAAAGTATATCGAATAGGCTGGGATAAATACTTTGCTTTTCAAGATATTGATCAACAGAATATATTCTCTAGATTCTTCTACAGAATTCATCAATTGAATAACAAATACTCAACTAAATTAGTTAGAGCTATTTTAAATCAAGAAAAACCTGATTTAATTCTTAGTCATAATACTTTAGGATTAGGATATAATATTATTAAAGAGATAAATAAATTAGATATTAAACATATTAATACTATTCATGATGTTCAGTTATTAATTCCTTCTGGAAAATTACTAGTAAATCAAATCATTAATAGAACTCAAAAAATTTATGCATTTTTTACCAAAAATATTTTTAAAAACTGTAAATACATTGTCAGTCCTTCTCAAGCTCTACTAAACTTCTATACTAAAAGAAACTTCTTTCCTAATGCGGAAACTAAAATCATAGCTAATCCAATTACTCTTTCTAAGGGAATAGAATCTAACAAAGAAAAAAATAGTAATAAATTAAAAATATTGTATTTAGGTCAATTAGAAGAGCATAAAGGAGTAATGAATTTAATTAAAGCCTTTAGATTATTAAATCCAGAAGAATACTATTTAACTATTGCTGGCAGAGGAGAATTAGCAGAAAAGATCAAAAATACAGAATACCTCTTAAGTAATATTAAATTCTTTGGAGAATTTAATGAAGAAGAAAGGATTAACTTACTAAAACAACATGATTTAGTAGTTGTTCCTTCCCTTTGTTTTGAAAATGCACCAATGGTTATCTTAGAGGCTTGGCAAGCTGGAGTCCCAGTTCTAGCTTCTAATTTTGGTGGTATAAGTGAATTAATTGAAGAGGGAAAAACTGGTTGGTTATTTAATTCTGAGAGTACTGGGAATTTAAAAGAAAAGTTAGAAGATATTAAAAAGAATCAAGCTGAGCTTGATTCCATGTCTAAACATTGTTTAAATAAAGTAGAGGGGTTTGATGTAAAGAAGTATATAACTAAAATATTAAATACTTGACAAACCATGGAAATAATGTATAATACACAGTTAACTCAATAAGTTAATAAAATAAATAAAAACTAAATCCTTAAGGAGGAAAAATGAAAAAGAATATTTTTATTGCTTGTGCAATAGGCGCGTTTATTGGCTCCATCATTAGTATGAGCTTAAACAGTTATTGGTGGTTAGGAGTAATTATTGGTGGATTAATTGGTTATTTAGCCTACAATCCGAAAGAGACTCTCTGTGGTATTAAAACAGCTTGGAAACGAATAGACATCAAGAAAAACTCTAAATTAACCGGAATTGATTTCTTAAGAATGACTATTCTATTAATTGTAGTATCTATTCTACTCGGAGCTATATTTACAAATTTTATAGGCCTACATATAATTCGTGATCTATTTCAAAATAATGAATTATCTTTGTTACCAGAAAATTGTCATTTTCGTACATCGCCTGAAGAGATTATTAGTGCTAAATATGGAATTGTTAATCAAATTATAGCACTCGGAATGATAATTATTATAGTCATTTCGGCTTTATGTACTGCAATATGCGTATTTATATTTCTATTAAATCTTTTCAACGGTGATAAGATAGGTAATCTAAGTTCCGAAGATCTTAAAGACACAATAAAGTCAATTCTAAAAATGGCACTTTTAACAAATATTATTGCTGTTTGTTTTTACTGGTTACCTCGAGGGTTATTGTTTGTAATTAAAAATACTCCTTTATTCATCAAAACACTTTTCATAACCATACATTCAGACATTAGACTGTTATGTGGAATTGATAGTGCTCTTGGTGCTTTAGCCGGTTATTACTTACAAAATGCTTTAATAGGAGCTCTAATCGGAGGAGCATGGGGACTTATTAATTACTGGGTTGTTTCAGTAAAAATACTCCGTCTCAATACTGAGAAAAGTTAAGGACATTTTAAAAAAAACAAAGGACAATGAGTTATCATTGTCCTTTTCTTTTACCTAAATATTTAATCTTAATCACTAATCAAATACTGAAATATAAAAGCTCTTCCTTCATCTACTTCCACCCAATTAGAAGCTAACTCTTTGTGTTCATCAATCAACTTATCAGTTAACTCCCAATAATCATTTAAGACTACAAAGATCATATTTACATCTGTTTTCTCAGCAGCATTTATTGCTGCTTTTTCTTTATCTGTTTCTTCTTTAGTCATATCTAAAAAGTCAGTATAGACATTGTCCTTTATCTTAGTTGGTAGAGAATAATAGAATTCACTGTTGTAATACTTCTTAAATCCATATTCCTTAATCACACTAGCTCCTAAGCTTTGATCAGCTAAAACAATATAGTCATCATGAACATAATTCTCCTCAATATAGTGAACTATCTTTAAATGTGATTCAGAAATACTGTAACCATGAAAGTTTTCATACCTATCAACCCTTGGATAACTTAAATAAAAAGAAATACTTAAAAATATTACTAAGAAGACTGGTAATACTACTTTGAAAAGATGTTTGTAATTGAATAAAGTCTTTAAGAATAATATTAAACCAATCATAAAGAAGGGGAGAAGGAAATAGAAGCTAAGATTAAATATTCTTTCTGAGAAAGCTGATAAGAATGGAAATTTAATATAGGTAATAACAATCAAGTAATTAATAATTAGAATAAAGAACATTAAGAGATAAATAAAATAATTCTTTAATTGCCTGTAATAAATTACAAATATTAAACCTAGTAAACTAACAACCACAATCATTAAGTTTACATTCCGAGCATAAAGATATATTAAATCAAAGATAGATATAAATCTTGGCCAGAATATTTGGTTAGGAGTTAAATTAATTAAAAGATTTTGACCAGTCATTTGTTCCAAACTAGACATATCTAATTTACTAACTAAATTATACAACCAAAAAGCTATTGGTAAGGCAAAACAAGAAATTCCACTCACTATCCAAAAGATGACATTCTTAAAAACACTCTTTACTAAGTTCTTAGTTTTTAAACCATAAAACAAGCCAGTTAAAACTACAAACATCATAATTGGTAAACCACTTAAAGGATGAATAAAACAAGTAGCTAGGGCTAAGATAAATAAAGCCCAGAAGTTTCTAAAATGACGATTAATGAAAGAGATAGTTAAAAATACAATTATTAAAACAAAGATATTAGCTAAAGACTGGGGAGTAGTATATGTAAAGTTAGAAAAAGGAATTAAAAGGAATAGAAGAATACTGATGAAAATAGTATTCTTTTGAACATTAAAATTATCCTTCAAACTTTGGTAAATAACTGTTGGTAAAGAAATAGCGGCAATGATTGGAACTAATAACTTGTCAAAAAACTCCACTGATTGAGCAAATATCTTAGCTAAAATAACTACTAAAGAATATTGACCAATATAGTAGAATGGTTTTGGTAAAAATGTACCCGTATCCATAATTAACTTCTCTGAAGCTTGATGGAGGTAAGGATCATAACCAAAACCTAATTTAAATATTAAAATAATAATACTAAAAGAAAATAAATAATGAAGAGAGAGGAGAATTAAATTAATAGTTTTTTTACTTAAGAAGAGTAATAGAATTAAAACTAAAGTACTGAGGCCATAAAGTAAAAAGATGTTTGAAGATAATACTTGCCAAGGGGAATTAATACTTAAAGTAGTAGCTTTAGAAAGAACATAAGTATATTGTTTAAAGAGTAATAATAAGTATATTACTAATAGAATAGATTTAAGAATACTTCTAAAAGAAAAATCAATGGAATCAAATTTAATAACTAGAGGACTCTTAACTAACTTCAATCCTAGAAACATTGGAGCCATTACTAATATCAAAGCAATTACTAAGTCTGATAAAATAAATAGATAATAAAAAGAACTACCTAGTATCATTAGATAACTAATCATCATTAAAATACCTAATATTAACTTAGATAAGAAATTATACCTTGGAAATAAATAATGTCCTCCAAATAATCCAAACAATAGAATATATAAGCTAGCAGTAATTATTGAGAAGCTAGTATTTTGTAAATAGAAAAAGTTAAAGAATAAAGCTAAGAGCAATAGAAAAGATAGAGGATAGTAAATTTTCCAATCAATTTTAATCATAAATATATTTTAACATATTTTAGCTTGAAATTATAAAAAATATATGTTATTACAAAGATAGAGAGAATAAAAAAGGAGGATATTATGGAACGAAATGGAATTAACGGCTACCTATGGATAGCGTTAGGTATTGTCATTACTATTGCTTTTTACCTCATGAATTTCTTGGAAATAACTGGAATGACTATTCCTAATGAACCAATTGGAAAAGAGCCTATCATCTTCATTACTTTTTATGTCGTGATTAGCTTGATATTAAGTACTATTATTAGCCCTATCATTGAATTCTTTATTCGTGTTATAAAAAGAATAAGAAAAACTTAATCAAAACTCATTTAACCACTGATCTATATTATTAGCTTGGTGGTTTTTCTTTTCTCATTTAGTTGACATTATTCATAATATATGCTATATTAAGATATCGTTCTTTGAAAAATTCTCATTACTTTTAAGTAGTAATGTTATATATATTGATAGTTAAAAATAGAAGAAATATTGATCGTTAACCAAAAAAACAAAGACGAGTTCAAAGAACTCGCAAAAGGGAGAAATGATGAGAAACTCATTATTAGTCGTATTCGTAATGGCAATCTTAATGGTTGCAATGGTAAGTTTAGGAGCAGTAGTTAATGCTTCATCACAAGTCAATACAGAAACAGTTGGTCCAGACAATATAGTCATAATGACTCTTGAGTTAGAAATAATTCAGGACACTGTTTATTCGATTACAATAAAACCAGCTTACGGTATAATGGTTCAATCGTGTGATTATCATCAAATATTAGACGAAAATGATGAACATATAACTGGCCCAACATTTTTCGATAACATCAATCAAGAAATAACATTCACTCCTGATAATCCCCTTACAGGATGGACTCAATTAAAAACCAGAATGACTGTTTTTGATCAAAATGAACCTGAATTTCAATTTTTGATTCTAAACGCTGATGCTATCGAAACAGCATCTGGAAATGTAAATGGTATTTTTCCTCTTATAGGGAATGAAATATCAATAACCGGAAGATTAATCAATGTTATGGGAGATACTATCCAAAGTGGTATTGATTCTGCTCAAGACGGAGATGTGGTTTTAGTTCAATCGAATATATATTATGAAAATCTTTATTTAGATAAGGATATCAAAATTATATCTATGAATGAGCTTTTAGGACCCACTTATCCGATTGGGGCAACTATTATCAATGGTAATAGTTCTGGAAAATGCCTAACTGCTACTGGCTGTACTTTTGAAATAGTTGGATTTATCATTAAAGACGGTGATCATGCAGGCAATGGTTCAGGAATTAGTATGGATATGTGTCATGATTCGATTATTAGAAATTGTTTGATAATGGATAATGAGACTAGTGCTGGTGGTGATGGTTCGGGAATTTACATGAGTTATAGTAATAATGTTAGTATTGTAAATGTAGAAATATCAAATAATGATACCGATCGTCATGGTGGTGGTATCGCATGTTATAATTCGCCAATGGTTTCCATAGTTAATTCCCATATCACAGATAATGTAGCTACCAAAGGTGGCGGAATATTTACATGGAATAGTCAAATACTAGTTGAAAATTCTGACATTAGAGAAAATCATGCTAGTAGTGCTGGTGGTGGTATTTTTATTGATAATCAGACATTCCAAATCTATAATTCAGAATTTCATGGTAACACTGGTTATGCTGGTGGTGGTGGTATTTATGCTACAAATTCCAATGGAACAATAGCTGATTGTTTGATATATAGTAACACTAGTCATTATGGTGGTGGAATTAATATTTCTGATTGTTATACAGTATTAATTCAAGGTGGATCTGTATCCGGAAATAATATTGATGTTATGAATGGACATGGTGGTGGAATTAGCTGCGACTCAACAGGAGAATTAACAATTGCTCGTACTACTATTGGTGGTAATTCTGGGAATAATGGAGCTGGTCTTTTCATCGATGAAACAAATACGAGAATTAGAAACTCTATCTTTCGCGTGAACAATGGCTGGATTTATGATGGTGGCGGTATAATAGTTGTCGAAGGATCTGAACTGGAATTAACCAATATTACAATGGCTGATAACACCGGAATTGCATCCAGTATAATTGCCGGGGACAGTAATTTATTGGTTTTAAATTCAATTCTTTGGGATCCTTTCGTTGATTTTCAGATGAATTTAGACGACAATAGTAGTTTAACTGTTTCTTATTCAGATGTTAAAGACGGGGAAGAAGGTATTTTTGTTAACGGTAATTCCACTTTCGATTGGTTGGAAGGAAACATTTCGGAAGATCCTTTATTCAATGGTCCACAGGCTGGAAGTTATTATCTTTCTGAAGGGTCTCCTTGTATTGATGCCGGAACTATTTATTATGAATGGAATGGGGAAGTGATTCTTGATCTTGATACTGGTGCTTATAATAGTATTAGTATTGATCAGGGTTGTTATGAAAGTGAATGGTTCACTTCAATTGATAGTTCGGAATTAATTTCAGAAGCTACAAAACTTCTCGGTAATTACCCAAATCCTTTCAATCCATCGACAACTATCAAGTTTAATATTCGTAAACAAAGCGATGTTAAACTTACAATCTACAATGTCAAAGGTCAGAGAGTTCAAACACTAGTGGACGGGCAAATTGATGCTGGCTCACATATAGTAACATGGAACGGAACTGATCAAAACAACAATGCTGTATCTTCTGGAGTTTATTTTTATAAACTCACCTCGGGCAGATATAGTGAAATCAAAAAGATGATTTTGAGTAAATAATTTACTTAAGATTATAATAATATGGGCCTGGAATTTATTCTAGGCTCATTTTTCTTTTCTCAAAATACTAACTAGGGTATAATAAATACATGAAAATAAAGAAAAAACAATTAGTTTTCTATTTTTTGGCTATTCTAGTTTTAGCTAGTTTTTTTTATTTATACAACTACTTAAACATTCATAATAGCTCTGACCCTTTAATTTTTAATTCCCCAGATGAAACAGCTAATTATTATTTTACAGAACTCTTTGCTAATACCAACCAACTTAAACAAGAAAGTGAATTACTAAACATATCTCATGAAATTCATCCTCGGAGTATTAATGGTATTAATAATCACTTAGTTCCTAATAGCTTTATTGGTATCTTTTTAATCTATGGATCAATAGCTAAGTTATTTGGTAATTGGATTATTATTTACCTCACACCTTTAATATCAATTATTGGTGTTTTATTTTTCTACTTATTTGTTAAAGAGATATTTAAGAAGAAAGTAGCTCTAATTTCATCCTTGATGCTTTTAATTTTACCTAGTTATTGGTATTTTAGTACTAAAACCATGATGCATAACATCTTATTCATAGATTTACTAATCATCTCTCTCTATTTCATTATTCGAGGAATAAAGAACAACAAACTACTTCATTATCTCTTATCAATATTATTCCTAGCTTTAGCTCTAATAGTTAGAAGTTCCGAAGTTATTTGGGTTAGTTTCTTGTTTCTCACTCTATTGATTACATTTAGAAAGAGAATAAATTGGAAAAAGATTAGTATTACTTTACTATTACTCTTAATTCTAGCTTTACCTGTAATCTACTTTAATATTCAAAACAATGGTTCAGCTACTGCTGTTGCTTATCTAGAAAATATTGGACCAGAAACTCATAGTTTATTCCATTATATTAAAAAAGTAATTCTACCCTTTGGATTTCATCCTAATAATATGAAGTTCACTATTGTTAATTTTATCTTCAAACTAATCTGGTGGTATAGTCTTGCTTTGTTAATTTCTCTAATATTCCTAGTTCTTAAAAGAAAAAGTATTAAAAAAGAACATTGGTTATACTTTGGACTTTGGTCTTTAATTAGTCTCTATCTTTTTACATACTATGGTTCTTGGTTATTCTTTGATAATCCTGATCCCACAGCCATTACTATTGGTAGTTCCTATCTCAGATACATGCTCCCTTACTTTGTCTTTGGAATCCCAATTATTGCTTACTTCTTAACTAAGATTAATTTTAAGAAGAAAGGAATTAATAATTTGATTATTATTGTAATTCTCGGAGCCATGTTCTTTGGATCATATTCCATGGTTATGAATTGTCCTCAAGAAGGAATAGTAAAGATTAGTAAAGATTTAGATATTTATCAAAATAGGACTAACTTAATCGTTGCTCATACTGAAGTTGATTCAATCATCATGACTTCTCGAGCTGACAAATATATTTTCCCTTACCGCCAAGTACTATATCTAAAAGGAGAAGTTTATAACTATCATAATTTTCCACTTCTTTTAGAAGAAAATTATCCAATCTATTACTTTGGCTTTCAATTTGATGAGAGTGAACTAGATCAAGCTCTAACTAATCTATACTTTCAAGGAATAAATTTAAGTGATCCAATCTTCATTGATGGTGACCATGCTTTGTATAGAATTATGCCAATTAACAAAATTTACGCTCGTAATTAAATGACCAAATTTACTAAATTTAGAATATTTTTAAATACCATTGAAATACTAATCATTATTCTAACTATTTCTTCTTTAATTAAAAAAGATTTAGTTTTAAATGGACAATTAATGATTGAATCTGATTTAACTGAAAAACTACCAATGATGTCTATTCTTTTTCCTGAACATCGAGTAGAAAAAGAGGATGATCATTATATCATTCAAGATGAACCAGTATACTTTACAGTCCGAAGTCCAATTGAATTTGATGAAGCTGAAGTGGAAATAGAGTTTCAGAGTGGAGGATTAAAAACTATTGGTTTAGGAGTAGATACAATTGAAGAAGGATGGAATTTTGAAACCCATACTCTTTACAATGAGACTTTGAATAATATTAATTGGAATAACATTAGTGATGGTACTAATACTCTTTATCAAAAAAGTAAAAGCTTTAATGATATTGAAGACTTCTTAGAAGTCAGTAATAGTATTGAAGGAGTAGGAGCCTATGATTTTGATTTAGGAGAAACTTTTAAGATTCCTAACTACCAAGCTAATGATCAAGAAATGCTTGTTGATAATTGTCTCAGGGGACAACATGAATTCTATACCTACATCAAAGATGAAGCTTTAGACTTTACTTTTAAAATCCAAGATATTAATCGAACTGATGGTGAAGATCCTTTAGTTATTTTTGTTTACAATTCTCGAGACAAGAAAATATACTCTAAGATAATTTCTGACGATGGATTAATTTCTAAGATAGATCCAGCTAGTAACCCTCGTTATGTATCTATTTACATCCCCAATCTAGAAGAAGGGGTTTACAAAGTTGAACTTTCCACCAATGATGATATATTTATTAGGGAGATAGCCACTAAACAACAAAAGTTAGTATTTATTGATCGTCTCTATCTTTGTGATAGTAAAGAATACAATGATGGCTTTGTAGACTTAAATTTAGAAGCTAGTGAAGTATATACTAATGGTCGTTTAATCCAATTCTATACTGCTCATAATGCAGGACTACAAACAGTAACTCTAGATAATATTGGTATTAGTATCTATCAAAAACATAATTGGATTAAAGCCTATTCCAACCCTAAACTATCTAGAATGTATATTCCTAGAAATGATTTAAAAATATCATCTAGAGGAATATTTGCTTTAGAAAAAGATCACTATTTTAACCCTGAAATTATAAATCTAAAAGATTATTCTGATATTGAAGAAGTAAACTATATCATTGCTCGTTATCAAAAACCTCAAGAATTAAGTACTGGCTGGTTAAAGAGTAAAATTAAATTTAACTTAGATAAAGCTAAGATTGAAAATGGAAACCTAAAATTTATGATCTCTAGTCCTGATTTAAATGAAGAAAGTGGTGGATTTAAAATAGATTCCTTAAAAGTTAAATTAACTAAATCTAAGTATCTTAATCAAGAAGAAAGCTACAAAACTTTCTGGAATAATATTTTTAACAAAATTAAAAAATTAATATCATGAATAAAATATTTAAAACTCTAGTATTAGACCTCTTCTATCTCCTAATCGGAGCATATATCCTCCTAATGACTTTAGAATACTTCAAACCCGGTCTAGTATCTAATTATCTAGATTTGAATAAGCTCTTGTACTTTCTAGTTCCAATTGCTGTGCTTTGCATACTAATTAGTAACAAGAAAACAAATAATAATATTAATAACGAAGAAAAAAATATATGATTAAAGATGTAGTAGTTAAAGAATTAAAAAAATATGAGGATGAAAGAGGATGGTTATGTGAAATCTTTAGAGAAGATGAATTAAATAATTATCAAGTTCCGATGAGCTATATCTCTGAAACTAAACCAAATGTAATTCGAGGTCCTCATGAACACCAGGAACAGTCTGACCTCTTTGTTTTCATTGGTCCTGGTAAGTTTAAACTCTATCTTTGGGATAACAGAAAAGATAGTGAAACCTATCAAGAAACAATGGAAGTAGAAGGTGGAGAAGATAATCTAATCTCTGTTATTGTTCCTCCGGGAGTAGTTCATGGCTACAAATGTATTTCTGATACTCCAGCTTGGTGCATTAATCTACCAAACAAGCTTTACAAAGGAAAAGATAAGACTGAAGAGATAGATGAAATTAGATGGGAAGAAGATCCAGACTCACCATTTGAAATAGTTTAAATAAATATATGAAAGATTGTATATTCTGTAAAATAATTAAGAAAGAATTACCTTGCTACAAAATCTATGAAGATGATAAATTCTTAGCTTTCTTAGATATTCAACCAATTTCTAAAGGTCATACTTTAATAATCCCCAAGGAACATTACAATACCTTTGAAGAAACTCCGGTAGAATTATTAAGTGAAATGATTAAGGTAGTGAATAAAGTAGGAATAGCTATTAAAAAAGCAACTAAGTCTGATGGATTTAATATTGGGTTGAATAATGGAGAAGCAGCAGGACAAATAATATTTCATACTCATTTTCATATCATTCCTAGATTTAATAATGATGGTCTAAGTACTTGGCCTTCTGTAGAATGTTCTAAAGAAGAGTTTAAAGAAATTAGTGAAAATATTAAAGATAATCTATGAAAAATCCCTACAAAACAATTAGTAGTAAGTTAATGTATAATAGTAAGTTCCTTAAAGTTCGGGAAGATCAAATTTTAGAAGGTGGTAAAAAAGGAATTTATTCAGTTGTATTTAGAGGTAATTTAGGTGGAGTTTCAGTAATAGCTAAAGACCAAAAAGGAAATTATTATCTAGTAAAACAATGGCGTTATCCAATGAATAAAGAAACCATTGAATTTACTGCTGGAAGAATTGAAGAAAATGAAACACCTTTAAAAGCAGCTAAAAGAGAATTATTTGAAGAATTAGGACTAGTTTCTAAATCTTGGAAGTCTTTGGGTAGATATGATGAAAGTGTTGGCTTCTGTGATATTAAAATATATCCCTATTTAGCAGAGAATGTAGAATTCAAAGATCAAAACTTTCAAAACAATGAAGAATATACAGAAATGATTAAATTATCTACTAAAGATTTGCAAAAATACATTAAATCTGGAAAGATAAGAGATGACCTAAGTTTAGCTACTTATGCTAAATATTTAATCTATAATAATAAGATAAAATAAAATGGAGAAAATACCAGAAACTACACCCGAAGAATTACAAATAGAAAATATTGAAAAAAGAGAGCCAATTCTAGATCATAAATCAACAAAAACTTTTCCATTTGAAAAAATAGATCAGCAATGGTTGTTATTAACAGAAACCATTCGCCAAGAAATAATATCTAATCCAGAAACTCGTCAAAAAGCTATTAAATATATCAAATCTCAAGTTACAGAATCATTAGCTGATGACTTCCTAAATGAATTATCCTTAGATAATAATAGAATATTAAAATTAAAAGACAGGTATCAAGAAATATTAGGAGAATATTTAAAACTAGAAGAAATTCCTGATAATCAAATTAATCATAATATAACAAACACCAAAACATTAGGTAATCCCATTAATACCATTGAAACATTACAAAAAGTATCTGGTGATGAATCAGAATATCATAAAGCATTAAAAAGATATATTGATTCTGGAGATTTTACAAATGGCATTACAGCTAAAGAGAGATTAATGATTATACAAAGATATCGTTTTGCTAGAGATATAAAACTACTAGCATTAAGTGCTGAAATGCTAGAAAAGAATGATAATATTGATACTAAAAATAAAGAAATAATAAAATTAGACAGTGGAACTACAATTAATTTGAATACAAATAATGACATAGAAAAAGAAAATATATTAAATCCCCAAAAATGGAAAAAAAGAAAACAAATCAAAGATCGTGTTTATGAAATTGAAATTGATTCTTTTAAATATATACTAAAAGAGAGAAAAACATCCAGACACGAAGACACTCCTTCTAATTCCAAACTAAAATCATTAACGTCATTGGAAGAATTTCAAACTGCAAAAGATTTTCAAGAAAATGGAACCATAGAACAAGATGATATTAAAATTAATTGGGAAATTCCTTTAGCTTCCGTAAATTTTCCTGATGATTTTCAATTTACAATTTTCAAATATGAAGATAATTTAATAGAAAAACACGAAGCCGATAAGAAACTAGTTGAACAAATATTGGAGCACCGAGAAGGATTTGAAGAAGAGTTTCATATAATTAAAAAAATGACTACAAAATTCAAAGACGACCCTAGGGTTATTGATTCTAATTTTGCAAATACAGAATCTAAACTTAGAAAAATACTAGAATTGATTAAAATAACAAAAACAAAACAAATACCAAAATTTACATTTGAAGATTTTGCCAGAACAAAGGCAATGATTATGCTTGAACAAGCCGATCTACTAGCAGAAAAAGTTACTACAAACAATGGCTATGCTGATATAGATGGCTCTGACTGTCTATACAAAATTAATCTAATAAGCAACAAACCACAATTAGAACGTCTTGGAATTGATTTCGAGTATCATCATAAATATACTCCTGATGAGCTAGATAATGCGATTGAAGAGAAAAAAGAAACTAATAATAGACTTTCTAAACAAAGATACAATGGTGAATTCCTTGATACACAATGGTATGATCTACAAAAAATCACAAAAATACAAAAAGCTGGATATTTTGCAATGCTAGAATTAGAAAAAATTAATCAAGAAGTAAAAAACGAAGAACATATTAATAAATAAAATAATATTAATTATATGAAAATACTTATAACCGGTGGAGCAGGATTTATTGGAACAAACTTCATTCTCTACATGATGAAAAAATATTCTGATTATCAAATTGTTAATTTTGATAGTTTAACTTATGCTGGAAATTTAAATAACCTTAAAGAAGTAGAAAGTAATCCTAACTATAACTTCATCAAAGGAGATATTTGTAATGAGGCTGAAGTTAAATCAGCTATGACTGATTGTGATTGGGTAGTTCACTTTGCTGCTGAATCACATGTAGATAGATCTATCATGGATCCAGATACTTTTGTAAAAACAAATATCTTAGGAACTAATACCTTACTCCGAATTGCTAAAGAATTAGAAATCAAGAGATTCCATCATATTTCTACTGATGAAGTCTTTGGAGAACTAGGAAAGGAAGGTAAATTTACTGAAGATACTCCCTATGATCCTCGTAGTCCCTACTCAGCTTCTAAAGCAGCCTCAGATCATCTAGCTCGGGCATACTTCCATACCTATGGTTTACCAATAACTATTTCTAATTGTTCAAACAACTATGGACCATATCAATTCCCAGAGAAATTTATCCCTCTCTTTGCTTCTAATTTAATTGAAGATCAGAAAGTACCTCTTTATGGTGAAGGTTTGAATATCAGAGATTGGATTCATGTTGATGATCATTCTCGAGGAGTAGATTTAATTCTTCATCAAGGGAAAATAGGGGAGACATATTGTTTAGGTGGAGATGCTGAAAAAACTAATTTAGAAATCACTAACTTAATTCTAGAATATTTTAACAAGGGTGAAGAAATGATTGAAAAAGTTGCTGACCGAAAAGGTCATGATTTCCGATACGCAATAGACTTCTCTAAAATTAAAAATGAATTAGGATGGGAACCAGAAGTAGATTTTAAAGAAGGTTTAGAAGAAACATTAAAATGGTATCAAGATAATCCTGATTGGTGGAAACAAATTAAATCTGGAGAGTATCAGAAATATTACAAAGAACAATATGAAAACAGAAAATAAATTAAAAATATTAATCTTAGGTGCTCAGGGAATGTTAGGCCAAGATATGGCTGAAGTATTTGTTAGTTATGAACCAATTCTTTTTGATAGAGAGAATTTAGATTTAACTGACTTCTCTCGAGTTAAAGAAAAACTACAGAGAATTAAACCAGATCTAATCATCAATTGTGCGGGCTATACAGACGTGGAAAGAGCAGAAGAGGAAGAAGATACTGCTAGACTAATAAACGGTGATGTAGTAGGCGATATTGCTCAAATTTGCCGTGATTTTAACATAACCTTGGTCCATATTAGTACTGAATATGTCTTTGATGGAGAAAAGAAAGAAGGATACAATGAAGATGATCAAACTAACTCTCAGAATGCCTATGGCAGATCTAAAGCTCTGGGTGAAAAACTATTAATTGAAAGTAAAAGTAAATACTATTTAATTAGAACTTCTTGGATTTATGGAAAACATCTTCAAAAAGGAAAAGAACGAGGAGTTAATTTTGTAGATCGAATGATTGAATTAGCAGAGGAGAGAGATGAATTAAATCTAGTAAATGATCAATTCTCTAAACCTACTTATACCAAAGATTTATGTAAAGCTATTAAAAAGCTAGTGGAAGAAAAACATGAATTTGGAGTCTATCATTTAGTAAATGAAGATCAAACAACTCCTTTAGAATTTGCTAAAAAGATATTTGAAACAAAAAAGATTGATATTAAAACCAATCCCATCTCCTACAAAGATTATCCATCTAAAGTAAATCGACCAATTAATGCAATACTAAATAACAATAAATTCCCTAAATTAAGATCTTGGAAAGAAGCTTTAAAAGACTATTTAAAATAATTAGAATTTAAAAAAGAGCAAGTATATACTACCTTGCTCTTTTTGATTTAATAACTAAATACGCCATGAAATATTAACATTATCTTCATCAATAATATTAACAAATAAAAGCGAATTCTCTTGATGCATTTCCTCTTCAATAAATTTATATATATTTTCTATTGAAAAATCTTCCCGATCATCATCTTTTATAATCCTCCAATAAAACGATTCGGGAAGAACAATACCTCTTTGTTTCATATTCATTTCAAAAGTAATTTCGGCAACATCTGCATTAAGAACAACTTTTAAGGAATCTCCATATTCAGGAAATTCTTCACATGAATCATCTCTTCTCATCTTTTCCTCCTATCTTCTTTTTTTTACTTTAAAACTTAATTCTTTCTTTACAAGATGGTGTTGCCCATTTTTCATTTGAAGCACCAGGATTACTTGAATAAAGTACAGCCCGACCATTTTGAATACTAATACTAGGTACTTGCTTTCCAATTCGAGAACCACTACAATCTAGATTATGTTTCGTTAACACATCAGAATGAATACATAAAGCAATAGATTCTTCAACTGTTAAGCAATATCCTTTTTGTTCTTTAATTACACTCTCTGATAAATGTGGAGATTTACCTAAAATATCCTGACCACCAGAAACATTAAAAATGAAATAAGGTTCCTTAGGTATACCACCCATGGTGTTAGTCAACTGAGAAATATTTTTTAAATCACTACGACCTTTGTGATTAGTATTTTCAATCATTTTCATTAAATAAGAAATTCCTAATGATGCTTTTTGAGGAATAACTGGTAAAAAAGGAATATTATTTTTTGATATTTTCATTTTTACTGCATGTCCAACAACTACATTTCTTTGAGTCTCTAAAGAAATAATAACCTCCTTAGAAGATCCTATCTTTTTCAATTCTTCAATTTGTTTATCAAAAAGATTAAATAACGGGTCAGTTATTATTTCCGGATAACTTTCTTCCAAAACCTTTTTAACTGCTTTCTCAACTTCTTCTTGATTCTTACCCTCAAATAATTTCTTCAACTCAGCAATTAAGTCTTTACTACTCATTTTTCCTCCTATTTCCTTTATTTTCTTACCCTTAACTTACGCTTTATAACATCTCCTGTCAATTAAAAAAGAGCAAAGTAAAATCTACTTTGCTCTTTTGTCATTATAAAATCTTTATTTAAATACTTCGAATTTTGTAATCCGAAGTATTGGAGGACTTGATTCACTTACTATAACGTAAGAAAACTTAACTTTTTTATTAGAATAAACTCCTAATACATCAGACGGAATCAAATCGACCGGATAAACTTCACACAATCGGTTAACAAGACCTTTTTCAAAATCAGCATTGCTGTTAAACCTAAGTTCCCGTTCCCATCTTAAAGTAATAACCTCTAAATCCTGACTATTTTTAAAAGGATTAGATGCGTGTACTAAGATTCCAGTAGCAGTCCGATTTATTTTATAGTCCACTCTTGTACAACCCGTACTTAATACTATAACAACTAGCATTAATACTATTAAACATTTTTTCATTTTTCCTCCTGTTTTCTCTTTATCTTATTTTTTCTACTTTAACTTAATGTATAAACATATCACATTCTATCAATCCTGTCAAACTAGAAATTCATTCCTTTCATTGACAAAACACATAATCTATGCTAGTATAAGAAATTAGTTCTTGTAAAAAAATAAGAAAGTGCTAAGATAATTAAACTATAAAATAATATATAAATATATGAAAGGAGTTATCCTGGCTGGTGGAACAGCTTCTCGACTTTATCCACTAACTAAAATTACAAACAAACATTTACTCCCAGTTTACAACAAACCAATGATCTATTACCCAATAGAATCATTAGTTAAAGCTGGTATTAAAGATATTATGATTGTTTCTGGTAAAGGACATGCTGGAGATTTCTTGGAATTACTAGGTTCAGGACAAAAATTTGGAGCTCGTTTCTCATATGCTGTTCAAGAAGAAGCTGGTGGTATTGCTCAAGCTTTAGACTTAACTAGAGACTTTGTAGATGGTGATAAAGTAGTTGTATATTTAGGTGATAATATCCTTCAAGATGATATTACAGATGCTGTAAATGAATTTAAACAAGTTACTATGGGTGCTCGAATCTTCCTTAAAAAAGTTGAGAAACCAGAAGCCTATGGTGTTGCTACAGTAAAAGATGACAAGATTGAAAATATTATTGAAAAACCAGAGAAGTTTGTTAGTGATCTAGCAGTAGTTGGTGTATATATGTATGATAATCAAGTTTGGGATATTATTAAAACTCTTAAACCTTCTGGTCGAGGAGAATTAGAAATTACTGATGTTAATAACTTCTATATCAAACAAGGAACTATGAATTACAGTACTTTAAAAGGTTGGTGGGGTGATTGTGGTGAATCAATTGATACTTGGTTACAAGCTAATAACTTAGTAGCTGAAACAAACAATCAAAGAATTATTTCTAAATCTTCAATGCAGATTATTAAAGATACAGCTCATGAAGTTATTAAAGAAACATTAAGAATAATCAAAGAAGATGCTCCCAAGATAGTTAAAGAAGAGTATCAGGACTTAGAAGAAAAAAAAGAAATCTTCCCAGAAGATTTAAAACCAATTAAAGAATCTCAAGATACTTATCAAAGACCATTGTTAAATATAGATGAGAATTCACCAGTTATTGATGATATGGAAGTTCTCCCCAATGATGATCTAGATGAGTACTATGCTAATTAATTATTGAATAATACTTTCAAATAAACCTGAAGGGGTAATATAATACAAAATATTACCTTTTTTGTTTGCTAAAAATAACTGAGAATTATAGATATTATCTAAAGGATAAATATTTTTTCGATCTCTGTTATCCAATTCAATTACTTGTACTTTGTTATCAATCACATAGAAAACATGATTATTATTTCGATGCCAGAAGACATTTTCAATCTTGTTACTAAATCTATTAATTAAAGTTTCTTCTTCAGTAGGTAAATCATAGGACCAAATTTCAAAGTCATTATTTAACAACAAAATCCGATTATACAAATCCCATTCTAAATTCTTTACATTGTAAAACTTCTTTATCAAATATTCCTCGGTATTAGGATCAATTAAATACAAAGTATTATCTATATCTTTTAAACAAAAATAATCATGATAGGGAAGTTGGAAACTATAACTAGAACTACTTCCTAAGTCTAATAACTTCTCACTAACTTCTTTCTCTAAATCATAAACATTAAAACTATCATTAGTTCCTTCATTAGTAAGATAGAATAACTTGTCTTTCTCAGGTTTAATACCTAAAACATTTTCTAATTTAATCTTCTTAAGAATCTTTCTGTCTAAATTAAAATTGTAAATATCTCCGTTATTAGTTAGTAAATAAATTAAATTAGAATCAAACTTATCCCAAACAATCTCTTGCGGAGTAAAATTAAGGTATTTATCTAAATCTAAAAGATCTTCATTGAAATAAACAAAAGATACAAAATGCTTTCCACCAATTTCTAATAACACCTTCTGATTATCAGAAGACCATAAACTAGAATTTACTTCCTCAATATCTTCTTCAATATTAATAATTCTTTCTTCATTAAGATTAAAAATATTCACTTCCTTTTTTTCTAAATCATAAAATAATATATTCTGCTTATCTGGTGATACTGATATTTCTTGAAATTTACCATTTTCTAAAATAGAGACTTCCGGAACTTTGTAAAACAAAGATATATCTTCAATAAAAACAGTTTGTTCTGGTTTAATTAATAATTGCTTCTCCCAAATTTGGTAATTTTCTTTCTCAATCCTAATATTATACAAATCTGATTTCAAATGAGTAATCTCTGTTGGTGTTAATTTTTTGTATTCTTTATCATTTAAGAATATCTGAGCATCTCGCGGGTAAGACTTTAAATACAAAACACTAGTTTTTTCTAATTTATTCTTGGAAAAGTCATAATTATACCCAGAAGCTAAGAAAATAAAAAAAACTGATGCTGAACAAAAAATTAGCACCGCTAGAATAAAATATGTATTTCTAATCCAAATTTTCATATCTTTAAATATAATTTAGTATCCTTGAAACTTATTACCTTTTCGTGTAGAATTGTATTATAATTACAAGTAATTTACAAGTATTAGATACCTAAAAAATTAAAATTATTAAATATATGTCAAAATTTATAATCCATGGACAAAAGAAATTAAAAGGGGAAATTGCAGTTAAGGGAGCTAAGAATAATGCTCTGAAACTTATCCCTGCAGCTCTTTTAACTAATGAAAAAATAACTCTCCATAATCTACCAAATATCATTGATGTGCAAATGTCTTTAGACTTGTTAAAGAGTCTCGGAGCTAAGGTTGAAAAGATTGGTCATAACTCAGTAACTATTGAAGCAGTAGATATTAAAGCAGAGGATTTAGATGCTAATATTGCTCGAAAGATTAGAGCTAGTATTATGTTTGTAGCTCCATTATTACATCGTTCTCAACAAGTAAGTATTCCTCATCCTGGAGGTTGTGTAATTGGTAAAAGACCAATTGATCTTTTTATTGATTTCTTTGAAAAGATTGGTGCAGAGTTTAAGATGGATGATACTAACTATATTTTTACTAACAAAGGACTAGAAGGAATTAAATATGTTTTTAACAAAATTAGTCATACTGGAACTGAGAGTTTAATAATTGCTGCAGTTTTAGCTAAAGGGAAAACTGAAATTGTAAATGCTGCTTGTGAACCAGAAGTAGAAGCTTTAGCTGACTTTTTAAACTCTATGGGAGCTCAAATTAAAGGAGCTGGAACTCCTAATATTATTATTGAAGGAGTAGAGAATTTACACGGCACTGAATTCACTATTATTCCAGACAGAATTGAAGCTGGAAGTTTACTATGCATTGGTGTAGCTACTAAAAGTAATATCAAAGTAATTGATTGTAATCCTCAGCATTTAGAAATACCTTTGAAGCTCTTAGAAGAAATTGGAGTAAAATTAGAAGTTGGTTCAGACTATATTCAAATCTTAAATTCCAATAAGCTTAAAGCAATAAATATTAATACTCATGAATATCCTGGATTTCCTACTGACCTCCAATCTTGCTATACAGTTCTTTTAACTCAAGCTCAAGGAACTAGTTTAGTTCATGAAACAATCTATGAATCTAGATTATTCTTTACTGACCTTCTTTCTAGAATGAATGCTAATCTAGTATTATGTGATCCACATCGAGTAGTAATTAATGGACCTACAGATTTAATAGCTAAGAAAGTTATTAGTCCTGATATTAGAGCTGGTCTAGCAATGTTAATTGCTGGTCTGATAGCTGAAGGTGAAACTGAAATTGATAATATTGAACAGATAGATAGAGGATACGAAGATATTGATCAAAGGTTAAATGCTTTAGGTGCTCAAATTGAGCGAGTTTAAAAAATTTGATATACTAAATACATGGAAAATACAAAGCCATATTTTTCTAGTAAACTAGAAAGCCCTGAAAAAAAGAAAACTCTTAGAATAATTATCATTGCTATCTTGATAATTATTAGTTTTTTTGTTGGTTTAATTGTTGGTATTTCTGGGAGTGATGAAATAAGTATTGGTGATTCTGATTCTGGTAAAGTAAAGAACCAAGGAGCTAAACAACCAGAATATCTATCCGAAGATGTAAATTTTAAATTATTCTGGCAAACTTGGGATTTAATTAAAGATAAATATATAGATCAAGATATTAATGAAGTAGAAATGTTCTATGGAGCTCAGATGGGCTTAGTAGCTTCTCTGGGAGATCCATATTCAGTATTCTTAGTTCCTGAAGTAGCGGAAGAGTTTAATCAAGAATTACAAGGTAAATTTGAAGGTATTGGAGCAGAAATAGCTATCAAGAAAGAAAGATTAACAGTTGTATCTCCTTTACCAGATAGTCCAGCAGAAAAAGCTGGTTTAAGAGCTGGGGACAAGATAATAGCTATTGATGATTTAGATACTAGTGGTATTTCTTTAACTAAAGCTGTCACTCTAATTAGAGGTGATAAAGGAACTGAAGTCCTTCTAAGAGTTATTCATAAAGATAATAGTGAAGAAGATTTAATTGTAATTAGAGACAAGATTCAATACGCTAGTGTAAAGTATGAAATACTAGAAGATAGTATTGGATATATTCAAGTTAGTCACTTCAATGAAGATACTGAAAAACTTTTTGATGAAGCTGTAAATGATTTAACTAACAAGAATATTAATTCTGTTATCCTAGATTTAAGAAATAATCCTGGTGGTTTCCTAACTACTGCCATCTCTATGGCTAATCATTGGATTGAAGAAGGAGTAATTGTTAAAGAAAAGTCTCGAGACAGTAATCGGAATCAAGCTTTCTCAGCTTCTAGTCAGGCTCGATTAAAAGACAAGAATACAGTAGTTCTAGTTAATGGTGGTTCTGCTTCTGGTTCTGAAATTGTTGCTGGAGCATTACAAGACTATGGACTAGCTACTATTCTCGGAGAAACTACCTTTGGTAAAGGTTCAGTTCAAGATTTAACTGAACTTAGTGATGGTTCATCAATTAAGTTAACTATTGCTAAATGGTTTACTCCTAATGATAGATCTATTAGTGAAGAAGGTATTATACCTGATTTAGAAGTTGAATTAACAGAAGAGGATTATGATGAAGATTTAGATCCTCAATTAGACAAAGCTATTGAAATATTAAAATAATAAAAATATGAAAGTACTATTCTTGAAAGATGTCCCTGGGGCAAAAAGAAATCAAATTAAAGAGGTTGCTGATGGTTATGCTCTTAACTATCTCTTACCTCAAAAATTAGCGATTACAGCTACTCCTGAAAAGATTGCTAAGTTAGAAGCTAATCCTAATCCAGTTAAAGAAAAGGTAGAAAATGTTAACCAGGAGACTAAAAAACTACTTAGTACTATCAAAAATTTGAAAATTGAAATTTCAGCTAAAGCCAATGAAGAAGGACATCTCTTTGGTGGAGTTAGCAATGAAGACATCCACAAGATATTAAAAGAAAAACATAATTTAAATATCAACAAAGATGCTATTGATCTAGCTCATCATCTAAAAGAATTAGGAAATCATAAGGTGAGTGTGAAGATAGATAATCAAAAAGCAGAATTAAAAGTAATAATTAAATCTGAAAAGTAATGGCTAAAAAAAATAGAAAAGATATTAAATACATATTTGTAACTGGTGGTGTTTGTTCTGGTTTAGGTAAAGGTATTTCTAGTGCTTCTATTGGAGCTATTTTGAAATCTGCTAACTACAAAGTTTTTACTCTAAAATTAGATCCTTATCTAAATATCGACCCTGGAACTATGAGCCCTTACCAACATGGAGAAGTCTATGTAACTGATGATGGAACTGAAACAGATTTAGATTTAGGTCATTATGAAAGATTTATTGATGTTAATCTTTCTAAACTTTCTAACTTAACAACTGGACAAGTATATCAAGCGGTTTTAAGTGAAGAAAGAAAAGGTAAGTTTTTAGGAAGAACTATTCAAATTATTCCCCATATTACTGATGAAATTAAGAGACGTATTTATCAAGCAGCAGAGGAGAGTCAGACTGATATTCTAATAATTGAAATTGGAGGAACGGTTGGAGATATTGAAGGAGAACCTCTTTTAGAAGCTGCTCGACAAATTAGAATAGAGCAAGGTTATCATAACTGCATGTTCGCTCATGTAACCCTACTCCCTTACATTGCTGCTTCTAATGAAACCAAAACTAAACCAACTCAACTTTCAGCTAAAGAACTACTTAGAAGAGGAATTACTCCTGATGCAATTATTGCTCGAACTGAAACTAAAATTGGCAAAGAAGGAATTCACAAGATATCTATGTTCTGTAATGTTAAACCAGAAGCAGTCATTCCAGCTCCGACAGTTAAAACTATCTATGAAGTTCCTTTAAACTTTGAAAAAGCTGGGATTTCTAAGATTATCTATGATCATCTAGAACTTAAAGGTAAAAAACCAGATTTAAAAGAATGGAATAAATTATTAACTAAGATTAAGAAGATAGATAAGAAAGTAACTATTGGTTTAATTGGTAAATATACTGAGAATATTGATGCTTATATAAGTGTTAATGAGGCTCTTAAATCAGCTTGTTATAACAATAACACTAGTTTAGACCTAGTTTGGGTCGATTCAGCTCAATTAGAGAAGAATGACCGTAAAGAACTAGCTAAATTAAAGAAATTAGATGGTTTAGTAGTTCCTGGTGGCTTTGGAAGTAGAGGAATTGAAGGAAAGATTAGAGCTGCTAAATATGCGAGAGAGAATAAAGTACCTTATTTAGGATTATGTCTAGGTTCTCAAATTCTAGCTATTGAATATGCTCGTAATGTTGCTGGTTTAGAAGATGCTAACTCAGAAGAATTCAATCCTAAAACTAAAAACCTTATCGTTCATTACTTACCAGGACAATCAGATTCTAGAGCTAAAGGTGGAACATTAAGATTAGGAGCATATCCATGTATAGTTAAAAAAGGAACTAAAGCCTATCAAGCCTATCAAACTACTAAAATATCTGAGAGACATAGACATAGATATGAATTTAATAATGATTATCGAGAAGTATTAGAAAAAGCTGGTTTAGTAATCTCTGGAGATTCTCCAGATCATAATTTAATGGAGATAGTAGAAATAAAGGATCATCCTTTCATGCTTGGTTCTCAATTCCATCCTGAATTCAAATCCAGACCTCTCCGAGCTCATCCATTATTCAATGATTTTATAAAAGCGGCTAATAAGTATAAGAAGTAAACAGAACTTACATAAATAAAAAAGGAGCTTTTTAAAAAGCTCCTTTTAATTTTACTACCATGGTGAATAATCTTTTTTATAACCCTTACAACTACAAGGATTTTCACCACATTTAGGACAACAGCTTCCCCATAGTTTTCCCTTACCACCACAAATAGAACATTTCTTGGGCTTATCTCTAACCTTACCTTCTCCGTCACATCCTGAACATACTTTATCTCCCCAAAAACCCTGTTCTACTCCTGAACCCCAACATTTAGTACACGAAGTACCATTCGGATATGTGATACGTCCAGTACCTTCACATCCATCTCAGGTTACTTTCATTGTAATAACAGGCATGATTCCTCCTTTCAATTATCATTAAAAATTAACGACTCCTAGTACAAGTACAAGGATCATCACAACAAATTCGACATGTCCTGTCTTGTACTCTACCAGTACCACGACAAGCATCACATTTAATTGGGTCACTATAACATTCTCCTGTTCCATCACATTCTGAACAACCTACTGACATAATTCCTCCTTCAATATTCTTTATACCAATATCTTATACTTCTTACCTTTTTTGTCAATATTAAAACATTCCAACTCTTGCCAAAGATTAGAAAATACATTAACATATCAACAATCAATCACAAATAAATCTATTAGGAGGAAATATGCACACTTATGAAATTATTGCTAAAATTATGGGTTCTAAAAAATTAGAGATCTTCTATCCAAAGAAAAGGAACAAAGAACAAGCAATACGTTCTGTAAGAAGAACATTTAATGTAGAAAAAATAGTCAAAGCCCGTCGATTCAAAATGAAAAGATTAAAAAGAATAAATCCTCGCATTAAAAGAGAGAAGTTATTAAAAGAGGTCTTTGATATCACAAGAGTAGCTAGAGCTTACTAGTTTCAAATATTAGGCACTAAATAACGGTGCCTTTTTTAATTAAATAAAATCCACTCTAATACTTGCAAAAACCCTAAAAATATATTAGTATATAGGAACTGTTATTTTAAATATTGGGCTGTAGCCAAGTGGTAAGGCAGCGGGTTTTGATCCCGTCATGCGTAGGTTCGAATCCTACCAGCCCAGCCAACCCATACGGAGAGTTGCCAGAGTGGTCGAATGGGGTAGTCTTGAAAACTACTGAGCCTTCACGGGTTCCGGGGGTTCGAATCCCTCACTCTCCGCCACCTCGTGCTAGCACGAGACACATTAAAACACCTTTATAGGTGATTTTTTGTTTGATTTTATTTGTAATTTAAAAAAATAAATATTATGATTACAGCATGATTATAAATATAACAAATAGTAAAGAATTCGGGGATTATACTCTTAAGAATTTTAATCAATCTAATTATAATAAAAAGATTATCTGTGTAGACGGTGAAGATGGTATAGGCAAATCTACATCGATAACACCAAGTATAGCTAAAAATATTCAATCCAAAATTATTTCGATTGATAAATATTTAAAGAAAGAAAAAGGTGGGTATATAGATTTTATAAAATATAAAGATCTAGAAAATGATGTATTGAAAGCTATAAAACATAATAACGTAATAATTGAAGGTGTTTTATTGTTAAAAATTTTAGAACGACTAAAAATAAAACCAAATAAATTCATATACTCAACTAGTCAATTATGGTTTGACGATTGGCAAGAACATAAAGAATTAAATAGAGAATTTTCAGATATCATAAAAAAAGAAGAATCCAATTGCGAATTATTTTCTAATATTTCAAATTCAGATGAAAAATCAAAACCCTATAAGTTGACTAATTTTAGACATGAAATGTATAAATATACTTATCAATACAAACCAATAGATATGGCTGACGACGTTTTATGTTTTCTTTCTGATGATTGGTGGAAAAAATAAAAAAATAAACTCTAAAATGAATAATATTAAAGAAGATTCCATTTTTATATCTAATTTACCGCTTGATTGTTCTGATCAAGAGTTATTAGAAATAAAGAAAGAAAATTCCCAATATGACCCTTATTATATTGTAAGTGGTTGTTGTAGTGATAGAAAAGAAAAATTTGATAGACTCTGGAAAAAATATAAGCCCTATGCTGACAATCATTTCTTAAATGAAATCAAAATACATTTTCATCAAAGATCCTGGGAAATGTATATTGGTAACGTATTATTAGAAAAAGGATTAGAGTTAGAATCCGGAAACGAAGGACCAGACTTTATTATCCCTAATATAGCGTATATTGAATGTGTAGCACCTACAAAAGGTGATCCCACGAAAAATGATTCCGTTCCAGAAATGTATATAGCAGAAAAATTAGATAAAATTGTAGTACAAAATGTGCCTGTTGATAAAATGATTCTAAGAATATCTCAATCAATAAAAGAAAAAGTAAACCATTATAAAAAATGGAAGGGTAAGAAATGGTTTAATGAAAATACTCCTTTTATAATTGCCATAAATACAGCCGATTTAGGACACGTAGATAATTCCTGTATGCCAAACGTTTTAAAGACATTGTTCGGATTCCAATATATGCAAATTAATATAAAAAATAGATCAACAAGTTATTCGTATAGAGATGATGTAAAAAAAGAAAGTAATAAAGTTGTCCCTGTAAACTATTTTTCTAATCCAGATTTTAATTTTGTGAGTGGTGTTTTATTTTCTAACAAGAATGTATTAAACCACCCTAAAAAAATTGGAGATGATTGTATTTTTGTAAATAACCCATTTGCAAAAACTATTATTGATCAATCATTTGTTGGATTTTTTAATAATTGGTTTGCCAGCAAAAACAAAAATGGAATAAAGTTAGAAAAATGTTATTAATATAAAGGTTACAGATTACTATAATTTTAAATCTTAATTTTGTGTCACTTTTGTCACTTTTTATAAAAATATAGAGCGCACGAGACACTTATTTATCAAAATCATAAAAAATACTAGAATAACCCTACTGGGCTTGTAAAAATTACGGTTCCAGCTCGAAGAAGCCCGCCACAGAAATCATCTACTATGTAGGTGTTTTTTGTTTCATTTTAATCACCTATATTGTATAATTAAACTAATCTAAATAATTTAAAAAACACTATGGAACAAATACCAACACAAGAAAGTATTTTTAAATCTGCCTGGGCTCAACTCTCCAAAGAAGAACAGGAAATAATAACATACATTCATTTTCATTATTCTGGAGAAGGAAAAGAAAAGTTACCAGGACAAGATGAATTAGAAAGAAGTGCTAAAGAAAAACTTTCAATAGCCGGGGTTGCTATTGAAAATCTTGGACAATACTTAGAACGAGAATAAAATAAATAACAAATAAACAAAACATATGAAAAAAGGAATTATTATCTTACTAATCGTTGTTGTTGTTCTAGGTGGATACATCTGGACTACTTACAACAAACTAATTACTTCTAATGAAGGAGTAGAAAACAAATGGGCGCAGGTAGAAACTCAATACCAAAGAAGATTTGATTTAATACCTAACTTAGTTAATGCTGTTAAAGGAGTAATGAATCAAGAAACAGAAATATTCTTAGGAATTGCTGATGCTAGAACTAAGTATTCTGGTGCTACTAGTGTTAATGAAAAAGCTGCTGCCGCAGGACAAGTAGAAAGTGCTTTAGGAAGATTATTAGTAGTTATGGAAAATTATCCTAATTTAAAGTCTGCTGATAATGTTACTGATTTAATGACTCAATTAGAAGGTAGTGAAAACAGAATTAGTGTTGAAAGAAAAAGATTTAATGATGCTGTAAAAGGGTATAATTTAATGACTAAAAGAATACCAGCTAAGTGGGTAGCAGGTATGTTTGACTTTGAAGAAAAATCATACTTTGAATCTGCAGAAGGTTCAGAAGAAGCTCCTGAAGTAAACTTTGAATAAATATGTTTAAAAGACAAATTAAACTTTTCTTTGTTTTCTTTTTACTATTCTTTTGTTTCTCAGCAGGGGCATATTACAATCCTGGAGAACCTCAAGGACATGTAAATGACTATACTAACTTACTTAGTAGTTCTGAAAAAGAAAACTTAGAAAACAAACTCACTAGCTTTAAGAATGAAACTAGCACTGAATTAGCAGTAGTTATAATCAATAGCTTAGAAGAAGATACTATTGAGGGTTTTGCTGTCCAATTATTTGAAGATTGGGGTATTGGAACTAAAGAGAATGATAATGGAGTATTACTACTTATTGCTTTAGAAGAAAGAAAGTTAAGAATTGAAGTTGGTTATGGATTAGAAGGAGCTTTGACTGATTTACAATCTGGACAGATTATTCGAAATACTTTAACTCCTGCCTTTAAATCAGAAGAATATTATACTGGAATAGATAAAGCTATTAATCAGATTATATCTGCTGTGAAAGGAGAGGAGTTTGTAGTTGATGAAAGTTCCAATGATACTTCTGAAGGTTCTTCTTCTTACAAATTCATCTTTATTATTGGATTAATAGCTTTACAACTTTTAATGAACTTCTTCAGAAAAACTAAGTCTATTTGGCAAGGAGGAGTTCTAGGAGTTGTTATTGGGGTAATTATTGGCTTAATTAAGGCTTCTGTTGCTAGTGGACTTATCTTTGCTATAGTTTTAGGACTTGGTGGATTATTACTAGATTATATAGCTTCTAACACTAAGGGAGGAAAAGGTGGTAAGGGAGGAATATTCTTTGGTGGTGGAGGTTTTGGAGGTGGACGATCTGGTGGCGGAGGTTCTTCTGGTGGTTGGTAGACAATATTAATAAATAACAAATAAAATATATGAAAAAAAGATATTTTTTAATCCCTATTCTATATTTTTTAATTTTAATGTCTTGCACTCCCTCTAGAGAAGAATGTAATGTGTATAATGAAGAAATTAAAGATATGAACGAGGGCACTATTGCTAAAAAAGCATCTTGTAATCTTAAAAAGGACGCTGGATGGCTGCAAGCACTAAATCCTTTTTCAAAGATTCGTTTTCATAAAAATGTTTCTAGTTGGGTTATTTGGAAAGATAATATGATTATAAATCATGATAATACAAAATTTAATCCTCAATATTCTTTTGGGAAGTATATATTCGGGCAAAAAAGAGAAATAAACAAACCAAATAAAACAGCTATATATCATCTTGAATCGACCAATTTAAAAAATGATTTTGAATTTGAATATATAATAAATAATTCAATAGAATATCCTTTGTATTACTCAGATAATCTTTTATACTATGCCAGAGATAAAAAAATTATGACCCTTAATTTAGACACTCTTAAAATTACAACTATCAAGAACCTTTCTGGGATAAAAACCGACAAGTTGTATAAAAATTTCTATGATATAGAAATTAAAAAAGATAAAAATTCAAATATACTATATCAATTCAATATTCGAACTTCAGAAAATAAAAAAAATTACTATAGTGTAAATCTATCAAATGGCGAAATTTATTCCGATTCCAAAAAATTTAATATTGGTTCACATATCCAATCTGGGATAAACAAAATCGCACCAGAAAATATTAGTTCAAAAAAAGCAACTGACTTTAAATTACATTATCCTTTCAATTTTTTATTTGATATTCACGAAATATCAACATTGAAATGGCCTTATTAAAATTCTTTAATAAATAAAACATATGAAATCAAAACTTATTGCACCTTGTGGCATGAACTGTGGAATTTGTATTGGCTTTCTTAGAGAAAAGAATAAATGTTTGGGTTGTAGAGGAATGAGTGAAAACAAACCCGAGGGTTGTAGAAAATGTATCATCATGCATTGCCCTACATTAAAAAAGAAAAAATTAAAGTTTTGTTCTCCTAAGTGTGAAAAGTTTCCTTGTACTAGATTAAAAAACTTAGATAAAAGGTATAAAAACAAGTATAGAATGAGTATGTTGGAGAATCTAGAAAATATTGAGAAGTTAGGTATTAGAGAGTTTCTTAAAAGAGAGAAGGCTAGGTGGAAATGTAAAAAGTGTGGAGCAGTTCTTTCAGCTCACAGAAATTTTTGTTTAAAATGTAAGAAAAAGTAATATGATTATAATCGGACATCGAGGTGCTATGGGTTATGAACCTGAAAATACATTGAGATCTTTTCAAAAAGCTCTAGATCTTAATGTTGATATGATTGAATTTGATGTCCATCTTTGTGCTAGTGGAGAAATAGTAGTAATCCATGATGAAAAAATAAATAGAACTACTGATGGTAAAGGATTAGTAGCTGAGAAAAGTTTAGCTGAACTTAAAGAACTCGATGCTGGAAAGGGAAAACATATTCCTACTTTAGAAGAAGTGCTAGATTTAATAGACGGAAGAGTAAAAGTTAACATTGAACTTAAAGGTGACAATACTGCCAAAGCCGTTTCAAAAGTAATCAAAGAATATGAATCTACTGACTTAGTAGTTTCTTCTTTCAATCATGAAGAACTTAAAAAGTTTCACGAACTCAGTCCAGAAATTAAAATTGCGGTATTAGTAGATGATGTTAAAGAAGAACATATTGATTTAGCTCGAGAATTAAAAGCTATTTCAATTAACCCAGATATAGAAAGAATAGATAATAAAGTGATTGAAAGAGTTCATCGAAAGGGATTTAAAATTATTGTTTGGTCATTTAATGATATTAAAGATACCAATGGTTTAAATTTTGATGGAGCTTTTCTGAATTATCCAGATAAGTTAGGGAACTAGAATAAGTTTAAAATATAGACATTACAAGTTTGACTTTTAGACATATAAAATATATAATTTAGTTATATATTAATAAGATAAAAATATGGTTAACCAATATTTTAAACTAATTAAAAAACTAAGGACTCAAAAAGGAATTAGTCAAGAAGAAATTTCTAAAAGACTAGACATCTCTCGTTCTTCTTACATTTCTTTTGAACAAGGTAAAACAGAATTAAATTTTTCTCAGATAGTGAAGCTATCTAATATTTTTGGTGTTTCTTTAGAAGAGGTAGAAAGTGGAACCCAATCTAATTATGAAAAATACAAGGAGATGATTCTAGCATATATTCGTAAGGCTTCATCTGGGGATGGACAAATCTTAAAAACTAAATTAGCTAAAATGTTGTATCTAGCAGATTTTACTTGGTTTTATGAAAAATTAGAAAGCATGAGCGGAATGCAATATCGTCGAATTAAATTTGGTCCAGTTCCTGATATGTATTTTAGAGCTATAGATGAATTAGAAACAGAAGGGAAAATAAATATCTGTCATAAAGGAGAAATGCTTTTAATTTCTGAAAACAGAGGATCTCAAAAGAAAAAATTAAAAAAATTATCTCCTACAGAATTAAAGTTAATTGAAAAAATATCTAAAAAATGGAAAAACAAAAAAACTAGTGAGATTGTTGATTTTACTCATAACCAATTGCCTTATAAAATTTGTTCTCCTGATGAAATAATCCCTTATGAATTGATAACTCAAGAAGATCCTAGTTATGTCTACTAAATATTCAGTTACCATTGAACAATTTGCCAAAAACCATTTTATCAAAAAATTCCAGAAAAAATACAAAAAACCTTGGGACATAACTTGGCAAGCCTTAATTGAACAATACAAACGTATTGATCAATTATTTAATACATCTATTGCAGAAATTATTATTAATTCCTCTAAAGTTAAAATAGTTAAAACTGAATTTAGAATTGCTGGAACCAAACAATCTCGTAAGGGGTCAGGAAATAGATGTATTTTAGCTATTAATAATGATTCTCAAATTGTTTCTATTCTCTTAGTTTACAACAAGAATGATTTGAGTGGTAAAAATGAAACAGCTCAATGGAAAAAATTAATTAAAGATAATTACAAAAAATACAGAAATTTATTTTAAAATAATGTGTAAAAGATACATATTACAAATATAATATATATGATAATCAAAGGTAAAAAAATAAATCTTCGTAGTCTTAAGAAGAAAGATGCTCAGAGTATCTACCAAAACTTAAATAATAGAGATGTGAGCCGTTATACAGCTCGTATTCCCTATCCTTACACCCTTCAAGATGCTCAGAGCTTTATCAAAGAATCTCAGAAGAAAAAGAATGTAGTAGTCTTTGGTGTAGAAAATCCTGAGACTAAAGAGGTAATAGGAGTAATTGATTTAACTAGTATTAACTTTCATAATAATAAAGGAGCTATCTTAGGGTATTGGTTAGGTAAAAAATATTGGAAACAAGGAATTATAACTGAAGCCATATCTTTAATTTTAAAATATGCTTTTTCTAAATTAAAATTAACTCGAGTTCAGGCTTCAGTCATGAAACCAAATAAAGGATCTATGAAAGCATTGGAAAAACATGGTTTCAAACAGGAAGGTACTTTAAGAAAAAAAGTATATAAGAATAGGAAGTGGCTAGATATATTTATTTATGGTATTTTAAAAGAAGAATATAAAAAATAATATGAATAAAATAACTTTAAAACAAGTTACTGAAAAAGAATGGAAAGATGTAGCTATTTTAGAAAAGAAATCTGCTAGCAAAACATTTAAAGCATTCAATAGAGAAGATGATGTTAAAAAATATATCAAAAACAGCCAAGTCTTTTTTATTATTCTAGACAAAGAAAAAATTGGCACTGTCTCTTTTGAAAAAGAAAAAAATTCAATTCATTTTAATGGATTAACAATTTTAAAAAAATATCGTAAACAAGGCTTAGGATCTAAAGCTATTAAAAAAGTTCTGGATAAAATAAAAGACAAGAAGAAGCTTTATTTAGTAGTTCATCCTGAAAACAATTCTGCTATAATAGTTTATCTAAAATCTGGTTTTAAAATTAAAGAATGGAAAAATAATTATTTTGGAGATGGCGAAGCAAGATTATTACTTAAATTAGATGATTAAAATATAAAATCATATGAAAAAATTAAATATTGGAATACTTTTAGGAGGTAAATCAGCCGAACATGAAATCTCATTAATCTCAGCTTTGAATGTATATAATTCTTTAGATAAGAAAAAGTATAATGCTGTTCTAATTGGGATTGATAAAAAAGGAAAATGGTTTTTGCAGGATAAAAGCTTTAGTACTAATTCCTTAGATCCTCAGAAAGTAAAACTTAAAAAATCAAATAAACAATTAGCTATCATTGCTGGTCAAGATAGAGGACAGTTGATGCAGATTTCAAATAAAAAGACTATTCACCTTGATGCCATTTTCCCAGTACTTCATGGAACTTATGGAGAAGATGGAACCGTGCAAGGATTATTAAAATTATTAAATATTCCTTTTGTTGGTGTAGATCTTTTAGGTTCTAGTATTTGTATGGATAAAGATGTAGCTAAAAAATTATTAACTCAGGCTAAGATTCCTAATTCTAAATTTTTAACTTTTACCAAAGAAGATAAAATTAGTTTTGTTAAAGTTAAAAAAGAATTGGGTTTACCACTTTTTATAAAACCAGCTAATATGGGATCTTCTGTAGGAATTAATCGAGTAGATAATGAAAAAGAATTTAACTTTGCTGTTAAGAATGCTTTTCAATATGATCATAAAATAATCATAGAGGAGTTTATAAAAGGAAGAGAAATTGAATGTGCTGTTTTAGGAAATGAAAACCCTCAGGGCTCTTTAATTGGTGAGATCATTACTCCTCAAGGTAAATTCTATTCTTATGATGCCAAATATGTAGATGAAAAAGGAGCCATTTTAGAAGCTCCCGCTCAGCTTTCTAAAGTTGTGATGAAGAAAGTACAAGATTTAGCTGTCCGAGCTTTTCAAACATTAGAATGTGAAGGAATGTCTCGAGTAGATATGTTTTTAACTCCTTCTGGAAAACTTTATGTTAATGAAATCAATACTATTCCCGGATTCACTAGCATTAGTATGTATCCTAAGCTCTGGGAAAAAACTGGTATCTCCCAAACTAAATTAATAGATAGACTTATAACCTTAGCTTTAGAAAGATCTAAAAAACAAACTAAACTCAAAACTAGTTTTTAATAATGTGGTATAATAAAGATGTAAGAAATTTAATTTCTAATTTTTAATTATATGAAAACCAGAACAAAGTTATATTTAAGAGTCCAAGATCTAATGCATATTGGTACATTTACTTCTGCAATTTCTAGTACTCTAGAAATGACCATCTTATCAACCATAGCTTTAATTACTCCAATGTTTTTAAAGCATCCACAAATCCTTGTTGGAATAATAATTAACGCTCTTTTAATTAAAGGAGCTTTTTCATTAAAAAAATATCAAACTTTACCTTTGATTATTCTTCCTTCAGTTGGTGTAGTTCTTAGTGGATATCTTTTTAGTGAATTAACTAAATTTGTTTTCTACATGATTCCCGCAATTTGGGCTGCTAATGCAATTCTAGTTCATATCTTTCGAAAGAGAACTGAAAAGAATTATTTTAAAACACTAATTTTAGGAGCTTTAGCAAAAACTGCCTTCCTATTCTCCATAGCTTTCCTAATGTACACCTTAAACATTATTCCTAAACCATTATTAATGGCTATGGGATATATGCAATTTGTAACAGCTATGATTGGTGGTCTAGTAGTATTTAGTGAATTAAATATTGAAAAATGGTTAAAAAAGAAAAATTAATTATAGAGTATTTACACGAGATTCAGGATAAGCATGGATTTATTCCCAAGTCTTCTTTAAAGAAACTATCTCTTAAAGTAAATAAGTCTCCCGCTGAGTTATATGAAACAGCATCTTCCTATGCTTTTTTTAGCTTTAGTAAAAAACCTAAGAAGGTTATTAAAATATGTGATAGTCCAGTTTGTCATATGAAAGGTAGTGAAAATTTACTAAAACATATTGAAAAGTTAATTGGAATTAAGGTAGGAGAAAAAAATGCTAAAGTTGCTTTGGAGACAGCTCAATGTTTAGGTCTATGTGATGAAGCTCCGGTCATGGAAATTAGTGGTAAGTTTTTTACTAAATTAACAAAAGAAAAAATTACCAAAATATTAAAAAAACAAAAATTAAGTAAATGAAAATTCTTACTAAGAATAATTTCCAAACTTGGGAGAAAATAAAAAATCTCAGCTCCCAAAAAATAATTAAAAAAATTATGGAGTCCGAGCTCACTGGTAAAGGTGGAGCTAATTTTTCTACTGGGAAAAAGTGGGAATTATCCTGTCCAGTTAAATACCTAATTTGTAATGCTGATGAATCTGAACCAGGAACTTTTAAAGATAGATTCATCCTCAAACATAACCCAGAACTTTTAATTGAAGGAATTAATATCGCTATCAAAGCCCTGGGAGCAAAGAAAACATATATCTATTTAAGAGAAGAATACAAACATTTAAAGCCTAAATTTAAAAAGATAATTAAGAAACATTCACAATACGATATTGAAGTAATAATTGGTGCTGGAGCATACATTTGTGGCGAAGAAATGGCTCAAATTAATAGCTTAGAAGGCTATCGAGCTGAAAGTAGACATAAACCACCTTATCCGGCTGAAAAGGGCTTATTCAGCGAAAAAACATGCGTAAATAATGTTGAGACTCTTGCTAGATTACCATTAATCTGGCATGAAGACTTTGATCCTAAATTAATGCTTTTTGCTGTCTCTGGAGATGTAGAAAATCCGGGAATTTATGAAGCTTCTCAAGGCGTTAGGCTAGCAGATTTATTAAAAGAAGCACGAGCAGAAAATCCTAAAGCTATCTTCTTTGGAGCTTCTGGTGGCTGTTTACCATATGATGACAGTCTAGTATTAACTCATGAAAATATTAAAAGCAAAGGAGCTATGCTAGGTTCTGGAGGAATTATTGTTGCTAATAAAAAAAGGAGTATAGTTGATATTTGTCGATCAACAATTCAATTTTTCGTTGATGAAAATTGTGGTAAATGTGTTCCTTGCCGAGAAGGTAATTTTAGATTATTACAATTATTCCAAGTTTATTTAAAAAGAAAATGGACCGCTGAAGAATTTAAATTAATTCAAGAATTAATACCGTTTATTGAACAAGGTTCTCAATGTGCTTTAGGACAATCTTCAGCATTACATTTACAAACAGCTATTAAATATTTTCCTGATGAATTTAAAAAATTATGCAAATAACAATAGATAATAAAAAAGTTAAAGTAGAAGCAGATTGGACTATTTTAAAGGCCGCTCAAAAAGCTAAAATAAATATTCCAACTCTTTGTTATCATCCTGATTTAAAACCCAGCGGTCGTTGTGGTATTTGTGTGGTTGAAGTTAATGGAAAAATCATGACTTCTTGTAATAATTTAGTTAAAGACGGAATGATAGTAAAAACTAAATCTCCCAAAGTATTACAACAAAGAAAAACAAATGTTCAATTGGTTGGTTGTAATTTTGAAAAAGAAGAGGAGTTTAGAAAATGGTTAAAACTAGAACATTTACCCGATGTTAAAGAACTTAGATTTAAAGCAAAGCCTTCTAAAAAACCAGATATCTCTAGTCCGGCTATTAGTATTAATTTTGAAGATTGTATTCTTTGTGGTCGTTGTATTCAGAAATGTAGAGACACCCAAAGTGTAAATGCAATTTGTTTTTCTGAAAGAGCCAATGCTATGAAATTAGATACTGCCATGGGATTTAATCTAGATCAGACTACTTGTGTGCAATGTGGTCAATGTTCAGTAGTTTGTCCCACTGGAGCTATTAAAGAACATGAGAATATAGATGAAGTTAAAGCAGTATTAAAGGACAAGAATAAGCATGTTGTAGTTCAAACAGCTCCTTCAGTGCGAGTAGCTCTAGGAGAAGAATTTGGGATGCCAGTTGGTAGTTTAGTAACTAAGAAAATGGTTACGGCTTTAAGGAATTTAGGATTTAATATGGTATTTGATACTAACTTCGGAGCTGATCTAACTATTATGGAAGAGGCTAATGAGTTAATTCATCGAATCAAGAATAAAAAAACTATGCCAATGTTTACTTCTTGTTGTCCAGCTTGGGTAAACTTTATGGAAATCTTCTATCCTCAGCATTTAAAACATCTTTCTTCAGCTAAATCACCTCATCAAATGTTTGGAGCTATTGTAAAATCATATTACGCTCATAAATTTAACATCAACCCTTACAATATAGTTGTAGTTAGTATTATGCCTTGTACTGCTAAGAAATATGAAATTCAAAGAGATGGTATGGCTTGTGATGGTTGTTTAGATGTTGATTATGTTCTAACTACTAGAGGACTAGCTAAGTTACTAAAAGAAAAAGATATAGATTTAAAGAAGTTAAAAGACAGTGAGTTTGATATGCCCTTAGGTTTAGGATCTGGAGGTGGAGCTATCTTTGGAGCTACTGGGGGAGTCATGGAGTCAGCTATTCGAACTGCTCATCATGTTTTAACTGGTAAGGAAATAAAGGATATTGAATATCAGGCTGTTCGAAATAGTTCCGGAATTAAAAAAGCAACTTTGAAAGTTGCTGGTCATAAATTAAATTTAGGAGTTGTTCATGGTTTAGCTAATGCCCGAAAGTTAATGGAAGAAATTAAATCTGGTAAAGCAAAGTATGATTTTGTAGAAGTTATGGCTTGTCCGGGTGGATGTATTGGTGGTGGAGGACAACCAAAGCCAACTACTCAAGAAATAGTAAAGAAAAGAGCTTCTGCTATTTACCAGCAAGATCGGATATTGAAATACAGACAAGCTCATAATAATCCTCAAATTAAACAACTATATAATGAATATTTAGGTAAACCTCTTGGTAAAAAATCTCATCATCTCTTACATACTAAATATAGGAAGCATTCTACTTGTAAATAATATTATATTAATTAGGAAATAAAAAAATCCCTCCATGTATGAGGGATTTTTGAATATAAATCTTTAATTTCTATTTACCAAATTCTTCATATCCTTTAATAACGTTATTATCAGTGCTAATATTCTCATTCTCAGATGCTTTTCCAAAATCTATAATAACAACATCAGACATATTACCATCTTTATCAAGTTCAATCATTATATTTCTTTCATGAAGATCATTATGATAAATACCATTTTGATTCAATAGATTCATAGTATTAACAACTTTATTAATAATCCGTTGATCTACTCTAACATCATTATCTTTCATAAATTCTTTTAATCTACCAGCAATTCTCAAAGATTCTTGATATTCATCAGCTAAAATGTTTTTCTTTATACCCAAGGATAATAAAATTTGTTTATGAACAGTATTTTCTTCTTCTTGATCTAAATTTTTTTCTTTCTGCCATTCTAAAACTTCTTTTTTTAAACCAGCTAAAAATGGTATCTCATCCATCATTTTCTTAAAAACATGAAGAGAGAAGTTTTCACCAGCAATATAGTCTTCAATCAAAATACTAACCTTTTCCTGGTTTTTAACACCTAAACTTTTCAACTTCTTTTTAATTGATTCATCTTCTATATCTAATTCTTTAGAAAAATAAGGTCTAACTATTTTAGCAAATTTTCCTTTATTCTCGGGCTTAGCAGATTCTGACTCTACTAAATCGTAAGCATTTTTATTACTTTCAAATTCTCTACTAATACTGCCAGGTGTAAATATTTTTAAAGTCTTAGCAATTAGAGTATTATCAGAATTATCTTTTTCTCCTGGAAAAAAATGACTTCTAGCTTCTGGTGAAAAATCATTGATATCCAATTCCAAAATTATACCATCATTACCTTCATTTAATTTTATACCTTTAGTTAATGCTTTCTCTAATGTTTCTCTTAAAAGAAATTCATTTTCTTTTTCACTTTTTGGGTTTTCAATTAAAACCTCTTCATTTGATAAATTATTTTTCTCTAACATATTTTTAATATCTAATAATTATTGATAATATCCTTAATCCAATGTATTATAATAATACAATAGAATAGTAAAAAAGAATAGAGATGGACGAGATCATAGATAAAATTAAGGAATTACAGAAGAAAATAGTTGAAGCTATTAAGTTTTTTGATATTCAAAATGCTGAAAAAAAGATTAAAGACTTGGAAAATGAAATGAATGAACCTGGATTTTGGGATAATCAGAATCAAGCTTCTAAAAAGTCTCAAACTCTAAAAAACCTTCAAGAACAATTAGATAATTGGAATAGTATTGAGAAAGAGAATAATGAACTTCTAGAAATGGCTGAGCTAGATAAAGCTGACGAAAGTGTAAATTTATTAAAAGAAATAACTGATAAATACTATCAACTAGAAAAGAAATTTAAAAAATTAGAAATTACTTTGTTCTTTAATAATAAATATGATTCTAATAACGCTATCATGACTATCTTTGCTGGAGCTGGTGGTACTGAATCTCAAGATTGGGTCTCAATGCTTTTAAGAATGTATTTAAGATTCTTTGAGAAGATGGATTGGAAAGCTAAGATTATTGATGAATCAAAAGGTGATGAAGTTGGATACAAAAGTATTACTTTAGAAATAACTGGTAATCTTAGTTATGGTTACCTTAAAATAGAGGATGGAGTTCATCGCTTAGTAAGATTATCACCATTTGATGCTGACCATGCTCGTCATACTTCTTTTGCTATGGTAGAACTATTTCCAGAGATTGAAGATACTGAGATTGAGATTCAAGAAAAAGACTTAAAGATAGATACTTTTAAATCATCTGGTAAAGGAGGACAGGGAGTAAATACTACTGATTCTGCTGTTCGAATAACTCATCTCCCAACTAACATTGTAGTTAGCTGTCAAAATGAACGTTCTCAATTACAGAACAAAGAACAAGCTATGAAGCATTTAAAAGCTAAGCTTAGTAAGTTTAATGAAGAACAATCTGAAGAAGAAAGAAAAAAGATTCAAGGTGAAGTTCAAGAAGCTGCTTGGGGAAACCAAATTCGTTCTTACGTTCTACATCCTTACAAAATGATTAAAGATTTAAGAAGTAAATATGAAACTGATCAAGTAGACAAAGTACTTGATGGAAATTTATTAGAGTTTATAGAGAGTGTTCTAAGGATAAAAAAATGAATAGTGTTAGAGAGAAAAAACTAGAAAAAAACTTCAGTCGGTTATTTTGGATTCAGGCTTTTTCAACTGTCAGAGTATTTAGTATTATCAGTGTCCTACTTTTTCTACATCGAGGATTAACTCTATCTCAAGTATTTTATCTATCAATAGTTTGGTCAATCATTAATTTAATCTTTGAAATCCCTTCTAGTTACTTAGCAGATAAATGGGGTCGAAAGAAAACAATTATTTTAGGAACTGCTTTCAATCTAATTTTCTTTATACTATTAATCTTAGCTCGCAGTTTTCCAATATTCATTCTCGCCTATATATTCTCAGCTCTCCAATTTGCTCTATTTTCTGGAACTATTGAAGCTCTAGTTTATGATACTAATAAAGAATTAAATCAAGAGTCTGATAGTTTGAAAAAATTAGGTAATTTTCATTCTGCTAGACATTTATTCAAAATCATCACTCCCATAGTTGCTGTTTTAATTGCTAAAGACCTCCAAGGATATCAATTTAATATCATTATCTTAATTGATTTAATTGCTACGATTACTGCTCTAATTATCTCTTTTAAATTAATAGAAGCTAACCATTATATAGATGTAGAGAAACAAGAAGCTAATATAATTAAAGATGCTTTTAAGTTAATAAAAAAAGATTGGCAATTAACCAGAGCTATCTTAAGTCGGGTAATAATATTCACAGCCATCTTTATTATGTGGAGATTTCATCAAAAATTTTTTATTGATATTGATATATCAATCATTACTTTAGGAATTATGGGTGCTAGTATTAATATAATTGTCTTTGCCTTCTATCAAAACATAATGAAATTCGTACATTCCAAAAATTTAACTTCCAAAATAAATATTTTAAATTACTTAGTAGCCTTTTTCCTAACCCTGTTTGTAATCAGTACCTTTATGCTAACAAACAAATATTGGCTCCTAATCATATATGGGCTAATTATTACTACTGAAGTAATGCGTTGGCCATTATACTCTGAACTATATAACAAAAAAAGTTTTTCTTTTAACCGAGCCACCACATTATCTTTGTCAAATTTTTTAAAAAGCATCTTAGATATTCCTTTAATATTTATAGCTTCTGTTTTAATAGGTATTAATATTAATTATCCTTTCATATTTTCATTAACACTAGTTATTATAGTAATCATATTTTTTAGAATTCCAAAGAGGATAGAAAAAACTTGATTTATTTCTAAATAGGAATAAGATATTAATAGGTCGCGAATTTTAGCGACTTTTTTTATTTATGAAAAAATCTACCCGTAATTTTAGTATTGGACTTCTCTTTATCCTAGGATTAATCATTGCTAATGCTTTTGGTTTACTGGGAATAATTGATCAAGATGATAAATCTCAGATTTGGTATTACAACTCCCAAGGTTTTGAATTCAAAAATCATCCTAAATATACTTATCAAGGAATAATTATTGCTCCACCAGATACTAGAATTGATCATCAGAAATTAAAGATTAAAACTACTCAGTTACTAGAACCTCTTAACAAAGAAGTATCGGGAAATGTTTTAGTTAAAACTCAATTATACCCACCATATAATTATGGAGATGGAATAGAAGTTACTAGTTTTTTGATTCAACCTGAAGCAATAGAGGACTTTAGATATGATAAATACTTAGCTAAAGACCAGATATATTCTCTAGCCTATGGAGCTCGAGTTAAATTAATTAAATCCAAACAAGCTAATCCCGTTCTTCAAATTATTTACAAGCTCCGGAGTAATATTTCTCAGAAGATAAATAGGATCTGGCCGGAACCAACTGCTAGCTTTGTAAATAGCATTCTCTTAGGTTACAAAAAAGCTATGTCTGAAGATTTAAAAGAAGAATTTAGAAGAGCTGGAGTTTCTCACATTATTGTCATCTCTGGATTACATATTACTTTAATCACTCTTTTGCTTTCTAAAATACTTTATTCTCTAAACATTAATCGAGAAAAACAATTACCCATCATCTTAATAATCTTAACTATCTTCGCTATTCTCTCTGGATTCTCAGCCTCAACAATTAGAGCTAGTATTATGGGATTAATTGTTCTCTTTAGTCAAAATATTGGTCGTCCCATCCAAAAACATCTAATTCTAATCTATACAGCAGTAATTATTCTTCTTCTAAACCCCTTACTCCTATTCCATGACTTAGGTTTTCAATTAAGTTTCTTAGCAACCATTGGTTTAATCTATTTATCTCCCATCTTTCAAAAGCTCTTTAAATTTCTTCCTCAAAGAATGGAAATCCAAAGTACTTTTGTTTCTAGTTTCTCAGCAATTATTATGACCTTACCTCTGACCACTTACCAATTCAAAACTATTTCTATTCTAGCTCCCATTTCTAATCTCTTTGTTCTCCCAATGATTCCTATCTTAATGCTCTTTGGATTTCTAAGTATTCTATTATCCTACATCTCCCTGACCCTAGCTAAACTAATTGGATTTATTGAATACATTCTAGCTAAAGTACTATTTGAAATAGTGAATAGTATTTCAGAGATAGAGTTTTCTAGTATTAATATATCCAACTTTAATGTTTTAGCTATGACCTTTAGTTATCTTTTAATAATTATCATCTTTGTTTATGTCCAAAAGAAAAAAAATTAGTATTATCACCATCTTAATCATCATTGCTCTCTGCTATTACAAGTTTGAAGATCAATCAAATTTACTTCGAGTTTGTTTCTTAGATGTTGGTCAAGGAGATGCTGTTTTAATTAAAAGTCCTCAGGGAAAGAATATTCTAATTGATGGAGGACCAGATGCTAATTTAATTCATCAATTAGGAAACAAGCACTCCTATCAAAACCATCAAATAGATATTCTAGTTTTAACTCATGCTCATGCTGATCATTTCTATGGTTTAGTAGAAATAGTTAAAAGATATGATATTAAATTAGTTCTTTGGTCCGGAGTTGAATCTCAATGGTCAGAATATCAATACTTTCAAAATATAGCTGACAAGCTAGATACTAAAGTAGCTCTTCTGGGGCAAGAATATTTAATTGAAGATGATCTAAAAATTAGAGTTGTTTATCCGACTCATATTCTGAAAGAGGAGGAAGCAGAAGATATAAACAATACTTCAGTGTCTTTGATTCTAAGTTATGGAGAGATAGATTTCTGGTTAGCTGGAGATTTAACTTGTGAAGGGGAGGAGGAGATTATTAGACAAGGATTGAATACAGAGACTGAAATTTACAAAGCTAGTCATCATGGTTCCAGATGGAGTAACTGTGATGATATTTTGGATAAATTAAAACCAGAGCTGGCAATTATTCAGTCTGGTTTAGATAATCAGCACAAACATCCTCATTTGGAGACTTTAGAAAGGTTGGAAGAGAGGAGTATTAAGATATTAAGGAATGATGAATTAGGTGATATTTGGATTGAGAGTGATGGGGAGAAGTATTGGGTAAAAAAAGAGCTCGAATAAATCCGAGCTCAAATTGAAAATTCCTTAGATTATCAAGAAATTTTATTTGTAAAGTATGAAATTGCTTTTACAAGTTGCTCTCGATAGCAACCCCAAACCGGCAGTAAAAGCTCGTTATCTTTTGAATAACAGAATTTGAAATCACCCGTATAAATATAGTCCGGAGATATAACGTTCGATGAAACCAATCCATCTAAGTTATAATCTATCAAACCATTATCCGGATTGAGTAAGTCTTCACAAATTAGATACTTAAAATTGCTTTTACCTTCAATATAGATGATATTTATAGTTTTATCTTCTATTTGATAAGCAACTCGATCCGCATCAATCGAAGTTTTCATTCCTTTTTCTTTAATCAAAGAAATTAATTCACTATATATATAGGTATTAATCCCATACCCAATACCACTTTCTGCTTTGATTTCTTCAACGACTCTTATCATTTCGTCAGCAACTCTTTCAGCCTCTTCTCTTACAAGGCTTGAATCATCAGAAGTTGCTTTTTCCGAATCAATAACAATGACCTCTGCGAACAATACTAATGACAATACGATTGCCAACACGATAAAAATACTCTTTTTCATACTTCCTCCTTTTTTTACCTAATTTTTAGGCATTACTATAATATAGCATATTTATTGAATAATGTCAATAGTTGAAATAAAAATAGCTTATGATATACTAAAGCTAAGATTTTAAAAATCTACATTTTATTATTACTAAAAGAATTAAAATTTATGACTGAGAAAAAAACAAAAGTTCTAATTATCGAAGATGAAGAAATGCTAGCTAATATGTATATTTCTAAATTTGAAAAAGAAGGATATCAAGCTGAAAAATCTGAAAATGGTAGAGTTGGTCTAGAAGAAGCTAAAACTATGAAACCAGATGTTATTCTCTTAGATATTATGATGCCTGAAGTAGATGGTTTTATGGTTCTAAAAGATTTAAAAGAAGATCCTGCTACTAAAAATATTCCAATCATCATGTTAACTAATCTAGGACAAGAAGAAGATGTTGAGAAAGGAACTAAATTAGGAGCTATTGATTATCTAGTAAAAGCTAATTTAACTCCAGCTCAAGTAGTAGAAAAAGTTAAAGAAGTACTTAGTAAGTAATAATATAATTAAATAAATAAAAATATGGAACCAAAACAAGAACGAACTTATCTAATGATTAAGCCAGATGGAGTTACTAGAGGACTAACTGGTGATATTATTGAAAGAATTGAACAAAGAGGTTTAAAGATAGTAGCTCTTTCAATGTTTAAACCAAGTCATAAACAAGTAGATGATCACTATCCAAAAGATAAAGAATGGATTTCTCGACTAGGACAAAAAACATTGGACACTTATGCTAAGTATAATTTAGATGCTATAAAAGAAGTAGGAACTACTGATACTTTTGAAATTGGAACCATGGTTAGAGGTTGGTTGCTTGACTTCATGACTTCTGCTCCTATGATTAAAATGGTAGTTCAAGGAATTCATGCTATTGATATGGTTCGGAAACTAGCTGGTCCGACAATGCCTTCTATGGCTGAAATGGGAACTATTCGAGGTGATTATTCAGTAGATTCTCCAATTGCTGCTAACAAAGGTAAAAGAGCTGTAAAGAATATTGTTCATGCTTCTGAAACATCAGAAGAAGCTGAGCATGAAATTAGTCATTGGTTTAGCCCAGAAGAAATTCATGATTACGAAAGAAGTATGGAATCTAGTGCTTTCTAAATTTATTATCTAGAGATATCAACAGCTTGGCATTTGCCAAGCTGTTTTGTTTTTTGATATAATTAACTTGTCTAAAGAATCAGCGATTGGAAAACTACATCATTAACATTGGGATTTTAAGTGTTATTTAGTCGTGGCTATCTAACCTAATCTTCACCCACTATGTGGTTTGTGAGATTTCCGATGAAACTGATTTTTTAGACTTTTAAAACTAGGCTTTGTCCTGGTTTTTTATTTTTTTCATTTAATAATTTTTCTGCTATAATAAAGGTAGTTTATATATTTCCTTATACAACTAATTTTTTAATTTATGTTAAAAAAATTCGATATAATTACAATTGGTGGAGCTACTCAAGACATTATGTACTACACAGATGAAGCTGAAATTATTAAGAATAAAAAAGATATTCTGAAGCAAAAACTAATAGCTTTTGAATACGGAGCTAAGATAATTTCTGATGATGTTCATATAACCTTTGGTGGTGGTGGAATGAATACTGCCCTTAACTTTGCTAGTTTAAATTTAAAGACAGCAAGTTTTTTAAACTTAGGAGAAGATTGGATTGGAGAATTAATTCTGAAAGAACTTAAAAAGAAAAAAGTTGATCTTAAATATATTAGTCAGAATAAAGATACTTATTCTGGTTTTTCTTTCATCATCAACCATGGTGATCAAAATGAGCACGCTATTCTAGGTCATCGCGGAGCTAATACAGAATTGAAAATAATTAAGAATGATATTTCTAAATTAAATACTAAATGGATTTACATTGCTTCTTTGAGTGGCAAAGATCAATTAATAAAAGCTAATCTAAAGAATATTTTTGAAAACAAAAAGAGAATTAAAATAGCTTGGAATCCTGGTGGAGCTCAATTAAAACTTGGTTTTAAATTCTTTAAAAAATATCTCCCCCAAGTAGAAGTATTTAACTTGAATAAAGATGAAGCTATTGAATTAGTATTATCTACTGGTCTTAAAACAACTAATATGAATACCTTATTAGAAACAATCTATTCCTGGGGACCAAGAATAGTAGTAATTACTGATGGTCACAAAGGAGCTCATATTTACAATGGTGAAAAGAAATGTTTTAGAAAAGCTTTACCAAATACCAAAAGAATGAATACTACTGGAGCTGGAGATGCTTTTGGTTCTAGCTTTGTAGCTGGATTAATTATGTATAAAGCTAATCTAGAAAGAAGTCTTAAACTAGCCACTTATCAAAGCAATGCAGTAATCAAAAGAATAGGAGCTCAGGTGGGATTACTGAATAAATCTCAAATTAAAAAATTTAAAATATAAATACTATGGAAGTAGCTATTGAATATTCTAATCGACATATTCATGTCACTAAAGAAGTTATGGAAAGACTTTTTGGTCCAGAATACAATTTAAGTTCTGAGAAAAAATTATCCCAAGCTGAAGATTTTGCTGCTCGAGAAACACTTACCTTAATTGGACCAAAAGGAAAGTTAGAAAATGTTAGAATTATTGGCCCAGTTCGAGAAAAAACCCAAATTGAAATCTTGAAATCAGATGCCTTTCTTCTAGGAATAGACGCTCCTTTGAGATTATCCGGAGATTTAGATGAAACTCCTGGAGTAAAAATAGTTAGTAGTTTAAATGAACTTGATTTAGAAGAGGGAGTAATTATTGCTAAAAGACATCTGCACATCTCTCCCGAAGATGCTCAGAAGAACAAAATTAAAAATGGACAAAAAATAGAATTAGAAATTAAAGGAGAACGGGCAATAATATTTAAAGAAATAATTGCCAGAGTTAAAGAAGGGTTTCAAACTAAAGTTCATCTTGATATAGAAGAAGCTAATGCAGCTGGAATTAAACAAAATGATAAAGGAAAAATTATATGAAGAAATTAAAATACATTTTAGTTTTAAATAGTGGAAGTACTTCCTTAAAATTTAAAGTATTTAATCAAGAAAGCTTAAAAGAAATACATAGCGGAATCATTGAAAAGATAGGATCTAAAAAATCAATTATTGAGTTTAACAAAACTATTGTAGCTAAAAACAAAAGTATTAAATCACATCAACAAGCTTTGAAAATAATTAAAGATTTTTTAGATAAAGAAACTAATATTAACATCACTTTAATAGCTCACCGAATAGTTCATGGTGGAGTAGAGTTTACTAAAGCTATTAAGCTGGATAATAAGACTATCAATAAGATTAGTAAGTATAATAATCTAGCTCCCTTACATAATCCAGTTAATCTCAGAGTTGCTAAATATTCCCTAGAATTATGGTCAGTTAAACAAATCGCAGTCTTTGATACTATGTTTTTTAATACTTTAGCTCCAACTTCTTACCTTTATCCTTTACCTTTGAAATACTTTAAAAAATATCATGTTCGGAAATTTGGTTTTCATGGCTTTTCTCATCAAGGAATGCTTCAAGGAGCATCTAAAGTCTTAAAAAAGAAAACTAGTAAATGTAATTTAATTACTTGTCATCTTGGTGGTGGTTCTAGTATTAGCACTATTAAAAACGATCAAGCTATTGAAACTTCTATGGGCTTTAGTCCGATGTCTGGGCTAATGATGATGACTCGCAGTGGTAATATTGACCCAGCTATTATCTTTTACCTTAAAAAACAAGCTAAACTTAGTCTTCCAGAAATATATGGCTTACTAAATCATAATTCTGGATTAAAAGGTATTACTAAGATAGATGACTTACGAGATATTATGATTCTCGCTGGATACAAAATTAAGGATTATAAATCTAGCGTTCGACCTAGTAAAGAAAAGAAAGACTTAGCAAAATTAGCTTTAAATCTATTCATCTACCAAATCCAAAGACAAATTTCATCATACCTTACATTATTACCTAAAGTAGATGCTATTGTATTCAGTGGTGGCATTGGTGAAAGAAACGCTGATATTCGAAACCTAATATTTAAAAACGTGCATTTTCCTAAGAAATACCGTAAGATAATTGTTAAATGTAATGAAGAAAAAATAATGGCTGAAATAGCTACTAAGTAAATTATGAAAAAATACTTAATTATAATCCTAGCCTTAATAGTTCTTACTGGACCTTGTTTAGTTCTAGCTCAAGAATATACTGCTTATGATGGACCTTCAGACATTGAAGAAGAAGTAGAGAATGAAGGAACATATACATATATTGAAGAAAGGGATGAATTAGAACCAGGATTATTTAATAACATAATTGAGGAAGAAGAAAGTGAAGAAGAATATCAAATTCCAGGATATTTAGATTACAGATCTTGGCAATTTTGGCTTCTCCTAATTATTCTTTCAACTATCGTTTTAGTATTAATTAGATTAATTAAAAATCTTTCTCAGATTAATTTAGAAATTAAAAGACATGAGAATTATTTAGAAGATGCTAAAGTTAAAAAGAATATACCAATATCTGAAGAGGATGAGATAATATATTCTGAACCTCATGATGAATAAATAAATATATAATATAATGAAAAAACAATTACTTACTGGAAATGAAATAGTAGTCAAAGCAGCTTTAGCTGCTGGTGCTAGAGCTTACTTTGGTTATCCCATAACTCCAGCTACTGAGATAATGACTGAATGGGACCAAGAATATGAAAAGAATAAAAAGAAGTTAGTTTTTTTACAAACTGAAGATGAAATGTCAGCTGGTTTTGCCATGATTGGTTCAGTTTTAACAGGAATGAAAGCTTTCACAGCTACTGCTGGTCCAGGGAACATTCTAATGCAAGATGCTTTTGCAATGGCGGAAGCAATGAGAATCCCAACTGTAGCTATAATTGGACAAAGAGGAGGACCATCTACTGGTTCAGTAATCTATTCTCAGCAAGAACTTACTCTAACAGCTTTTGGTGGTAATGGAGAAGGTTATCGTATTGTCTATTCTCCATCAAATATTCAAGAACTTTACGATCAAACTATTAAAGCTTTTAATACAGCTTGGAAATACAAATTCCCTACTTTCATACTAAGTGATGGATATACTTTAAAGACTAGAGCTTTAGTAGAACTTAAAAAGCCCGCTAACTTAGTTAAATCACATCCTTTAGTATTAAAATCTAAAGTTAGAGATGGTTCTAAAGAATCAAGCTACAATAATTTAAACAATACATTTACCACTGAAGAACAATGTTTTAAAGTTAACACTGAATTATTAAGTGCTTTTAACAAAATAAAGAATGAAATTAGTGAATCAGAAACATATTCTTTGAATAAATCTGCTAAGACTTTAATAATTGCTCATGGTATTGTAGCTGCTTCAGTTCAGCAAGCTATTAATGACTCTCAGAACAAGAAAGTAAAACTATTTAGACCAATTACTATTAATCCTTTTCCAGACAAAGCTTTAAAGAAAGAATTAAAAGGAATTAAAAAGATTATAGTTATGGAGTCAGCTGCTAATCAGTTATTGAAATTAGTTAAAGAAAATATCTATGGAAGTAAGATTCCAATTCAAGAATATTGTCGACCAGCATTAGGAATTAGTCCTGAAGAAATAATAAAATTAATTAAATAATATATGAATAATAATCTTGCTTGGCCAAAATGTTGGAAACATTCTTCAAAACCACATAATTTTTGTCCCGGATGTGGACATCCTATTGTTCTTAAAATGCTGGGAGAAATAATTGATGAATTAAAATTACAAAATAATACTTTATTCGGAGTAGATATTGGTTGTTCACTTCTAGCTTGGGATTTCTTTAACATTGATACTGTTCAAACTCATCATGGTAGAACTGTTCCGGTAATTGTTGGTGCTAAAAGATCTCGACCAGATGCTCTCGCTATTGCCTATGTTGGTGATGGAGGAGCCTATGCTATCGGAGCTCAACATTTAGTTAACTCTCGAATGAGAAATGATAATATCACTACTATTGTGATTAATAATGCTAATTATGCTATGACCGGCGGACAAAAAGCTCCTACATCTATTCCAGATCAAATTACTACTACTTCTGTTAAAGGAGCTGATGAATTTCATTTGAAAGGACCAGAAATGGTAGCTAATATGAATGATGTTCCAGCTTATGTAGCCAGAGGAACAGTTGATAATCCTATTCAATTAAAAATGTTCTTAAAGAAAGCTCTGGAATGGCAATTAGCTGGGAAAGGATTTTCATTTGTAGAAGTTCTAGCATTCTGTCCAACTAATTGGAAAACAGATGCTAAAGAAACTTTAAACTTTTTAAATAAATTAAAAACTATCTATCCAGTAGGGGAGATAAATAATAAATAAATATATGAACAAGGAATTATTAGAAGTATATGATTTAAATGGGAAAATGATTGATGTAGAAGAAAGAGGAAAATTCTACAAAAATACAAAAAATGAATTTACTAAAAAAGGTAAAGTTACTAAAAAAGTAAAAACTATAAGACTACTATTGATGAATTCTAATGGTACTATTTATTTACAAAAAAGAAGTAAAATAAAAGAAGAAAATACTGGGTTATATGATAAAACTGTTGGTGGACACGTTTCTGCTGGAGATAGCGCTGAAATGACAGTAATCAGAGAATGTGCTGAAGAATTAGGTTTTCCAGCAGCAGTCTTATCGCAAGAAAATTTCAATAAAGCAATAAAAGTAACTGATCTTAATATTATTGGTATTTTTAAAGAAGTTGAATACCTTGAAAACTTTGAATCTATAAGAACAATTAAAAACAAAAAAAAGTTTATTCAACCCTACATTACACAAATTTATATAGGTTACTACAATGGACCAATTAAATTTATTGATGGTGAAAGTTCTGGAATTGAAACTTTTTCTCTAAAAGAACTAGAAAAAGATATTCAAGAAAATCCAGAAAAATTTACTGAAGATATTAAGTTTATGATGAAAAAATATCGTAAATATTTAAAACCAATTAAATAACATGAAACATAATATTAAAATACTTATAGCTGGTGAAGGAGGACAAGGAGTTCAAACTATTAGTAAAATCTTAACTGAAACTGCTTATCACAAAGGCTTAGAAGTTTCTTTTGTTCCTAACTATGGAGTAGAACAAAGAGGTGGAGTTTCTTTAGGATATATTAAGTTTGGAAAAGATAAAATTAACTATCCTAAGTTTATTATCGCTGACATAGCTGTCTTCCTATCCGAAAGATCTATTGCTCGAGCAGAAGACTATGTTAATAACAAATCTGTAATTATCTACAACAAAGACTTTGTAAAATCAGCTCCCAAAGGAGCTAAAGGATATGCTTTTGATACTCTAGCTAATGAAATGGGAAGTAATCGAGTAATGAATATGTTAGTTCTAGGATTAATAGTTAGACATATTAAAGATATTCTAAGTTTAGAAGATATTAAAAAGGAAGTGAACAAAAAATTAGCTCACAAATACAAACAATATCCTGAGCTTAAAAAGATGAATATTGCAGCTTTAGAGGCTGGATATAATTTAAAATAAATAATTAAATAAACATATGAAGAAAATAAGAATCGCTATCAATGGTTTTGGTAGAATAGGTAGAGGAACTTTTAAAATAGCTTTGAAGAATAAGAATATTCAAATAGTAGCTATTAATGATCTAACAGATAACAAAACCCTAGCTCATCTTTTAAAGTATGATTCTGTGCAAGAAAACTTTAAAGGAGATATTAAGGCTAGTGGAGATGCTTTAACTATCAATGGTAAAAAGATACCAGCTTTCTCTGAAAAAGATCCAGTTAATTTACCTTGGAAAGAATTAGAAGTTGATATAGTTATTGAATCTACTGGAGTATTTAGAGACAAAGCTGGAGCTAGTTTACATCTCAAAGCTGGAGCTCAGAAAGTAGTTATTTCCGCTCCTTCTAAAGGCAATGGTATCCAAACTATAGTTCCTGGAGTAAATGAAGACAAAATATCTAAAAGTAAAAAGATCTATGACCTAGCTTCTTGTACTACTAATTGTATTACTCCAGTAATGAAAATTATGTGTGATAATTTTGGTGTTGAAAAAGCTTTAATGACTACAGTTCATGGATATACTGCTGATCAAAAACTAATTGATGCTCCTCATAAAGACTTAAGAAGAGCTCGTTCTGCAGCTATTAATATTATTCCCACAACAACTGGAGCAGCTATTGCTACTACTAAAGTAATTCCTAAATTAAAAGGTAAATTTGATGGTATGGCTATTCGAGTTCCAGTAGCTGATGGTTCATTATCAGATATTACTATTCGAACTAAAAAGAAAGTTACTGCTGAACAAATTAACAAAGTATTTAAAAAGGAAGCTAAACTTAAAAAATGGCAAGGTATTCTCCAAGCTACTGAAGAGCCAATTGTTTCTACTGATATTATTGGTAATCCCCATTCTTCTATTGTAGACCTTTTATCAACCACTGTAATCTGTGACAATTTAGTTAAAGTAGTTTCTTGGTATGATAATGAATGGGGATATTCAAATAGATTAATTGAGTTTTGTGAGAAGATATAATATGGAACAAAATCGTAACAATAATTCGTTAGCAGAAAAATTCAATAATATTGGAAATGGTTTTTACAATATAACTCCATATATAAATGATGTACCCGGAATAAGTATTAAGAAAAAAATGGAAGACGATAAAAATGCTTCCATGATATCTATTTACATTTCAAATGAAAAATATAAAAATAATGAAAATAATAAAATATTATTCATTAGAGTCATATATGGCGAGGAGCATACTAATGGTGGAATTAGTTTTCGTAGTAAGCCAAAAATTACAGAACCAATTGATCTAGAATCTAAAGACTATTATTTCAACCTTACTAGTAAAAAGTTCTTCTTGGCTAAAAAAAATAAAGAAGTTCAAGCAGTAGAACTGCTAAATAAAATATATAGTCTTCATATAAAACCAACTAGTTTAAATAAAGGGTGGTATATTAGATTAAGATTATTCTTTCACTGTATTCTTGTAAAAAATTTATTTTATTATATATCCAATTTTTTTAGTTTTCTACTACTTATAATAACTAAAGATAAATATAAATATACACCAATATTCAAACAAGAAACAATTAACGAAGTTATTATAAGTTCTACCATTCCCAACAGCATAGAAAAGGAAAAATTAGAAGATTACTTAAAAGAGAAAAAAGAGAGCTCAGCTCCAAAAAGCAATCTCTTAGGAATAGGACTTGTGGTTAATACTAAAGTTTTAGTATTCTATTCGATATTACATTTATTATTCTACTCCTTTTTTTATTTTAAAAATATTAAACCTTTATTCATAATCAACATATATAAAAATATCTTTTTAACAGCTATTTACATTGTATCCTCTCTATGGATATTTGAAAAAATAACTCTATGGATATTTGAAGAAGCAATACCAAAAATCATAAAATATTTTATTAGAGAAGCATCCACAATATCTTTTAACTCAGAACATAAAAAAATAAATCTATGAATTTCTCTATAATCATTGTTAATTACAAAAAATCTTTAATGAATAAATTCTAAATTAATGCTAGAAAAAAATAACGAAGAATATCTAGAAACAGATACAATTCTAGAAGCTATTAATAGCCTAGAAGTTTTCGTCTTATTTCTTAAAAAAATACCCAAAGACAACCATTATTGGAAATGGGCTATTATTTCCCTACATAATTCTTTTCAAAATTTTATGGTTCATGCACTTAGAGGTACTAATAATTTTCCTATTTTAGATAAAAAATCTGGTAAAAAAATGTTAAATTATTATCAATATAATAATCGAAATAAAAATTTAAAAAGACCCAATGAAAAATTGGATTATTTTCCGAAATTATACAATAAAATTAAAAGCAATATAATGATCCAATATATAAATAGTAAAAAATTAAAATCAACGAAAGAAATTGATGATGATATAAAAAGATTAAATAATCTAAGAAATGATTTTATTCACTTTATACCAAAATTATGGGCACTGGAAATATCTGGTTTACCTAGAATATTTTCGAATACTTTATTCATTATCAACTTTCTGGTAAAAAAATCTGGAAATATAAATTTTTATTTGTCATCAGGAGATAATCATAAAATACTAGAAGAAAAATTTAATAATTTGTTTTCAGAAGCTCAAAAATTGATAAAAACAAAAAACTTTAAAAAACAACATGCATAAATTATCCATAATCATTGTTAATTACAAAGTCAAAGACTTGTTAGACAATTGTCTCCAATCTATCTTTTCTAATTCTGAAAATATTGAATTAGATGTAATTGTAGTTGATAACAACTCCCAAGATGGAAGTCTAAAAATGATTAAAGAAAAGTACCCTCAAGTAAATTTAATTGATTCTCGTAAGAATCTAGGATTTGCTAAAGCCAATAACCTGGGATTTGAAAAGACTAAATATGACTATGTTTTACTCTTAAACCCAGATATGCAAATTCTTCCTCATACTCTAGAGAACATGATTAAGTGGATGGATGAAAACCCTCAAGTTAGTATAGCTGGTTGTCATTTAATAGACCAAAATCGTAAAACTTTGCACCATATTAGACGTTTTCCTAGATTCTGGGACCAACTTGCTATTACTCTTAAAATACCCCATATTCTACCATTCATATTAGATAAATACCTTTGTAAAAACTTTGATTATTCTCAAGCTTCTAAAGTAGATTCTATCCGAGGAGCTTTCTTTATGATGAGAAGAAATATCTATGAAGAATTAAATGGTTTAGATGAAAGATACTTTATTTGGTTTGAAGAAGTAGATTTCTGTCAGAAAGTATCTAAGAGTGGAGGAGAAGTTTGGTATACTCCAGTAGCTGAATGTATTGATTATGTTGGTAAAAGTTTTGAGCAAGTACCAAGAGGTATTACTCAAAAATACTTTCAGAATTCTATGATTAAGTATTTTAAAAAATGGCATTCTCCTTGGCAATTTATATTATTAAGGATAGCTTGGCTTATTGGTTATCTAATTAGTAAAATTAATCTTAAATCAAAAGTAAAAACATAATGATCTCTCCAACTTGGAATAATAGTTACTTTAAATATACTTTTTGGTCACTAATAATTGCTGACATTTTTTTCTTTTACACTCATACCTTTCCTAGATTTGAAATAGTATTCTTCATCATTACTTGTCTAGCTTTGTTCTATTTAATGCTTAAGAAGAGTAGCTTTATTGTCTATATTCCCTTACTAGAACTCTTTGTTGGTTCTCAAGGGCATTTAATGGACTTAAATATTAATGGATTTACAGTTTCTTTGAGAATGGCTATTTTCATCTTAGCTTTCTTAGCTGGAATTAGATATTTATTTAAAAGAAAAAGATTTGATTTTCTAAAGAGCTCCTATCTAATTCCTATTCTAATATATTTAGGAATGTTAATTTTAGGAATAGTAATTGCTTTATTTAAAAACAGAGGACTGATAGATATTTTCTTTGATTTAAATGGCTATCTCTTCATCTTCATTCTCCCTATCTTCTATCAAATAGCTAAAGACCAAAAGATATTCAAGAATCTCTTCTATATCTTCCTAGCTGGATCATTCTTCTTTTCTATTAAAACTATCCTAACTTTCTATATCTTCTCCCATCACTTTCCAGGAGTAAATTTAACTATCTTGTATGAATGGCTTCGTGACTCTCGGATTGGGGAAATAACTATTGTTAATCCGAGCTTCTTTAGAATCTTCTTCCAAAGTCAAATCTACATCCTTATCTCTCTAATTATTACTTTCTGTATCTTAGCTTTTAAAAGAGATTTAGTTGATTTAAAAGACAAGAAATTATTAATCACTCTTAGTGTTTTAAATCTAAGTGCTTTGTTAATTAGTCTTTCTCGAAGCTATTGGGTAGGATTAGCCGTATTTCTATTCATGCTCTTTGTTTGGTTAATAGTTAAGAAAATCAAGTTCTTAGAGATTATTAAAGTCTATCTAAAATTCATTGGAATTACTGCTCTTAGTGTTTTGTTCATCTTCCTACTTGTTAAAGTTCCATATACTGATACTGATTTAGATGACTTATTTGCTAAAAGATTAACTTCTGGAGAAGCAGCTAGTAATTCCCGTTTAGAATTATTACCTCATATGTTAGAAAAAATTAAAGCTCAACCAATTCTAGGAAATGGTTTAGCTCAAGAAATTACATATATGTCTCATGATCCTCGGAATAGGAATGAGAAGAATCCTGATGGTTCAGTGACAACATATAGTTTTGAATGGGGTTGGTTAAGTATTTGGATGAAGTTTGGAATCTTAGGTCTTTTAGCGTATCTCTATTTAATATTGAAAATACTGATTGATTCTGTTAAACTAGCCATGAAGAAATGGCCGAGGAGTGAAGGAATACTAATTATTTCCCTAGCTCTAAGTTTAATAACTATCTCTGTCATCCATGTATTTTCACCTTATCTAGATCATCCTTTAGGAATAGGTTTCCTAGTTATTAGTATTATAATATTAGAAAAAATAAAATGGCAAAAGTCGATATCAACTTAGTAGTTTGGAATGGTAAAAAATACCTACCTTTTTGTTTAGAATCTATTTTCCAACAAAGTTTTTCAGATTGGCAATTAAATATCTTAGACAATGGATCTACTGATGATTCAGTTAAATACTTAAAGGAACATTATCCTAACTTAAAAGTTGTAGCTCTTAAAGAAAACACTGGTTTTGCTCAGGGTCATAACAAATTACTTTCTTGGACTAATTCTGAATATGTTCTTTGCTTAAACCAAGATGTAATTTTAGACAAAGACTTCTTAAAGAATTCTTTAGAGTTCTTGGATCAAAAAAAGAATATTGGTTCTTTGAGTCCTAAGGTATATCAATGGAATTTTAAGAAGATGGATATTGGAGATAATCTTGAACCAGAAAAAGCTCGAGAATTACTAGATGTGGAAAAAACTAATAATATTGATACCTGTGGTTTAGAAATACTTCCTAATCATCAAGTTCTTGATATTGGACAAGGAGAAAAGGATAAAGAAGAATTCCAAAAACAAAAAAAAGTATTTGGAACTTCTGGAGCTTGTCCAATTTACAACAGAAAGGCTTTAGAGAAGATAAAGATGGATAATGAGTATTTTGATGAAGACTTCTTTTCTTACAAAGAAGATGTTGATTTAGCTTACAGATTGCAATTAGCTGGATACAAATCCTACTTCTTACCTGAAGTTGTAGCTCATCATGATCGAAGTATTAAAAGAGGTAAATCTATTATCCAAAACCGAAAGGTTAAATCTACTTGGATTAATCAACATTCTTACAAGAATCATTTATTCTGTATTATTAAAAATGAATTTACTAAGAATATTTTTAAACATTTCTGGCCTATCTTCTGGTATGAATTTAAAAAACTAGGATATATTCTATTATTTGAAAAACAAACTTTTAAATTCTTTCTTCAGAATAAGAAACAAATTAAAAAGATGAAGATAAAAAGAAAATATATTTTTAAGAATATTGTAAAAATAGAAGCTGAAGAATTAGAAAAATACTATAACTAACTTTATGGAACTATCTATAATCATCTTAAATTACAAAAGTGCTAATTTAATTAAATATCAACTTCAAAAGTTAGATAGTTATAATTTTGAGTTTGATTCAGAGATTATTGTGATAGATAACAACTCCCAAGATAATATTGAAGAAATAGTGAAGAAAGATTTTCCAAATATTAAATTTATTAAATCTTCTACTAATATTGGTTATCCAGCTGGGAATAATCTAGCTATTAAAAATGCTCAAGGTAAATATATTTTAATCCTTAATCCTGATATTCGAATTGAGAAAGAAACTATTGAGAAGATGTTAGAATTTATGAAGAATAATTCTGATGCTGGATTAGTTGCCTCTCGTTTAAATAATGCTGATACTAGCATTCAAGATACTTGCTATAGTTTCCCTAATCTATACTACCCCTTCTATCGAAGAACTTCTCTAGGAAGAACTAAAGCTGGACAAAAATGGCTAGCTAAATTCTTAATGAAAGACTTTGATCATCAATCAGTAAAAAAAGTAGATTGGGTCATGGGTTCTTGCTTACTATTAAAAAGAGAAGATTTAATGGATAATAATATTCATGATGAAAACTTCTTTCTGTATTTTAGTGATATGGATTTATGTCGAAACTTATGGAGTCAAAACAAAGCTGTCTATTACTTAGGAAATACTTCCGCTATTCATTTACATCAAAAAGCATCAGCTGAAAAAAATGTATTTAAATCTATATTCAATAAATTATCTTGGATTCATTTAAAAGATTGGTTCTATTACCTCCGAAAATGGAAAAAACAGGATTTACCAAAATCCTGTCCCTCAAGTAAAGAAAAGAGTTCTATTTAAATTCTGTTGTTAGATATATTTCTCCAAACTCCTTATCTAAAGATAATATATTTGAGTTTAAGTTTAATTTAGAAATCAATGGTGCAATAATCATTAAAGGCTTAATCCCTGGATAAGAGCCTTTTTTTAATTTCTCTTCTAATCCAATAATCTCTTCATATTTTCCTAATTTAATTAAATCAATAATCTCTTGAGCTATTTCTAAGTATTCTTCTTGCTTTTTAACTCTACCTAATAGATCACTAGTAGCTATAATTACAATATCTTCTTTCTTATCAGATAAGAAATCAGCTAATAGTTTTCCAAACTCCCAATGATAATTTAAATCTGCTTGAGAAGAGTTTAAAACCATAAACTCATTCTTAATAGATGAATCATGAACTAATTCATTTTCAAAACCCTTAGAAGAAGTATGATATTTATTTAAATAATAGAAAGGAACAAAAGCTTTATGATTAACTTTTTCTTCTGAAAACATATTTACATTAAAATCATTCTTTCTTAAGAAGTCTCTGAATCTAGTACTATAATCTAAATCTCCCGGAGCTTCAAACTCTAAAGATAAATCTCCAAAAGATTTAAAGTTAATTAAATACTTTTCACTTTGATTAATAACAATATTATTTAAGTCTTGAAAGGGAGGAGTGATAACTAAAATCTTATCAGGATTTATTTCATAAATCCTGTTTTTAATATCCTTCAAAGCTTTAATAGAGGTAGAAAGTTTTTCAGAATGTTCCACTCCAATTTTAGAAATCATTAGAGGATTATGGGGTATGAAAAATGGATAAATATTACTCATAGTTTTTTATAATGGTTGACTGGTTTCATCAGTCGGCATTAATTCTTCAATATTAATTTCTTCTTCCTGTTCATCAAGTAGATTACCAAGTTTATGAATATTTACAATACTTTCATCTACTTCAATAATATCTGACCAAGAATATTCTAAATCTTCAAAAACCTGACCACTAACAATAGCTCTTCTTTCTCCATCAGAAACTATGTAAACGGCAGGACTGTCTTGAGATTTAATTAGAGTACCGTCTTTAAATTTAACTAAGTCACTATCTTCTAAATTATCTAATTCTTCACTAGAAACTTTAACAAGATATTGATTAGGATAATTTACTTCTAATATTTTTTGATTACTTATTAATGATTTAACTCCATTCTTAACATAATAGATATCTTCTGTGTCTTGATCCTTCAAAACTGCACCATTAGGATACATACTGTTCATAGTAATATCTTCTCCTTGAGTATAGTAACGATAATCTTCCCATTCAATATTAATTACTTCTTCAGGATTTACTCCAAAGTAACGCACAACTTCATCATTAGCAAAAGCTTTGAGCTGATCATTGTCTAATAGATAAGTCTTTTGATCTGGAGTTTTTAAATATGAATAATTAGTAAATTTAATGGAGTTTCCTAGAGGGTATTTAGCTAAATCACTATAATTAACTTCAATAATATCTCGAGAATTATATCTACTAGTAAAAGCTGTCCAAGTTATGAAAGGCCATCTTTTATTATCTTTAATTAACCAAACTCCCGCAGACCTAACTTCTTTCAGAATAGAACCATTAGGATACTTTCTAGTAAACCATTTATTCCAAATCTTCCAAGCATTATATGTACCATGAATGTGAGGAGTATAGCTATACATAGCAGCTGTAGCTTTATTAAAAGGAATTACTGATTGACCATCTATATTATATTCTTCACCAGCTTGAAAAAGCCAAGCTTTATCTGTGTTTTCTAAATAAAATCTATTTCTTTGAGCTGCTGAAATTACTTGATTGTAAAATCCCTTATACTTCTGTAGATAAGGATCATTCATATCACAATCATCACAAATTGCATAACCCATAGCCCAATCTAAAGCTTTAGTCATTGGCTGAGGATTAATAATTAAGCTTTGTTCTTTTTGTAATAGAGTTAAAAGATATTTAGGATTTATTCTGTATGTTTGCGCTGCTTGATAGATAATTTCACTAGCAGTCATTATTTCTCCAGTCTGAGTATTGTTTGTCACATATTGTTTTAAAAGACCACTATGTCTATTTAAGAAGTATTGAATATCATTTAAACTCATAGAGTTATAATCTTCCAGCTCAAAATCAGAAATAATATAGTTAGGATTAAAATTTACATCTAACTCTTGATCAGCAAAACTGAAATTAGGTATTAGAATAGAACAGATAATAAGTAGAGTTAAAAACTTTTTCATAAATTAAGTTATTATATTTAAACTTTGTTTACAATTCTGACATAGACCATTTTGATCATCACGAGTAATCACACGACCTTGTCTCTCAATATTCAAAGCTTCACATTCTGGACAATAGGTATTTTCTCGATCATCAGTAGCTATATTTCCTAAATAAATATATTTTAAACCAGCATCTTTACCAATTTGATAGGCTTTTTCTAACTCCTTGTCAGAAATAGCTCTTTTAGAGAAGAATTTAAATGAAGACTTAAAAGAAGATTTAGAAATATGCCAAGGAGTATCATCTCCTAACTGATCTACAATAAATTTAGTAATACCTGATAATTGTTTCTTAGTATTTGTTTTTCCAGGAATTAAAATAGTACTTAGTTCTAGAAAAATGTTATTCTTTTTTAAATAAATTAGATTATCTAAAATAGGGTCCAAAGATCCACCCAACACTTTCTGGTACTTCTTATCTGAAAAGAATTTTAAATCAATATTAACAGCATCTAAATAGGGGAGGATTAAATCTAAACATTCTTTAGTCATATAACCATTAGAAATCCAAACATTCTTTAATTGATGTTGATGAGCTAATTTCATGATTGGTAAAGCAGTTTCCAAGAATACTGTTGGTTCTGTAAAAGCATAAGAAATTGATGAACAATTATTCTTTTGAGCTCTTTCAATAATTTCTTCAGCTTTAATTTCTTCCCCTGGAAATTTATCATCTAATTTCTCAATATTTTGTAATTTAGAAATCTGCCAATTCTGGCAACTATCGTTCTTTAAATTACAACCCATAGCTGAAATAGAGTGAGTTAGAGTGCCTGGCAAGAAGTGAAAAAGAGCTCTCTTTTCAATTGGATCAACTTCTTGAGTAAGAAGTCGATTGTAATTCAAAGCATATAATTTACCAGCTATATTTTTCCTGACTCCACAAGAACCAGTTTCATTTAATGAAATATTACAAAAACGATTGCATAATCTACAATCTATCTTATTCTTCTTATTTTTTTGATACAATAATGCTTCTTGCATATCTATATTATACCCTAAAAGTAAGCTAATTTAAACTTGTTTTGAAGAGCAAATCTGCTATACTAAAAACAGTAGATAAATTAGAAAATCTACACTTTTTGTTATAATTTAATACCTAAACTTATGATTTTAGAACAATTAAAAAATCTAATCCTTTGGAATAATAGTGCTTATAGTTATTTACAAGCTTTAGTTATTTTTATTGGACTCCTAATTATTTTAAAGATCTTTAGAGAAATTATTTTAGCTAGACTAAAGAAGTTAGCTGAGAAAACTAAAACTAACTTTGACGATGTTTTTATAGACATCTTCAAAACAATTAAGCCTCCTTTTTATTTACTTGCTTCTTTATATATTTCCATTAAAACTTTAGTAATTCCTGATATAGCTATTAAAATAATTAACATTCTTTTTATAATCGCAATCGTCTATGAAGTAATTCATGCTATTGAAAGAATGGTTGATTATTCTTTCAAAGCTAAAGGGAAAGAGAATGCTTCTATTACCAGAACTATTAAACTGATTATAAAAATATGTGTTTGGTCTTTTGGAATAGTTCTAGCTCTAGGTAATTTAGGAGTTAATATCTCTTCTCTAATTGCTGGTCTTGGTATTGGAGGTATTGCTATTGCTTTAGCTCTGCAAAATATTTTAAAAGATATTTTTTCTTCTTTCTCTATTCTAATTGATAAGCCCTTTGAAGTAGGAGATTTCATTATAGTTGGTAAAGACATGGGAACTGTAGAACAAATAGGGATTAAAACTAGCAGACTCAGAGCTTTAGATGGTCAACAATTAATCATTACTAATAGTGAATTAACTGATGCTCGAGTTCAAAACTTTAAAAGACTAGAAAAAAGAAGATGTTTATTTAATTTAGATGTTACCTATGAAACCGAGCAAGAAAAATTAACAAAGATTCCTCAAATGATTCAAACTATAGTCGAAGCAAACTCCGAACTTGAATTTGATCGATGTCATTTCAAAACTTTTGGAGAGTCTACTTTGAAATTTGAGGTATCATATTATGTAAATACTCAAGACTACAAGGAATATTTAAATATGGTAGAAAAAATTAATTTAGCTATTATAGATAAATTTAGAAAAGAAAACATTGAATTTGCTTATCCAACTCATATAGAGTATCAAAAAACATTATAATTTTAAATAAACTATTAATGAAAAAATAATATGAAAAAATATCTACTAATTTCCTTCTTAATCATTCTAGGAATCTTTGTATTTGCTCCGAAAATTTATGCTGCCACTTATTATGTTGATAAACTTGGAAATGATGGTAATGCTGGAACTAGTGCTGGTGCTGGAAATGCTTGGTTAACTATGCAATCTGCTCATACTCAAGCAGCTAATGGAGATACTGTTTACGTTAATGCTGGTACTTATGAAGAAATAGGAGCTAGTGAATATGGTGGTATTTATATGAATCCAGCTAAAGGTATTACTTGGATTGCTAGTGGAGAAGTTATTGTACAAGCCAATGCTTCAAGTAAATATATTATCTATATTAGAAATTCAAGTCAGGATATTAGCTTTACTGGTTTTACTTTTGATGTTAATGAAGTAGGCACTATTACTCATGGTATTTATACTCATAATGATGCTACTGGAACTTATACTTTTAATGATTGTAATTTTATCTTTGATTCATCTACCTATGGTATCTATACTTTCTCAACTAGTGCTTCTTTAGTTATAGATAACGCTACTGTTACTGGTGGTGGGGCTGCTACTTTCCAGATTTATAGCGATTTTAACATGACCACTTCAACATTAGATGTAAATCCTAGTTCATATATTTTCAATATTAAGGGGAGCGGTACTACGATGACTGTTGATGATAACACAATTAATCCTACTGCTGTTATAGCGGTTTTTAATGTAGATAGTGATATAACTCTTAATGTTACTGATAACACAATAACTCCAGCTACATCTTTAACTAATTTGATAGTTATTCCACCAACTTCTGATGGTGGAACTCTAACTTTAACTAGTAATACTATTACAACTAGCATTGCCCCATCTGATCATTTTTTTGAAATTCTTGGTAATTACAGTGCAAATATTAGCGATAATACTTTTACTCTTTCAAGTGCAAGTCAAATTGCTGATAAACATTTATTTTTTATGAATGATTCTTATGATTCCACCTTTAATAATAATACTTTTACTACTGAAACTGAAGACAATTATACTCATATACAGATGGTTCCGCTAATAGGATCAACTGCCGGTACTCCAACTATAACTAATAACACTTTTAATAGTAAAAGTTTAGGTGGGTATATATTAAGTGTTGGTCATGATGCTACTCCTGCTATTGGAGTAATGAATAAATTAGATGGAGCAATAATTACCGGTAATAAAGTATTAGGAGCTGCTTATTGGGATGATAGTATATTAAATCATTCTACTCATAATATAATTGTAGGATATAATATTAACGCTCAAATAGAGCATAATTTTGTTGCTGGTGGTGGTTATGGAATAATTGTAAAATCTAACAATACCATGCAGTATACTAGTGGTGGAGTATATAACAATATTCTTTATAATAATAATATTGCTGGAATTGTGATGAAAGGAATGGGAGGAGTAGATGTTGTTAATAATACTATTTATAATGCTATTGATACAGCAGAACATTCTTTTGGTGTTGATGTAAGATATCATAATGAAGAAGCCACAGCCACAGCCTCCACCAATTGTTCAGTATATAATAATATTATATACGGTATAACTCCAACTACAACTACTTTTTATTCTATTAATGTTGGTGAATATAGTACTTCAGGATTTTCTAATGACAATAATAGTTTTTATACTCAGAGCGGAGACATTAATTTAAAATATAATAATACAAATAATAATACCATTTCAGCTTGGCAAACATTAACTAGTGATGCTACAAATAGTATTGAAGCAGATCCACTATTTGTATCAACTTCAACTTTGAATTTCTTTCTTCAGACTGGATCACCAGCTATTGGAGTAGGAACAACTACTTTAGGTTCAACATATGAATTAGGTATTGAGAAAGCAGCTACTTGGCCAGGACCAGCAACAACAACTAGAGTTACTTGGGATTTAGGAGCATATGTCTATGAAGATGGAGTTACTGTCACTGAATCTTCTAGTTCAACTGATTTAACGGAAGCTGGAACAACCGATACATATACTGTTGTTTTAGATCATCTACCAACTGCTAGTGTGGTAATTACAGTTAGCGTTGATTCACAATCAAGTGTTGATTCTTCTACTTTAACCTTTACTACCGGGGATTGGTCAGATGCTCAGACTGTAACTGTTACAGCTACTAATGATGATATAGATGAAGATGCTTCACATACTTCTACTATTACTCATACAGCAGCTAGTAGTGATACTAGTTATGATGGAATTACCATTAGTAGTGTTAGTGCTAATGTTACTGATAATGATACGGCTGGAATGACTCAATCTGAAACTACAGCTACAGTCACTGAAGATGGAACAACTGATACCTATACTTTAGTTTTAGATTCTGAACCGACCGATGATGTAGTAGTTACGGTTACACCAGATAGTCAATCTACAGTTAGTCCAACTACTCTTACCTTCACTTCTGCTAACTGGGACACAGTGCAAACAGTAACTATTACAGCTGTTGATGATACTACTGATGAAGATGATTCACATTCTGGAACAATAACTCATACAGCGGCTAGTGATGATACAAACTATGATGGATATAGTTTAACTGATATTACAGTTACAATTACTGATAATGATACTTCCGGCGGTGGAGGAGCTTCTGCTCCAGCACCTGCAGTAGGGACTGGAACAGCAGATACTAGTGTTGGGATGAATCAAAGTGGAGAAGTAGGCAATGTAAGTTCTACTGGAAATAATCTATTAATGTATATTAATTCTACAGCTAGTTTTGATACTGAAGTTAGTAATTATGGAACTAGTGTTAGTCAAAATCATAGTTTAAATATCACTAACTTAGACCTCTTTCATAACATAGTAACTATTACTATTCATTCTAATCCAATTACTTTAACATTAACTTTGGATGAAATTAAGTATGTAGATTTAGATAATGATGGTATTAATGATTTAGAAGTTAAGTTTGAAGATGTTGTAGTTAATAGAGCAGAAATCACAGTGAAAAATCTAAATGAAGATAATGTAATACCAGAAACAGTTATTTACACTTTATTCAAATATCCAAATAGTCCTAAAGTATATCTCTTAGAAGACAATACTAAACGATGGATTAAAGATGAAGCTACTTTTAATAGCTTTAACTATAATTGGAACGATATTCAAGTTATTGATAGTAGTATCACTTATTCAGATGGAGAAGATGTATCTGTAAAAAAAGAAGAGATAAGTACAACTAACAATGATCATATTTTTACTAGTTTCTTAAACATTGGAATAACTAGTGAAGAAGTAAGACAATTACAAACTAAGCTTAAAGCTCTAGGATACTTTACATATGAATATATTACTGGTTATTTTGGACCTATTACTGCTCAAGCAGTAAAAGACTTCCAAAAAGCTAATGATATCATGCAAGTTGGTTATGTAGGTCCTCAGACTAGAGGAGCTTTGAATAGATAAATTATATCAAATGAAAAATACATTACTCATCACATTAGATTTTTGGCCTAATAGAGGAGGAGTGGCTAATTATTACTATAACCTAGTGAAGAAATTCCCTAAGGATAATATTTTTATCCTTACTAGCGCTAAAAAAGAAGATAATAATCTTAGAATATACAATCAACCACTATTATATACTTTAATTTGGCCTAGATGGCTTTATGCTTTAAAAACAACTATTAAATTAATCAAGAAACATAATGTAGAAATTCTCTGGGCTGGTGATTTATTACCTTCTGGCACAGTAACATATATCACCCATAAACTCTTTAAAATTCCATATTTTGTTTCTTTACATGGTTTAGATATTCTTAACTCTCAAAAAAGATTCAGAAAAAAGAAACTCGCTAACAAAATACTAGCTAATGCTAAATTCATAACTGTAAATAGTCAGTGCACAAAAGATTTGCTCAAAGATATAGTAGAAGATCAGAGTAAAATTAAAATTGTTTATCCCGGAGTTAGTGAAAAGTTTACTCAAATAAACGAAACTAAATTAAACGAAATAAAAGAGAAACATAATTTAAAAGAAAAAAAAGTAATTCTCACAACTGGACGCTTAGTACATAGAAAGAATCAACAATTAGTTATTGATGCTATGAAAGAGCTAGTAAAAGATACTCCTGAGTTAGTTTATATAATAATTGGTAATGGTCCTCAAAAAAAAGATTACGATTTAAGAATTAAAGCCTATGGATTAGAAGATAATATTAAAATACTAACTGATATTGAGAATGATGAACTCCCATATTTCTATGAACTAGCAGATATTTTCACTATGGTTAGTAAAACTTCTAGCAAAGATGTTGAAGGATTTGGGATAGTATATTTAGAAGCTGGAATCCTTGCTAAACCAGTAATCGCTAGCACTGAAGGAGGATCTAAAGAAGCAGTTCTAGAAAACAAAACTGGATTATTAATTAAAGAAAATAGCATTAAAGAATTAAAAGATAATATTATTAAATTATTAGATAATAAAGAGTTAGCTAATCAATTAGGAAATAATGCTCAAAAAAGAATTAAAAATAATTTCCTCTGGAAAGATATTAGTAAAAAATTAATAGAATATATCAATGGATAAAAATGAGAAAAAATATGATGTGATTATGTTCAATATGTCTAGCTTTACTGAATGGGATAGAGGAGTTAGTAATCGTAATTTCCATATTGTTGATCATTTAAAAAATAACCATCAGATTAATAGAATTCTAGCTATTGATTATCTCCCTCACACTTGGAAAAGATTTTTCAGGAATTGGTATGAGAATATAATTAACACTCCCAATGGCAAAACAATAAAATTAACTCCCTTCACTAGAATCTATCAAGCTGATAAGAAAATAACTGTCTATTCAACTATTAAGAATAAATTCACTGTCAAAGGAGCTTTAAAAAGCATTAATAAATATACTCAGAAAGAAGGTTTTGAAAATATCATTCTCTGGTCAAATTATCCCTTAATTACAGAATATTTTGATGAAATTGATCATGATATTTCAGTATTTGATACAGTTGATAATTGGTGTGAACATGCTTCCTACAAAAAGCTATGGCCTAAATTAAAAAAGAACTATGAAATAATTAGAGACAAAGCTAAACTAATATTCATCCTTTCTTCTAACTCTGAAAAGATATTCCATCCTCGGAAAGAAAATATGTTTCAAATAACTCAAGGAATTGATTTAGGACATTATCAAATTACTAGTAAGTTAATAAATAATGATATTGCTCAAATACCTCGACCAATTATTGGTTATGTGGGAGTTATCCAAGAAAATAGAATCTATATGGATCTAATTGAGCATATTGCTCAGAAGAATCCTGATAAATCAATTGTTATGATTGGTCCTATCTGGCGTAAAGAAGACGATGAAAGACTAAGACAATATTCAAATATCTATCTTCTGGGAGCTAAAACCTATCATGAAATCCATGATTATATCAATCAATTTGATGTTGGTATTATTCCTCACTTAGTAAATGAATTCATTAAATACACTTGTCCAATGAAATTGTATGAATATATGGCCTGTGGTATTCCGATAGTTACAACTGATGCCCCCGGAGTTGAACAATTTAAAGATTATATTAAGATTACTAATGATTTTGAAGAGTTTAATAAATTCATCAATGAAGAATTAAAAACAAATACTCCTGACAAAATAGAAGCTCGATTACAAGCTATTAAAGAACATACTTGGGCTAAGAAAATAGATCAAATGTTGTCTTATATTAACGAAAAAACAAATTAAATAATAAAATAGATTATTCATTACTAAATACAAAGTTAGATAAAGAGCTATTAAACCTCTTAAGAGGTTATCCTAAAGTAATAAATAATGCTGCCCGAGATTACAAACCATCTTTAATTACAAATTACCTTTTAGAACTATCTTCAACTTTTAATAAGTACTATAATCAAAATTCTATTCTAAACGCTGATAATCCTGAAATTGTAAAAGCTAGATTATTATTAATTAATTCTCTAAGCTTAGTATTGAAATCAGGACTAAATCTACTTGGTATAGAAGTAGTTAACAAAATGTAAAAATTAAATTAAATATATGAAACTAGAACCAGTAATCGGATTAGAAATACATGTTCAATTAAAAACTAAATCAAAGATGTTTTGTTCTTGTTCTAATGATGCTCATAATCAACTACCTAATTCTTTAATCTGTCCAGTTTGTAGTGGTCATCCCGGAACTCTACCAGTTTTGAATAAAGAAGTAGTGAATTATGGTATTAAATTAGCTCTAGCTTTAAATTTAAAGATAAATAAGAAATCTGTTTTTGAAAGAAAATCATATTTCTATCCTGACCTTCCAACTGGCTATCAAATCTCTCAATTTGAAGAACCGCTCTCATCAGAAGGTTATTATATTTTAAACACTAAAGAAAAAGTTAGAATTGGTATTGAAAGATTACATCTAGAAAATGATGCTGCTAAAAATACTCATCAAAAAGATAATAGCTTAATTGATTTTAATCGAGCTGGAACTCCTTTGGCTGAGATTGTTACTAAACCAGAAATTAAGACTCCTGCTCAGGCTAAATCTTTCCTTCAAGATTTAAGAAGAATCTGTCGTTATTTAGAAGTATCTAATGCTGATATGGAAAAAGGACAGTTAAGATGTGATGTTAATATCTCCATGAGACCAGAGGGAGACCCACAACTCTATCCTAAAACTGAAGTTAAGAACCTAAATTCCTTTAAGTCCGTAGAAAAAGCACTGGAATATGAAATTAGAAGACAAACAGAGCTTTGGAATGCCAACAAACCACCAAAAGAAGAAACTACTCGAGGTTGGAATGATTCTCAACAAATAACTGAACTTCAAAGATCAAAAGAATTAGCTAATGACTATCGTTATTTCCCAGAACCAGATCTACCAACTTTAATTATTGAAGACAAACTTATTAAAGAAATAGAAAGTGAGCTACCAGAACTTCCAGCTGAGAAAAGAAAGAGATTTATGAAAGAATATGAATTGAGCTTAGGAGATGTAGAAACTCTAATAGATAACAAAATAATTAGTGAATACTTTGAAAAAGTAGTCTCTGAGTTTAAAGAATGGCTAATTTCTGAATTAGAAAGTACTAGTGAAACCGAGAATGAACTTTGGGATAGTAATAAAAAGAAAGCCTTAAAATTAATTAAAGGTTGGATTACTTCTGAATTATTTAAATTAATGAATGAAGCTAATGTTAGTATAGAAGACCTACAAATCACTCCTGAGAACATGGCTGAGTTTATTAAAACCATCTATTTGAATAAAGTTAATAGTTCTAACGCCCAGAAGATATTAAAGATTATGTTTGAGAGCGGAGGAGATCCCTCTCAGATTATTGAAGAAAATGATTTAGGACAAGTTAGTGATGAGTCTGAAATAGAAGAATTAGTTAAACAAATAATTAAAAAGAATCCTGAACAAGTTAAACAATACCAAGAAGGCAAGGTAAACTTGATTAAATACTTTGTTGGTATGTTAATGAAAGAATCTAAAGGTAAAGCTAATCCTAAAGTTGGAGAAGACTTGTTTAGAGATAATTTAAAGTAAACCTAAATTTTAGATAAAAAAAGAAGCCTTCCTGTTTCCAAGAAGGCTTTTGTGATAAATTATATTAAAATCAGCTCTTTAACCATTTCCACATAGTCCAATCTGATCCTAATTGATAAGCTGATTTCGGCACATCACCAGCTTCAATATTACCAAGAGACAATACTCTCTTACCGGAATATCTTGAGGAATTATTTATGGGAAATGTTCTAACAAGTTTGTAGTCCACTCCACAAATCTTTGCAAATTCTTGAGCCTTTTCCTCGATTTGACTTACCATTTCTTTAACAACAGTACTGTTAAAATCATGGATTATTTTGAATAATTGCTTGTCTGTTTTAGTATAAAACAATTCATTCTTTTTCATTTTTCCTCCTATTTTATTATTTAATTTATTTTTATAAAATCAATATATTAGCATAGCATATATTAACTAAAATGTCAATGACATTAAAGTTAAATAAAAAATCCTGCCAAGCTTAGCTCGACAGGATTACATTTTTACATTTTAATTTTTACTTCACCAATACCATATTTCCTTTCACAATAGTAACATTTAACTTCAACATCACCATTTTGTTCAACATGAAATTTTGTATCAACATTTTCTTGATTGGTAATACATTTAGGATTGGGACAAATAATAAACCCTTCCACTGAATCGGGAAGATTAACTGACTTTTTGGTTATTACTTGTCCATTTTTAATTATATTGACAGTAGCATTAGGAGCAATCAAAGCTATAGTATTCAGTTGCTTTGAACTTAATTCCAGATTTTCAAACATCAACAGATCTTTTCCGTTTAATTTCTCACTACTTAACTTTACTCCCAAAACTTCTTTTTCTTCTGATTGAGGTAAATTAAGCATATCCCATACAACTCTCCCTTTATTTTTCGGAATATGATCAATAACCGTTCCATTTTTAATAGGATTTATAGCCTTTCCCATTATACACCTCCCAAAAGTAGAGCAATGATTGCTTGACGCATATAAACTCCATTCTTTGCTTGTTGGAAATAATATGCAAATTTCGTATCATCCACATCTTCGTCCAATTCTTTTACTCGAGGTAGAGGATGTAATACTTTAAGGTTTGGTTTTACGTTACTTTCAAGTAGCATTTCCTTAGTCAAATGATAAGAATTTTGAACTTTCTCAGAATCTTCAGAAGAAGCAAATCTCTCTTTCTGAATTCTAGTTACATAGAGAATATCTAAATCTCTAATCTCCTTCATATTTTCATCAAATTCATCAAACACGATTTCTTTCTCGATAAGAGAATCTCGAATATACTGAGGAATTCTCAAAAACCTAGGAGAAAAAAACCTAAACCTTGCTCCAAATAATGACATCGCTTGAATCAAAGAGTGAACTGTTCTACCATACTTCAAATCCCCGGCAACTCCGATAGTTTGATTTTCCAGAGTTCCTTGAGTCTTCTTGATTGAATAGAGGTCTAGAAGAGCTTGAGTGGGATGCTGATTAGCTCCGTCACCCGCATTTACAACCGGAATATCAACTACTTCTGAAGCATATCTAGCTGCACCTTCAATCGGACTTCTCATAATAATTATATCCGAATATTGTGCGATAGTCTGTAAAGTATCTGCGAAAGTTTCTCCTTTCTTAGCAGAAGTGTTTTTAGTTCCACTCATAATGATCGTATCACCATTCATTCGTTTCATCGCCGTATCAAATGAAAACATAGTTCGAGTAGACGGTTCAAAAAAAAGCAAAGCTGCTAATCTTCTCTGCATATCCACTTTCACATCACCTTTTTCAATTTTCCCAGCAACTTCCATAAGATGCAAGATTTCTTCTTTACTTAAATCTCGCATTGAAATAAGATTTTTCATCTTTTCCTCCTTTATTTTATTTTCAATTTTTTCCAAAAAAAAACTATTATTCATAGTATTTTTCTTAAGTATACAGAGTTATGAAAAGAAGTCAAATAAATTAAGAATTTAAAAACTTTTTAACTAATTTCTCAGCTTCTTTTGTATCTTTAATCCATATAATATCTTTCCTTTTTCTAAACCAAGTTAATTGTCTTTTAGCAAATTTATGAATTGCTTGAGAAAGATTAATAAATAATTCTTCTTTATTTATCTTCTTTTTTAGGTATTTAGCTACCCAACGATATTCTAATCCAAAGTCATCTAAACGCTTCCAAGAGACCCCTTTTTGACGTAATTTTCGTATCTCAGGAACCATTCCTTCTTTTTCTACTCGATGTTTCAAACGGTCATCAATTCTACTATATATTACATCTCTATCAAACTTAATTCCTAATACTAAAATATCTAAATCTGGATTATTTTTTTTCATTTTAGTGATAGATCTCCCAACTTTAGCAATTTCAATAGCTCTAATTATCCTTCGTGGATTATCTATATCAATCTTCTGATATGCTTTTTTATCCAGTTTCTTCAATTTATTCTGTAATACTTTTAAAGATGATTTATTTAATTGATTCCTTAATTTCTGATTAGGCTCCATATCTTCTAAAAGATAACCATCAATAATTGAGTTTAAGTAGAGTCCAGTTCCACCAACTAATAATGCTAATTTATTCTGACTATTTAAATCTTCAATCTTCTGAAATGCTAATTTTTGCCAGTCTTTTAAAGTGATTTGCTTCATCGGATCAGCAATGTCTATTAGATGATAAGGGACTCCATTATAGTCTCCCAAGTCTTTACCAGTACCAATATCCATTCCTTTATATACTTGTCTCGAATCAGCAGAAATTATTTCACCATTAAATTTCTGAGCTAAATCAACTCCAATTTTAGTTTTACCACAAGCAGTTGGTCCTAAAACTACTACTAACTTATCTCTTACTTTCTCAGCTTCCATACTCCAATCTAAAGCTTTAGTAATTTTTACATTTATAAATTTACCTAAATCTTCTTGATTAACATTCTTTACTCGTAAAGCTTCATTGTTTTTAGTCTTAGCTATAGCGATGTTACCTTTAATATTCTGTACTAAAACCTTATATTGTTTTCCAACAAATTTCTTATTCTTCTGAGCTGATATCTGAGCAACAGCTTTAGTAATTTTCTCATCCCGAATTCTCTTTTCTTTCTGAATAATCTGATCTTCATAGATCTTGTCGGAAACTGTTCCGGGACGAGGAGAGTAGAGTCCAGTAAAAATAGCTGTGAATTTACATTTCTTCATAGCTCTTAAAGATTCTTGAAAGTCTTTTTTAGTTTCTCCAGGAAAACCTAGAATCATATCAGTAGTTAAATTAGCATCAGGGATATATTTGTAAATTTGATCCACAATCTTGTAAAATTGCTTCATATTATACTTCCGATTCATTAACTTTAAAATCTTGTCACTCCCAGATTGTAATGGTAAATGAATATGCTTGGAAATATTGTCATATTTAGCAATAACTTTAATTAACTTTAAACTAAATTTAGTTGGATATGGAGAAAGAAAGGTGATCCAAGTCTGAGGTTTAGAAATAGCTACTTGTTCTAACAAGTCTGCAAAGTCTTTAATCTTACTCTTCTGATCAGAGTTAAGATATGAATTAACTGTTTGCCCTAACAAAGTAATCTTTTTTACATCTTTATCAAGATTCTTAACTTCTTTTAATATCTTCTGAGCAGAACGATTAACTTCTCGACCTCGAGTATATGGTACAGCACAATAGGTACAGAATTGGTTACAACCATTAGAAACTGGGATTAATTGCTCCCACTTATTTTCCGATTGTGAATCTACTTCTAAATATTTATTATTACTTGGACAGTATTTATAATGTTGCTTGTGAGCTCTTATTAACTTTGGTAATTCTTTAATTTTAGTAATATCAATAATAATATCAAAACGATCTTGGAGCTTCTTAACATCAGCATCTAAAACACAACCACTTAGAATCTTAATAGCTCCCTTTTTTAATTTCTTGTGATGAAAAGCTCCATAGGCTCGATCAATAGCACTTTGTCTGACACTACAAGAGAGGATAGTAATAATATCTGCCTTTTTCATTTGTTCTACCTTTTCAAATCCAGCAGCATCAAAAACACTAACTAATTTCTCAGCATCAGCTTGGTTCATGGTACATCCAAAGTATTTTAAATAGTATTTCATAAGTTTTAATATACCTTCTATCCTCAAAAAAGTCCATAAATTGATTGACAAAACATCCTGAAAAGCTTAAAGTTTTATTAGAAAAAAAATCAATGGAGGAAAAAATGAAAATCATAGAAGGAACAATATCTAATAAAAAATCACGAGAAATAAAAGGAGAAGAAAACATCTTCCGTGTTGATATTCAAATAAACGGAAAATATTATAAAACATATAATATTGAAGAAACTAAAGGAAAAGAATTACAAGAAGGAGATAAAATATCTTTTGATGAAGATTTGGTCCAATTTTTTGCAAATATTGGTTTTATGATTAGACACTTTGAGGTTATAAAAACTTCAAATCAAAATAAAAGAGGTCCTCACATAACACCTCCTTTAATAATAAAAAATGGACGAGGTTTTTGTTTATGCACAATATCATCTGTTTTTCATGGAAATGATCGAAAATTTTAAATCTTAGTTCAAACAATTTAAAAGTCACCAGCGTTAAACGACCTGATGACTTTTTTTATTTCAAATCCTAAATCTTACAATTCCAAACTTCTTTCTTTAACTTTACTCTTTATACCCTCAATAAAATCATCTTGTTTAATCTCGACCACGTCTTCGCTACCTCTAACTCTAACAGCTAATTGATCAGAACCCATTTCTTTGTCACCAATTACTAGCATATATGGATTTCTTTCTTTTACAGCTTTTCTAATCTTGTTACCCACAGTTTCATCATTACTATCTATTTCAATTCGAATATCATTATCTTCAAATTCCTGAGCTAACTTCTGACAATATTCAATATGTCCTTCTCCCACAGAAATAATCTTCACTTGAATAGGGGAGAGCCATAATGGAAAAGCTCCAGCATAATGTTCAATTAGAATTCCCATTAACCTTTCTGGAGAACCAATAATAGCTCTGTGAATTAGTATTGGAGTTTTTTCTTCTCCTTTTTCATCAGTATATGTTAATTTAAATCTCTCTGGCATTATTAGATCTAATTGAATAGTAGAAAGTTGAAACTCTCTTCCTAAAGAATCTTTAGCTACTAAGTCCATCTTTGGACCATAGATTGCAGCTTCACCTTCTTCTACTTCATATTTAATCTGATTATCTTTCAAAAGATCTTCTAACATCTTTTGAGACTTCTCCCAGACTTTTGCTTCTCCTAAATACTTTTCTGGATGCTTAGGATCCCAAAGAGACAATCTAATTCTATATTCCATTCCATAGGTCTTCATAGATTCATTTACAATTTCTAAAAGACTTAGAAATTCTTCTTTAATTTGATCTGGTCGACAGAAAGAATGTCCATCATCTTGAGAGAAACATCTTAATCTAGTAAGTCCACTTAGTTCCCCTGGCTTTTCATCTCGATACAAATTAGCAAAATCATTATATCTAATTGGTAAATCTCGATAACTTCTTTTCTGAGAAGCATAGACTTGAGTATGATGAGGACAATTCATAGGTTTCATATAGTAATCTTCCTTAGTATAATGAGACCTAACTTGAATCATATCATCTTTGTATTTATCATAATGACCAGAGATTTTAAATAGTTCAGCTTTGTTAATATTTGGAGTATGAATCTCTTGATAGCCAACTTTCTTTTGTAATTCTCGAGAATATTCTACAATCTTGTTTCTAACAATAGTTCCTTTAGGAGTATAGATTGGTAAACCTGGTCCAATTAATTCTGAAAATACAAACAAATCTAATTCTTTTCCTAATTTACGATGATCTCTCTTTTCAGCTTCTGCTAAGTTTTCTAAGTATTCTTTTAGCTCTTCTTTGGTTTCAAAAGCTACGGCATAAATTCTAGTCAACATCTTGTTGTTCTCATCACCTCGCCAATATGCTCCAGCTAATTTAGTTAATCTAAAAGCAGTTGATTTTAATTTCTGAGAATCTTCTACATGAGGACCACGACAGAGATCTACAAAATCACCAGTAGTATAGACAGATGCTTTATCAACTGCATCTAGTTCTTCAATTTCATCCAATAAAGTAGTACCTTTTTCTTTTAAATCATTTAATAGCTCTAATTTATAGTCTTGCTCTTTGGCTTTAAAAATTTCTAAAGCTGCGTCTAAAGATAGTTCTCGTCTTTCAAAAGCAAGTTTTTCTTTCATCATCACCTTCATTAATTTCTGAATCTTTGGTAAGTCTTCTGGAGAGAGAGTAGTATCTCCCAAATCAATATCATAGTAGAATCCATTTTCTACAATTGGACCAATACCAAACTTAGCATGCGGATACAATCTTAAAACTGCTGCCGCCATTAAATGCGCCAGAGAATGGCGTTTCATTTCTAATTCATTATTCATATATTTATTTTTAATTAATTAACAAAAAAACCTCTCATCATCTAATTACTAAAAAATAGTAATTACAGGACGAAAGATTTGTTCCGTGGTTCCACCTGAATTCTTTAGTTTAAAAAACTAAAGCACTCTTTAATTGTCTAAGGTTTAGGATAGCTATCTCTAGCTTATCTTCCTGAAGGAAATTGGATCTGTAGTCCAATCAATCACCTTATATTTATAATAGTCTTCTCCTTAAATTTGTCAATTACTCATTACTAACTATAATCTCAATATGATTAGTCATCTGGGGAGCTTTCTTAACCCAGAAAGGAAAGAAAATTACTTCAATGCTTTCAATAGCTGGTTGTCCACTAAAATATTCTATTATTTCTTGTTGACTCAATCCCTTTAATCTCTCTTTATTAAAACTCTCAGAATTAGAAGATTGAATTACATTAGCAGATAATGCTACATCTAAAGTAGCATTCTTTTCTTCAGCTTCATAATCACTAATACTGTATTCTAAACTATCATTATTATAGTTAATTAATTCTTGATTACTACCTAATTGATCATTAATAAAGCTATGAGCTAGATTTAATAATTCAGCTTTATCAAAAACAATACCAGCTATCTTTAATTTTACCGTATATTCAAAGTTTTGAGCTTCATCTCCCACATCTTTATCAGTTTCATAGGATATGATTTCAGTAGTAATAGATGAGTCTTCTAACTCTTCACCAGAAACTAATAATTCTTTTAATTTATGCAAAGCATCTGTTTTTAATCCAGCTACTAATTCAGTATTAGCTCTATTTAATTCATCTTGAGTAATGATATAGGAAACAATACTTTTCTTTTCCATAGTTTCTTTTAATTCACCATAAACTCTAGTTCGAGAATATTCATTTTTAAATCCTGGTAAAGTAAATTTACCTGGCAATTCATTATATTCTTCTCCTACTTCTTCAGCTACTACATAGGCATCAATTGATCCACCAGCTGGCACAGTAATCCCTTCCTGGATTCTAAAGATACTACCATCAGCTGATTCAAATCTAGTTCTTTTAACCAAAGGCTGGGCTTCTGATTTCTTGTTATAGACAGTCATTAAACCACCATACTTATCAGCTGGAGATTCCTGGCCTAAAACAATAAATTTCCTAGTCTTTTCCATTACTAATTCTAAGATTCGACCTTCTAAAACATTGGTCTCTAAATAATTATTATTCTCTACATCTTCTTTAACTTGAGTAGTAAAATTAATCTTAGCTGGTTGAGTTTTAATCTTTAAATGAATTTCAGCTTTAGCTAAAGAGAAATACAGAATAATCGCTACTAGAATAATTGTAGCTACTACAAAAAGAGTACCTATCTTTTTGTAAGCGAAATTAACTGAATTAGCTTTCTTTTCTTCTTGAGTCATATATTTGATATTAATATTAATTACTATTTAAATTATAGTACACTATTTAATTAGATTCCAATATTCTAGCAATACTTTCTTGCAATTCATCAGTATTATCAACAGTAATACTGACTTTAACCTTGTTAAACTTCTTTCCTTTTTTGATATAGAAATATACTGCTGATTCTCCTGGGTTTTGTTTTAAAATATCCTTTAACCTATTCATTTGTTCACTAGAAGGCTGACTCTCTAATTTAATAATTAAAGGATTATCTTTGTTTTTAGAACGCCTAGTAAAATCATCTAAAGTCTTTATCTCTTCTACTAATAGCTTTGGTTGACCATCTTTATGATTTAAATGACCACTCACAATAACCATAGTATCTTTAATTAACATAGATTCAAACTCTCTAAAAATCTTGGGGAATATAATAATTTCAATACTATCAGTACTATCTTCCAAAAGAGCAAACATCATATTCTCATTATTCTTAGTCACAATCTTTTGAACTGAATTAATAATTCCTCCAATCTTAATATCTTTTCTTTGTTTGTCTACTTTAACCTCTTCAATAGCTTTTATCTTTTTAGATAGTTTCTTTTGTAAATCTTTAAAAGGATGGTCGGTAATGTATAATCCTAACATTTCTTTTTCCCAAGCTAATTTATCTTTTGGATCAACATTAGGACACTTGTCTAATTTAATTGAGAAACTTCTTCCAGCTGACATTTTAGAAAAGATACTTGATTGTCCGTTCAACTTTTCTTTCTTCTGATATCTATTAAACTCCAATAATTTATCTATATTATTTAGTAAAACATTAATATCTCCAAAACCATTCATAGTTCCTGATTTAATTAAACTCTCTAATGACTTCCGATTTAAATCCTTATCTTGCACTCTCATTAAAAAATCTTCTATATTTTTAAAAGCTCCATTTTCTTTTCGTTCCCTAATAATGTCTGCCACAATATTACTACCTACATTTTTAATAGCATTTAGACCAAATCTAATTTGTTTATGTCCTTTTCTCAATTCTTCTGACAAAACAGTAAAAGTAGAAAAACTTTTATTTATATTAGGTGGTAAAACTTTTATTTTCATTTGACTAGCTTCTCTAATTCTAATTGCTACCTTATCAATATCATCTTGATCAGCAGTTAAAAGAGCAGCCATGAATTCAGTAGGGTAGTTAGCTTTAAAATATGCTGTTTGAAAAGCAATCAAAGCATAACAAGTAGCATGAGCTTTGTTAAAACCATAGGAAGCAAAAGGTTCAATTGTTTGCCAAATCTTTCGAGCATGATCATCAGAAAGACCATTGTTTACCATACCATCAATTAGCTTATCTTTTTGTTCATCCAATAGCTTCTTAATTTTCTTACCCACCGCTTTTCTTAAAATATCTGCTTCCGCATAAGAAAAACCAGCTAATTGCCGAGCAATTTCCATGACTTGTTCTTGATAGACAGCAATACCATAAGTTCCCTCCAAAATTGGTTCTAATCTTGGATCATCATAGGTAATTTTCTTCCTCTTTTGTTTGCCATTAATAAAGTCAGGAATAAATTCCATTGGACCTGGACGGTAGAGGGCTACCATCGCAATAATATCTTCAAATCTATTAGGCTTTAATTTAGTTAACCACTTTTTCATTCCTGATGATTCTAGTTGGAATACTCCAGTGGTCTGACCTTTTTGTAATAATTTAAAAGTTGTCTTGTCTTCTAAATCAACATCTTTTAAAGTAACTTCTTTCTGATGAATTCTATCAATAATTTTAATAACATTTTCTAAAATAGTTAGATTCTTTAATCCTAAAAAGTCCATCTTCAACAAACCTAAGTCTTCGATAGGGTGGAGAGAGTATTGGGATATAATAGTCTGATCACTAGAAGAGGCATATTGAAGAGGAACTGTTTCTACTAACTTATCTTTAGAAATTAATACTCCACAAGCATGTGTTGAATGATGCTTAGCTACTCCTTCTAATTTCTTAGCAAAATCTATTAATTGTTTAGCTTCTGGATCATGCTCATAGGCTTCTTTAAGCTCTGGTGAAGCATTAATAGCATCTTCTAAGTTAAAGAACATTGGAATCATTTTAGCGATTCGATCACAATAACCATGACCTAAACCTAAAGCTCGACCCACATCTCTAATAGCTGCCTTAGCAGCCATAGTTCCAAAGGTAATAATCTGAGCTACATGATCGTGTCCATATTTCTTTTCTACATATTTAATGATTTCTCCTCTCCGAACATCAGCAAAATCTATATCAATATCAGGCATAGAAATTCTCTCGGGATTCAAGAATCTTTCAAAGATTAAATTATACTTCAAAGGATCAACATCAGTAATATTAATTAGATAAGAAACAATAGATCCGGCAGCACTTCCTCGACCAGGACCAACAACTATATTATTTTCCTTAGCCCAATTTATAAAATCCTGTACGATTAAGAAATAAGAAGCATAGCCAGTCTTTTCAATTACAGCTAATTCATATTCTAATCTTTTATTTATTTTCTCTAATCTTTCTTGATCGCATGACTTAGCAACTTTCTCCCCAAAACAATCTGGATATCTTTTCTTTAATCCTTCTCGACAAATTTTTCCTAGATAAGAATCTGGATTTTCATTATTAGGAAGATCGAAGTGGGGGAGAGATATCTTACCTAATTCAATTTCTACATTACACATGCTAGCAATTTTCTCAGTATTTTTAATTGCTTCTGGTACACTAGCAAAATCTTCTATCATTTTTTCTGCTGGACGAAAAGATAAATCAAAATCTGTTAATTTCATTCTGTCCTGATCACTAATCTTTTTCTTCATTTGTAAACACATTAGAAGATCTTGAGCCTCAGCATCTTCAGGATGAAGGTAATGAACATCATTAGTAGCTACTAAACCAACTCCATGAACTTTAGATAAATTAATTAATTCCTTATTAACATTTTCTTGTTCTTCTTTTCCAGGATGAGATTGAAGTTCTAGATAAAAATTATCTACTCCAAAAAGTTCTTTGTATTTTACAACTAAGTTATTGGCTTCTTTTAAGTCTCCAGCTAAAATAGTTTTTGGAATTTGACCATTCAAACAAGCACTCATCGCTATTAAACCATCATGGTGCTTTTCTAAAGTCTCCCAATCAATTCTAGGTTTATAATAAAAACCCTCCATATGAGCAATGGAAGTTAACTTCAAAAGATTATTATAGCCAATATTATTCTTAGCTAAAAGAATTAGATGATATGGTTTAGCATCAATATTTGGTTTCTTGTCTTTCAAACCGCGTCGAGCTAAATAGAATTCTACCCCAATAATTGGCTTAATATCGTTCTTAATACATTCTTGATAGAACTCAATGACACCATACATAACTCCATGATCAGTTAAAGCCACAGCTTTCATACCAAGCCTTTTAGCTTCCGCCACTAATTCTGGGACCTTAGGAAGTCCGTCCAGGAGACTATAGTGACTATGATTGTGAAGATGTATAAATTGCATTGAATCTATTTAAATTAGAAATAATATCTCAAAAAATTATATCACTACTATAAAAGAGTGATAAATTTTTATTTTTCTTTAAAAAATTTTGTTTTTATTTTTTCTTAGCCTTTTTAGCTTTAGGAGTCTTTGTTTTTCTTTTTTGTCTTTTGTTTTGAACTTCCTCAACAACTTTTTGAACCAACATCCCAATTAACTTTAAATGCGTAGAGGAGTCTTTTAATTTTTTCTTAGCACTATCTACTATTTCATTTGCTGTTTTCAAAGTTTTCTGGAAAATACTAATTGCATCATGTAATTTTCTAATGCTAGAGATAAAATAATACAAGAGCCAACAGATAAAAACAGTTACTCCAGCAATTGATAAAGCTAAAACTAAATTCAAAACATCTTTTGAAGTTTCAAACATATTTTTATTTTTTATTTTTAAACTTAACATTTTCATTATATCACATTTTATAAATATTAAAAAAAATAGTATAATAAAGATACTAGATATAAATTACTTTATGAATTTTCAAGAACAAATTAGTGATCAAGAAATTGAAAGAAGTTTGTGGTTAATTAAAAACAAAACTCTTTTAAAGAGAACTATCATTATTATTTTATTAATAATTATTTTTAGCTTATTCTCTTTTTCTTTAATTAAATTTATAGATATTAAAATTCAAGATAATAATGAATTAGATTTTACTGCTAATACTATAGATTTTCAAAGTGTTCGAGAAATGAATAAAGCTCAAGATCTAATCATAGTTAACAAAAATATAATTTCTTTAACTAATAATAAATATGATATTGTAGTGGAAATGAGAAATCCTAATGAAAAAATAGCTGTAACTGAATTAAAATACAAATTTATATACGATAATAAAACTAGTGTAGAGAAAACTGCTTTTTTACTACCAGGAGAAACTAAAAAACTTATCGACTTTAATGTTGAAAGTAATAAGATAATCAGAACAGTAGATATTGAAGTTATTAATATTAATTGGAAAAGATTAAAAATATCTGAAGTAGAAGAGTTTAATAAAGAGATATTTACTATTAGCAATCAAGAGATGCATTTTGATAATCAAAATGATAATGCTCGGAATTGGATTGAATTTACAGCCATTAATGAATCACCATATAATTGGTTAAATAGTAAGTTCTATATCTCTCTTTACTTAGGTTCTAAGCTAGTAGCTATTAATGAAATCACAACAGATAGATTCTATGCTCAGGAAGGAAAGAATCTTCAAGCATCTTGGTTTCAAAAAATGCCCTCTTATGTCACTCTAAAAATAGAGCCTAGTGTTAACCTATTAAATCCTGAGAATTATATAGACCCTAGATAAAACTATGAAAATATCTTTTAGATCATTACATAAAATAGATCTGGTACTGCTAATTGCAGTTTTTTTGTTAATCATTATTGGACTTTTGAATATCTATAGTATTGGGTTAAGTAATATTGAAACTAAGATGATCTTTTTTAATAAGCAATTAGCTTATGCTATTACTGGTATCATATTATTATTAGGGTTTACTGTCTTAGATTATCGATCTTTAAAATCATACTATAAAGTATTCTTAGTTCTTTCTGTAGTTCTGTTATTAGCTGTAGTAATCTTTGGAAGATCTATTCGAGGAGCTAGTGCTTGGATTTCATTGTTTGGCTTTAGATTTCAACCAGTAGAATTGGTTAAAATATCACTAATTATCTTCTTAGCTAAATATCTTTCTACTACTGCCAAAGAATTCTATCATTCTTGGTCTCCAATTCTTTTTTCTGGAGCAGTAAGTTTCTTAATGATCTTCTTAGTTCTCTTACAACCAGATATGGGTTCAGCTATTATTCTTTTTGTAATTTGGTTCATGATGATATTTTTTACCAACATCAACAAAAAGAAGGTTCTAATTATTTCCCTCTTAATTATTATCACTATTTCTTTTGGTTGGTTTGGCTTTCTAAAAACATATCAAAAAGAAAGAATTCTAACTTTCTTAGATCCTGGAGCAGATCCTTTGGGAGTAGGCTACAATCTTTCTCAATCAGTAATTGCAGTTGGTTCTGGTAAATTAACAGGAAGAGGTTTTGGTTTAGGTTCTCAAAGTCAATTAAACTTCTTACCAGAGCAGAGGACTGACTTTATCTATGCAGTTATTTCTGAAGAATTTGGTTTTCTAGGTTCAGCTTTAGTAATTATTATTATTGGTATATTCTTGTACAGAATCATTACTATTATTAGAAAGTCTAATGATAACTTTGCAGTCTTTCTGGCTCTAGGATTTCTAATTATGTTTTTCTTTCAAGCCATGATGAACATTGCTATGAATTTAGGAATGGCTCCAGTGATTGGTCTCCCACTTCCATTTATCTCTTATGGTGGGTCTTCCATGTGGATGAGTTTAATTGCTGTAGGGATATTAGAAAGTATTGTGATACATAAGACAGAGTTTAGTTAAATATTATCTAAAAACTTTTTAATATAAAAACGGTTCGTGAATAACGAACCGTTTGTTTTTTATTTTTTCTCTAATTCAGATATTTCTTTTTCTAATTCACGAACTTTTTTTTCTGAATCTCGCTTAGCATTTTGGGCCATATCCATAGCCCCTTCTCGTCCAGGCCATCCTCTTAGTTCTGAATAAGCTTCTCTATCTTTTCGATACTCTTCTTTTGCTTCTAATAAATCTTCTCTTAACTTTTTCAATCTAGTTTCTTTTTTGCTCATTTTTCCTCCTATTTTATTTAATACTCTAAATTACCAAAATTATCATAATAAGTCAACTTGAAACTTTAAATTATTAATTATATAATAAACATAGCTAAATTAAAGGAAAATTTAGTATTTTTAGTTAATTCTTAAGAATTATTTTATGAAAAAAGTATTTATATCAGACATAGATAAACATTTAGACCAAGAAGTAAAAATAGAGGGTTGGATCCATAATTTTAGATCATCTGGTTCTTTGTATTTCTTACAAATTAGAGATGGTTCTGGATTTATTCAAGCTATTGTTTCTAAAAATGATATTGAGGAAAAATTATGGAATGAATGTGAAAAGATTACTCAAGAAACTTCTATTGAATTAGAAGGTAAAGTTTCTAAGCATCCTAAAAAAGAAGAATATGAAATTCAAGTTTCTAATTTAAAATTACTTCAAGTTGCTGAAGAATATCCAATCTCTAACAAAGATCATGGTGAAGCTTTTTTACTAGATAATAGACACCTCTGGTTAAGATCTAAAAAACAATGGGCTATTCAAAAAGTAAGAGACAGAATTATTCAAGCTACTTATGATTTCTTCCACAAAGAACACTTTATTAAAATAGACTCACCAATTCTAACTCCCAATGCTTGTGAAGGAACAACTACTTTGTTTGGAGTAGATTATTTTGATATGGGAAAAGCCTATCTCTCTCAATCTGGACAACTATATATTGAAGCCGCAATTATGTCTCATGGACGAGTCTTTGACTTTGGTCCTACTTTTAGAGCAGAAAAATCTAAAACTAGAAGACATCTAACAGAATTCTGGATGATGGATGCTGAAATGGCTTTCTGTGATCATCAAGGTAATATGGAAATTCAAGAAAATCTAATTTCTTACATTGTTCAAGATGTTTTAAAGAATTGTAGTGAAGAATTAGAAATCTTAGAAAGAGATATTAGTAAATTAGAGAAGATAAAAGCTCCTTTTAAAAGAATGACTCACACTGCAGCTGTAGAATTTTTACAATCCAAAGGATCTAAAATAACTTTAGAAGATGATTTAGGAGCAGAGGATGAAACTATGCTTACTGAAAATAGTGATGTTCCAATCTTTGTAGAAAAATGGCCCAAAGCAATCAAAGCCTTCTATATGAAACGAGACTCAGAAGATGATAATTTAGTTCTAGGTTCAGATTTAATTGCTACTGAAGGTCATGGAGAAATAATTGGTGGTTCTCAAAGAGAGGATGATTACGAAATATTAAAAGCTAGAATAGAAGAAGAGAAATTACCAATGGCTGAATTCCAATGGTATTTAGATCTAAGAAAATATGGTTCTGTTACTCATTCTGGATTTGGTTATGGTTTAGAAAGATTAACTGGTTGGATTTGTGGTGTTCATCACATTAGAGAAACCATTCCTTTCCCTCGAATGATTAACAGATTAACTCCTTAATTTAAAATTATTAATTAAAAATATGAGAATCACTATTTTTGGAACTGGATATGTCGGATTAGTTCAAGGAGCTTGTATGGCTGACCTTGGACATGATGTTTTATGCATTGATATTGATAAAGAAAAGATAAAGAAATTGAATAAGGGAGAAGTTCCTTTCTATGAACCTGGTCTTTCTGATTTAATTAAAAGAAATACTAAACAAGGAAGACTTCAATTTAGTTTAGATGCTCAAAAGGGAATTGAATTTGCTCAAACCATATTCATTGCTGTGGGTACACCTCAGTCTCCTAATGGTCAAGCTGATCTCTCAGCTGTTTTTGCTGTAGCTAAAGTTATTGGAGAGAATATGAAAGAATACAAAGTAATTGTGAACAAAAGTACAGTTCCTCCTTTAACTGCTCAAAAAGTTAGAGAAACTATTGAAGAGATCAATGGGGAAATAAAGTTCTCTGTAGTTTCTAATCCAGAATTTCTGCGAGAAGGATCAGCTGTAAAAGACTTTTTAATTCCCGATCGAATAGTAATTGGTATTGAAAAAGATGATGAACAAGCTAAAAAGATTATGTTAAAAATGTATGATGCTTTAGCTCGGACTGACAAACCAATCATGTTCACTGACACTACTACTTCTGAAACAATTAAATATGCAGCTAATGCTATGCTAGCTTCCAAAATATCATTCATGAATGAATTATCTCATTATGCTGAAAAGACCGGATCGAATATTAAAGAGATTGCTCGAGGTATTGGTTTGGATAACAGAATTAGTCCACGGTTCTTACAAGCTGGTTGTGGTTATGGTGGAGCTTGTTTTCCTAAAGATGTTCAAGCTTTAATCTATGAAATGAAAGAAAATAATATTGATTGTAAGATAATGGAAGCAATTGAAGATGTAAACCTTAGACAAAAACAATCAATTATTAAAAAAGTAAATCAATTATTACCAGATTTAAAAGATAAAACTGTTGGTATCTGGGGACTTTCTTTTAAACCTAATACTGATGATATTCGGGAAGCTCCTTCTAGAGTTATTATCAAAGACCTTTTAGAACAAGGAGCTCAGGTCAAAGCTTTCGATCCGGAAGCTATGGAAAATGCTAAAAAAGAAATCAAGGATATAGAATATTGTCAGAATGCTTATGAAGTTACCAAAGATATAGATCTCTTAATTCTAGTAACTGAATGGAATGTTTTTAAAGAAATTGATATGAAGAAAGTAAAAGACTCTATGAAAGAAGCTAATTTAATTGATTGCCGAAATGTTTACAAACCTCAAGAAATTAGAGAATTAGGATTTAATTACGTTTCTATTGGCAGATAAAAATACATAAATAATATGAATAAAAAAACCACAATCATTGCTATAATTATCGGAATATTGATAATCTCTGGAATAATACTGACTTACTTTCTACAAAAAGAAAATATTGATTTTGCAGAATTAAAATTACAGGATCAAATTGATGAAATTAGTGAAAAAGTAGAAACACTAGAAATAGAAAGTATTGGGGAAGATAAAGAAACTTCTCTAGAAAATTATTATTTACCAGGCTTAGCTGAACATTTACAAAAAAAAGATGCCCCAATTAAAATAGAACCTAATGATGGTTTTTTCATTGTGAGTTCTATTTTATCCAATAATAAAGATAAAATAGTTTACTCTGAAATCAGCAAAGTAATCAAAGAAATGAATGACGCTGACAGTGAAGGGAAACGATACAATTCTACAAAAACTTTAGAATATAATATTTTTGTAAAAAACTTAATAACCAATGAAACAACAAAAATCCTCTCATATCCCGAAGCAAATCCAAAAACAATTTCCTTATATCCTTTCATTAAATCTGCTCATGCTGGCGGTAGTTTAGTATTATACTTTCCAATAGCTTGGTCTGAAAATGATCAAAAAATTATTTTAGAGTGGGGCAATCCGTCACTAACTGGCTCAGGTCATGCTATAAAATATAAAACATATACTGTTAATCCAGATGGCAAAGAAATAAAAGGCTTAACTCCATATGACCACATCTTTATAAATAATTATGGAAAAGTAATTTTCGTGGGTGACAGTGACAAAACATTACAATTCTATGGTCCTTATACTCAAAGAAATAAAGGATCTATTATTTTAAAAAATATAGAAGATGGATTAGAAAAAATATTACTCGAAGAAGTCAATTCAAACTACACTCTAAAAAAGATAGATAAAAATCAAAATCTAACCTACATAGTAGAAAAGGTCAAAAAAACGGAAGACGAAGGTGATTATGGTGAAGTTGATAAATCAATACCAGGACAAACTAAGATATTAAATATAAAATAACAATATGAAAACTTACATTAAAGAAACTGTAAATTCAGAAATTAATAAAGAAGTCGAATTAAAAGGCTGGGTTCATGTTTTTCGAAGAATGGGAAAAATAGCTTTTATTGATCTCCGAGATTCTACTGGAATCATTCAAGCAGTTTGTGTTCCAGCTGAAATGACTAAAGAATCAGCAGCACTATTAGATAATATTCGACCAGAATTTGTAATTAGTTTAAAGGGAATCATTCAAGCTCGAGGAGAAAAACAAATCAGAGAAGATCAATTAACTGGTAAGATAGAAATCTTAGCTAAGGATATTAAAATATTATCAGAAGCTGAAACACCTCCTTTTGAAATTGAAAATGAAGATCGACAAGCTGGAGAAGAATTACGATTAAAACATCGCTATCTAGATCTTCGTCATGAAAGAATGGCTAAGAATATTAAATCTCGCCATCAAGTAATGAACTTTTTAAGAAATAACTTAAATGATAAGGGTTTCACTGAAGTTCAAACTCCTATTCTAACTAAATCAACTCCAGAAGGAGCTCGTGATTACATTGTACCTTCTCGACTTCATAAAGGTAAGTTTTTTGCCTTACCACAAGCACCACAACAATACAAACAACTCTTAATGATTGCTGGTTTAGAGAAATACTTTCAAATAGCTCCTTGTTTTAGAGATGAAGATGCTCGTTCTGACCGTAGTTCAGGAGAATTCTATCAATTAGATGTTGAAATGTCCTTTTTAAGTCAATCAGAGATATTAGATTTAATGGAAGATACTATGACTAAAATGGTAGAAGAATTATTCCCAGAAAAGAAAATCACTACTAAACCATGGCCTCGAATTAGTCACCAAGAAGCTATGGAAAAATATGGTACTGATAAGCCAGACTTAAGAAAAGACAAAGAAGATCCAAATGAATTAGCTTTTTCTTGGATTATAGATTTCCCATTATTCGCTAATAATGAAGAAGAGGAGTTTGTAGGAACTAAAGGTAAATGGGGACCTTCTCATAATATGTTCACTGCTCCTAAAGAAGAAGATTTAGAGTTATTAGATAAAAGTCCTGAAAAAGTTCATTCCTACCAACATGATTTAGCTTTGAATGGTTTTGAACTTGGTGGAGGAGCAATTAGAATTCACGATATGAAAATCCAAGAAAAGATATGGGATTTAATTGGCTTCACTAAAGAACAAAAGAAAGAATTTGCTCATTATTACGAAGCTTTCAAATATGGTGTCCCACCACATGGTGGAATTGCTCTAGGAGTAGAAAGATTAATGATGATTCTAATGGGAGAAAAGAATCTTAAAGAAGTAACTGCCTTTCCTTTAACTTCTGATGGTCATGATCCAATGATGGATAGTCCTGAAAAAGTAAGCAAAGAGCAATTAAAAGAGTTAGGAATAGAAATAAAATAATAAAATGAATCAATTATCTAAACTCCAAGAATATATCTTAAAAAAATCTTTAGGATATAAACAAAAAGGAGGAATTGATAAAAATACATTTTTTAAGTTTTATGAAAATATTAAGAAGAAGCCCAAAGACATTGAAAATATAATTATTAAAAGTTTGAATCGTTTAATTGAAAGAGATTTAATTGTAGCTTTCTGTAAAAAAACTAAATACAAAACTTTTATTAACAAAATACTTCTAACTTCCCACGGTAAAAAGACTGCTCAGAAACTATTAGGAACTCAAGAGAAGTTACCAATGAAATATAAAAAATAAAATAAATATATGGCTATTAAAAAACAAATTCTAAATCATTTAGAAAAAAACAATACTAAGCACGAAATCATAGCTCATCGGACAGTATATACTGCTTTTGATGCTTCTCAGACTTTAAAAGTTCATCCTAAAGAAATAGCTAAGTCTTTAATTCTGCAAATTAAGAAAGACTTCTATATGGTTATTCTAGGAGCTGATAAAAACTTAGATTTCGGAAAGATAGCTAAGAAGTTTAAGGTAGTGAACAAAGATATTAAAATTCCTTCAGAGAAGATACTAATTAATAAGTTTAAGATTAAACCTGGCTCAGCTCATGTTTTTGGATCTCTCTACAAAATACCAACAATAGTTGATAAATCTTTTAGTAATTTAAAAGATGCTATTTTCTCATCTGGGAGCTTTAAAGAAAGCTTTAAAATAAAGCTGAAAGATTATTTAAAGATAGAGGAGTCAGAGATATTTGTATTTGGAAAAGCTAAGAAATTAAAGATTCAAAAACCTAAAGCCAAGAAGAAAAAGAAAGTTAAAGCAAAAAGAAAAACTAAAAAATAAACTTATGGCAAAAAGGAAAACCTGGGAAAAAATAATCATAATTATAATGCTTGCAGAGATTATTATAAGAATCCCATTAAAATATATTTATAACCCTGTAGATAATTTTTTCTATAATTTATTTATCAGTAATCAAAATTACTGGATTTTCATAATATTATTTCATTTCCTTAGTTTAATTCTTATAAACTTAACCACCTATTGGGCTGCTTTAGCATTCGTTAATAAATACATTGGCTTTGTAAAAGAAGATATTAAAAAAATAAGTATTTGGATATTGGGAATGAGCTTATCCATACATGCTATACTTATACTTTTAGATCCAGGTAAACATTCTGTTAGTGTGCCAATTGCATACCTTATTCTATACTTTTTCATATATAATTATATCGCTAAAAAAGTAAAACAAAAAAACTAAAAAATAAAAGACTTTATCACTCATGTCTGATTACCAATTTAAATTACAGGATTTTGAAGGACCTTTAGAACTCCTTCTAACCTTGATTACTAATAGTAAATTAAATATTGATGAAATATCATTAGCTGAAATAACTGATGAATATTTAGAATATATTGATGATAATGAGAATCTCAGTATTGATGAAATAGCTGATTTTTTAGTAGTAGCTGCTAAACTGTTATATATTAAATCAAAACTCATTCTTCCCGAAGCTATGAATTTTGTTGATGACGAAGATAGCGCTGATCTAGAAAAACAATTAAAGATCTACAAAGAATATTATGAAGCTCGAAAGATAATAAAAAAGATTCTTAATCAAGAAAACTTCACCTACTCTCGAACAACTCCTTTAATTAAAATCAAAGCTAAGTTTAGACCTCCTAAGAATATAGTAGTTGAGGATTTAGAAGCTAAATTTAGAAAAATTATTAGCTCTGTAAAACCCGTTACTGAAAAACCTAATAAAAAGACTATTGATAAGACTATCAATATTAGAGAAAAGATAAACCATATTAAGAATTTAATAAGTAACTGTAGTAATCTAGATTTTTCTGAATTAGTAAAGAATAAAGAGAATAAAACTGAGATAATTGTTTGTTTCTTAGCTATGTTAGAGTTAATAAAACAAAAAACAATCAATGTAGATCAAGGTTCTATGTTTGAAAAAATGACAATAAATACAAATAATAATTAAATAAGATGGAAGATAAATTGAGTAAAAAATTAGTTCAATTAGAAAGTATTCTTTTAATATCCGATAAAGCTCTGCAAATTAAAGAATTAGCTAAAAAGTTAGAGTTAAACAAAAAAGAGATTAAGGAACTAATAGAAAATCTAGAAGAAAAGTTTAATCAAGAAGATAGTGGTATTCATATCCTAAGTGATAATAGGAAGCTTCAATTCACTACTAATCCAATATCTGAAGAAATAATTAAAGAATTTGTTAAAGAAGAATTAAATAGTAATCTTAGTGATGCTTCTATGGAAACTCTAACTATCATTGCCTATCGAGGGCCAATTACTAAATCAGAATTAGAGCAAATTAGAGGAGTTAATTGTTCAATTATCTTAAAAAATCTTTTAATTAGAGGTTTAATAGAGAGCCAACAAGATAAAGAGAAAATGACTGAAACCTATTCAACTAGCTTGGATTTCTTAAAGTATTTAGGACTTAATAAAGTAGAGGAATTACCAGATTACGAGAAACTAAACAGCGATGAAATTATAGATAAGATATTAAATGAGAATGAAGATGAATCTGAGGAAGAAGAGGTTGAAGAGGAAAGTAATAATTTAGAAACTAATGAATCTTAATTTATGACTCTATTTGCCATAATCTCTAATTTATTTTTAATAACTAATCTAATAGCTCTTCCTATTGGAGATAATTATTACTACCAACAAAATGCAATAGAGGAGGGTGGGATATTTTTTAATATTAAATCTGAAGAATTAAATCAGAAAAGTAAGTTTCCTCTTAAAGTAATAAATGATTCTTTAGGAGTTCAAGTATCCGCTAAATCAGTTCTAGTTAAAGATATTAATAGTAATAAGATACTATGGTCTAAAAATAGTGATGAAGTCAGAGCTATCGCTAGTATTACTAAATTAATGACTGCTATAGTTTTAATGGAACATGAGAGCATTGATTGGGAGAAAGAGATAGTTATAGATAGTTCAAATTTGAATGGAGATTTTAATAAGCTAAAGATATATAACTGGGAGAAAATAAAGTTTAAAGATCTATACATCTCTTCCATAGTTGCTTCTTCAAATACTGGAATTAGATTGTTAATTAAAAATATAGATATATCAGAAGAAGAATTTGTAGAGAAAATGAATGCTAAGGCTCTGGAATTGGGATTAAATAATACTAAATTTGAAGATCCTACTGGTTTAAGTGCTAATAATGTTTCTACAGCTACAGATGTATTAAAACTAGCTAGTAAAGCTTTCACTTATCCTAATATTAAAGAAGCTACTTCTCATAGAAATTACTCTTTCCGTACTATAGATTCTGATCGTTTAATTAATATCAAGAATACCAATGACCTAATTGGTGGATATTTAAATATTGAAGCTGGTAAAACAGGATATATTGAAGCTGCTGGTTTCTGTCTAGTATCTGAAGTAAGTTATGAAGAACAAGGACCAATTTTAGTTGTAGTATTAGGAAGTGATTCTCATTACGCTAGATTCTCTGACCTCAAAGCTATTTCTACTTGGATTTTTAATAATTATTTATGGCAATAATATGTTAGAACTATTAACAATTTTCTATTCAGCTCTCCCGGTAACTGAATTAAGAGCTTCTATACCCTTAGCAATTTCTTGGGGATTAAATCCTTTCCTAGTCTTATTCCTAGCTATCATTGGTAATATCATCCCTGTTTTTATTTTACTATTCGGCCTAGACGCTATAACTACTCTAGCTAAAAAATATTCAAGTCCTACTGATAAATTTCTAGAATGGGTTTTTGAAAGAACTAGAAGAAAGACTATAAAAAAGATTAAGAAATATGGACCCTTAGCTTTATTCATCTTTGTAGCTATTCCCTTACCAATGACTGGAGCTTGGACTGGATCCATGGCAGCTTGGTTATTCGGTATTCCATTTAAAAAAGCAATTTTACCAATTACCTTAGGAATAATCACTGCTGGAATAATAGTTACTTCCATATCTGTTGGTCTATTTTCCTATATTAATATATAATTATTAATACATATCTTACTAGATAAAGAATAAAATGTTATCCAAAAAAATAATTTTAGCTAATTGGAAAATGCAGTTATCCTATGATGAAACTCTGAAATTAGCAGAGGAGATTAAAGCTAAATTAAAAAATCATAAACTAGAGAGTATAGATTTGGGTCTATGTCCTGATTTCTTAACTATTGCTAAATTATCTGAAATATTAAAAGACACTCGAATTGATTTAGGAAGTCAAGATACTTTCTGGGAGAATAAAGGAGCATATACTGGAGAAGTATCTATCGATAATTTAAAACATCTTGGTGTTAAATTTGTAATGATTGGTCATAGTGAAAGAAGACAAAACCTAGCTGAGTCTGAAGAAATGATTAACAAAAAAGTTAAGTTAACTTTAAAAAATGGATTAATTCCGGTACTATGTGTAGGAGAAAATTTAGAAGAAAGAAGGAATAATCAAAAAGATTTGGTTTTAATGAGACAGATAAAATCGGCTTTAGCAGGAGTAAATATTAATGATATCGATCAATTAATTATTGCCTATGAACCTATCTGGTCTATTTCCACCACTAAAGTTAAACAAGAAATCGAAACAGTTGAAGTAGAGTATACTAACAAACTGATAAAACAAATAGTTTTAGATAATGTATTTTCTGAAAATGATAAAATATTAATAAAAAAGTTTGAAGATAAAATTAGATTAATCTTTGGTGGAAGTGTAAAGCCTTCAAATATTAAAGATTTAATCCAACAAGCTCACGTTCACGGTGTATTAGTTGGAGGAGCTAGTTTAAATTCAGAAAGCTTATTTAATTTAATTAATAATGTAATATAATATGTTTTTAAATATAATTTTAATTATTATTATCGTAGTTAGTTTAAGTATTATTCTATCTATTATTTTTAAAAAACTACCTCAACTAAATAGAGTAGACCCTGAAAAAGTTACTGAATATCAAGAAGAAACTCGAGAAGAGGAAATAATTGAAGAAAAATTTAAAAGAGATGTAGAAAAGTATCTAACTAAGGTATCAAAGATATCTAAACCAATTATCTCTACTAGCTATATCTATCTTAAGAAGTTCTACAAATATATCTATCAATTAGAAGAAAAATATCGTCAGAAACTTATTAAAACTCATTTTGAAGATAAAATATCGTCAGAAACTAAAGTAGTTAAGCATTTAGAACGAGCTGATGAATTTATTAAAGAAAAGGATTATAGTCAGGCAGAAAGTGAATATATAGATGCTCTAAAATCAGACATGCATAATATAGATATTTACAGAAAATTAGCAGATTTATACTTTAATAACAAAGATCATGATAAAGCTCAAGAAACTTATGAGTATATTACTAAATTAAATGATGATGATTACGACTATAATAGATTAGGAGATATTTTTACTAGTAAAGGAGACCTCAATCAAGCTATTATCAATTATCAAAAAGCAATTGAATTAGAAGATAATAATCCTGTATATTACTATAATTTAGCTAAAACAAACTTAAAATTAAATAATTCTGAACAAGCCTTAGAAAATCTTAAAAAAGCTTTAAATATTGAGCCAAAGAACTCTAAGCTCCTTGACTTTCTATTAGATTTAAGTATAATTATGGGAGATAAAGAATTGGCAAATAAAACATTGAATAAACTTATAGAAGTTAACCCAGACAATACTAAAATACCTGATGCAAGAGCAAAAATCAATCAAATATAAGTTTTAAAGCTTATATTTTGTGTTTATATCAAGATTTGCCGTTGTAGCTCAGTGGTAGAGCACTTCCATGGTAAGGAAGGGGTCCGCAGTTCAAGTCTGCGCAACGGCTCCATCCGAAACAATTGAAAATTTATTTACCTTGGGTCGGTACCAAAGCGGTCAACTGGGGCAGACTGTAAATCTGCTGGCTTCGCCTTCGTAGGTTCGAATCCTACCCGGCCCACCACTTTTAACGCCATAATTATTTGGCCAACTTAGCTCAGTTGGTAGAGCAACGGTTTTGTAAACCGTAGGTCGTCGGTTCGAACCCGACAGTTGGCTCCACTTATTAATTTTAAAATTAAATATATGTCTCAGGATAATCTGATTAAAATGGAATGTGGTGAATGTCACCGAATTAATTACCATACTTACAAAAACAAGAAAACCCTTAAGAACAAATTAGAACTTAAGAAATTTTGTAAATGGTGTAAAAAGCATACCCCACATAAAGAAACTAAATAGTTTTCACCGAATTACTTGTTAATGAATTCTTCACTCTATTTGGTTGAAGAATTTGTTTTTTGGGAGTGTAGTGTCAATGGCTAGCACAAGGGTCTCCAAAACCTTTAGTCTGGGTTCAAATCCTAGCACTCCTGCCAAAAGAATATCTCGACTTCGAGGTATTTTTTTGTTATATTTAAGCTATTAATTAAACACTTATTAAAAATATGAAGAAAGTATTAATCACTGGTAGTATTGCCTACGATCGAATTATGAACTTCCCAGGATATTTTAAAGACAATATCATGCCAGATCAAATTCATAACTTAAATGTCTCTTTTTTTGTAAATGAATTTAGAGAGTCATATGGTGGAACAGCGGGTAATATTGCTTACAATTTAAACCTCTTAAAATCTAGCTTTATCACTTGGGCTAATGTTGGTAATGATTTCAAAAATTACAAACAATGGTTTGTAAAAAATAATATTGATACTTCTAAAATTAAAATCGCTCCAAATGAACGCACTGCTTCTGCCTATATCATTACTGACCAATCTGATAATCAAATTGCTGGTTTTTTCCCCGGAGCTATGATGGAATCAATCAGTTTAAAACCAATTTCTTTAAAACATACTAATTTAGCTGTTGTTGCTCCCCAAAATCCTATCGACATGGTTGAATTACCTCTATTATTTAAAGAAAAAGAAATTCCATATATCTTTGATCCTGGACAACAAGTAGCTTCTCTCAGTGGAACACAATTAAAACAATCTATTACTGGTTCTAAAGTTCTAATTGGTAATGATTATGAGATTAAATTGATTCAAGAAAAAACTAAATGGACTTTAGAAGATTTACAAGAACAAACTGAAATATTAGTAATTACTTTAGGAGAAAAGGGTTCTCAAATTTATACTAAAAAGAAAAGATATAATATCCCGATAGCTGAAGTAAAAAATACTTCTGATCCTACTGGAGCTGGTGATGCCTATCGTGCTGGTTTAATCAAAGGTTTAACTGAAAAATGGTCAATAGAGAAAACAGGAAAGTTTGCTGGATTAATCTCAGCCTATACTGTAGAAAAATATGGCACTCAAACTCATGAATTTACTTGGGTAGAATTAGAAAAAAGGTATCGACAAAACTTTAAAGAAAAACTATAATTAACTCATTAAAAATAAATAAAACTATGCCAAACTATGACATTAGTGATATAAAACTTGCTCCTCAAGGTAAAAAAAGGATTGAATGGGCTGACAATGATATGCCAGTTCTAAAACAAATTAGAGATAAATGGAATAAAACTAAACCTCTTAAAGGAGTAAAAACTTCTTCTTGCATGCATGTTACTTGTGAGACTGCTAATTTAATGCGAACTTTAAAAGCTGGTGGAGCCGATGTATTCTTATGTGCTTCTAATCCGCTGTCTACTCAAGACGATGTAGCTGCTTCTTTAGTTAAAGACTATGGTATTAAAGTTCATGCTAAAAAAGCTGAGAATAACAAAACCTATTACAAACATTTAGAATCAGCTATTAAACATCAACCTCAGATAACTATGGATGATGGAGCTGACTTATTATCTCTCTTACATACTAAATACCAAAAACAAGCCTTAGAAATTAAAGGTTCTATGGAAGAAACTACTACTGGAGTAATCAGACTAAAAGCTCTAGAACAAACTGGAAAATTAATGGTTCCAATCATTGCTGTGAATGATGCCCGAACAAAAAACTTGTTCGATAATAGATATGGTACTGGTCAATCAACTTTAGACGGAATTATTAGAGCTACTGATATTTTACTAGCTGGTAAAAATGTAGTTGTTGCTGGTTATGGTTGGTGTGGTCGTGGTTTTGCTATGCGAGCTAGAGGAATGGGAGCTAATGTTATAGTTACTGAAGTAGATTCTGTTAAAGCTATTGAAGCTGCTATGGATGGCTTTAGAGTTATGACTATGTTAGAAGCTGCTCCTATTGGAGATCTATTCTGCACCTTAACTGGTGATGTTCATGTAGTTGACATTCATCATTTCAAAAAGATGAAAGATGGCGCTATAGTTTGTAATTCTGGACATTTTGATGTTGAATTAAATGTTAAAGGATTAAAGAAAATGGCTGTTAAAAGTAGAAAAAATGTTCGAAACTTTACTGATGAATATACTTTAAAGAATGGTAAAAGAATATTTGTTCTAGCTGATGGTCGATTAATCAATTTAGCTGCTGCTGAAGGACATCCAGCTTCAGTAATGGATATGAGTTTCTCAACTCAAGCATTAGCTGCAGAATATATTAATCAAAATTACAAAAAGTTCCAGAATAAAGTATATAATGTTTCTAAAAAGATAGAGGAGTGGATTGCAAAATCTAAACTTAAATCTATGAATATTAATATTGATACTCTTACCGCTGAACAAAAGAAATACTTAGCTTCTTGGGAAATTGGAACTTAAATTATTATTTAGTTTAAATTGTTAAACAGGCTCTTTCTGAGCCTGTTTTTATATGCTAAAATAAAGATATAAACACACTTTGATGTGTAATTTTAATGTTAAAATCATGGTTAAAGTTAACATTCTTGGAACAGAAATAAATAAAATAAACTATCAAGAAACTCTATTAAAAATAGAGGAGTTTGTTGCTGATCAAAAACAACATTATATAGTGACTCCCAATCCAGAAATAATACTCAAAGCTAGTCGAGATATCTATTACCGAGGAATATTAAATAATGCTAGTCTATCTCTAGCAGATGGATTTGGATTAATCTTAGGTTCTTGGTTTTTGGGAGACCCTCTCTATCATCGAGTAACTGGAATAGATTTAACTTACAAAATTAATGAATTAGCAGCTCATAAAGGATATAAAGTATTTCTCTTAGGCGGGAGAGAAGGGTCAGCAGAGACATCAAAAACTAAATTAGAATTAAAGTACAAAGGATTAAATATAGTTGGAGCAGAGGAGGGCTTTTCAAATATTCAAAAAATAACTCCTGAAGAGAATAATAGAATTATTGAAAAGATTAAAGATAGCCAAGCTCAGATATTATTAGTAGCCTATGGAGCTCCTTGGCAAGAAAAATGGATTTGGGAAAACATATCAAAAATACCTAATATTAAAATAGCTATGGGAGTTGGAGGAACATTTGATTTCATATCTGGAAAAATACTCCGAGCTCCTCAAGCATTCAGAAAAGTAGGAATAGAATGGTTATGGCGATTATTTATAGAACCAAGCAGAATTAATAGAATTCTAAATGCCACTCTTAAATACTCTTGGTATTTAATATTATGGTCTATTCATATTCAAAAATCTTTTAGAAAAAACGTCTTAGGAGTAATATTGAATCAAAATAATGAATTTCTAGTTTTAAATAGAAAAGACGATCCTAATCATTGGCAATTTCCTCAAGGTGGTGTAGAAAAAGATGAAAGCGAAGAAGAGGCAATTTTAAAAGAAGTCTATGAAGAAACTGGATTAAAAAAAGTTAAAATAATCAAAAAATTAGATGAATTGCATAAATACTATTTTATGCCGGAAATGATTAAGCCTAAATCTGAACGAATGCCTCATTATTACAAAACTGCTGGTCAGAATCAAAGAATATTTATTCTAAAACAAACTGAAAATGAAGAACCAAATCCTCAAGAAGAACTTCAAAATCACAAGTGGGTTAAAAAAGAAGAATTAAAAGATCATATCCACATCATCCGACATCAGTCATTAAATATAATGTTAAAAGAAATTAATAAATATATTAAATAATATGAATAAAGTAAGATTTGCACCATCACCAACTGGATACCTGCATATCGGCGGATTAAGAACCGCACTATACAACTATCTATTTGCTAAAAATAATAAAGCTAAATTCTTGTTACGAATAGAAGATACTGATCAAAGTAGATATGTAGAAAAAGCTGACCAACAAATTATTGAAACTCTAAAAACTTTTGGAATTGATTTTGATGAAGGACCTTTTTATCAATCAAAAAGATTAGATATATATAAGAAGTATGTTGAACAATTAATTAAAGAAGATAAAGCATATTATTGTTTTTGTACTAAAGAGAGACTTGATGAAATGAGAACAGCACAGCAAGCTGAAAAAAGAATTCCTAAATATGATCGTCATTGTCTAAATCTATCTAAAGAAGAAATAAGCAAAAAACTAGAGAATAAAGAATCTTATGTAATCAGATTAAGACTCCCAGACAATCAAGATATTATCTTTAAAGATGGTGTTTATGGTGAAGTTAAGATTAATACTAATGACATGGATGATCAGGTTTTATTAAAATCTGATGGTTATCCAACCTATCACTTAGCTGTTGTAGTAGATGATCATGAAATGGACGTTACTCATATTATCAGAGGCGAAGAGTGGTTACCATCAACTCCTAAGCATATTTTACTTTACAAAATGTTTAACTGGAAAGCTCCAGAATTTATTCACTTACCTTTGTTATTAAACCCAGATAAATCTAAATTATCTAAGCGACAAGGAGATGTAGCAGCAGAGGACTTCTTAAAGAAAGGTTATCTCCCAGAAGCTATCTTAAACTACATAGCTTTCTTAGGCTGGAATCCTAAAACTACTAAAGAAATCTACTCAGTAGAGGAGTTAATCAAAGACTTTGATGTTGCTAAGATAAATAAAGCGGGAGCTATATTTAATGTTGAAAAACTTAATTGGTTTAATGCTGAATATGTTCGTCAGATAGTTAAAGAAAAAGGTAAAAGATATCAAAAATTATTAGAAGAAATTAAAAAGTATTTTCCTCAAGATTTAGATAAAAATAAATTAGAAAACATATTCATAGTTTTGTCAAGTAGATTAAATTATCTATCTGAACTAGAGGAGCCTAGTAAGTTTATTTTTGAATTACCTGATTATGATTCTAAAATGTTAATATTCAAAAAAAGTGATCAAGAAAAAACAATTAAAGGATTAAAACTTGTTAAAGAAAAATTAAATGACTTTAGTAAATGGAGTTTAGAAGAATTAGATAATTTACTAAAAGAAATAGTTAATGGAAGTGAATTAAATCCTGGAGATGTATTTTGGCCATTACGATTCGCTTTATCTGGATTAGATAAAAGCCCTAGTCCAGCTGAAATACTATGGATTCTAGAGAAAGAAGAAAGTTTAAGTAGAATCGATAAAGCCTTGGAAAAATTAAACTCTTAATTCGTGATATAATTAATACATGTTAAACAAAAATAAAAAGATAACAAAAACTTTAATTGGAATTTTTGTAATTGCTAATATTTTTTTACCATTCAATAATTCTCATTCCGAGAATATTTCTGATTTAAAAGGTATGATTTCTGATAAACAAAAGATCATTAGTGAATTAAATAATCAACAAAAAGTATATCAACAGAAAATAAAGCAAAAACAACAAGAATCTGCTAGTCTTAGTAATGAAATTTCCATATTAAACAGTAAAATAGCTTCCCGAACTCTAGGGATTGAATCAACAAATTTACAGGTTGAAAATATGAATCTAGAGATTAAATCTGTAAATTTAGAAATTGAAAGAAAAGAAAACGAAATTGAGATCAATAAGGAAAGAATTAAAAATTCTCTTCAAAATCTATACCGAGAAGAAGAAAAAGGTGGATATTTAAAAGTATTATTACTCTATGATAATTTAAGTGATTTTTTTGATGAGATTAATAAGTTTAAATCTATTCAATCAGATTTGAAGAAAAAAACAGATAGTTTAAATCAACTTAAAGAATGGTTAGAACAAAAGAATTCTAGTTTAGTAAAATCAAAAGCTGAATTAGAAAGTTTGTATAAGAAATTAACAATTGACCAATATAAACTAAAAGAAGAACAAGATGTTAAATTTATGTTCCTAGCTCGGACTGAACATGATGAAGCTCAATTCTATAACCTCTTAGCAGAATTAAGAGCTGAACAAGAAGAAGCTAACAACTTAATTACTCAATATGAAAATCAAGCTCGAAGATTATTAGCTGAACAAAGTGGTAGAATTCCGGATGATGATGGTGTTTTAATCTGGCCAGTTCCATCAAAACATGTCACTGCCTATTTCCATGATCCTGACTATCCTTTTCGAAGAATATTTGAACATCCAGCTATAGATATTAGGGCTGGACAAGGAACACCTCTTAAAGCTGCTGGTTCTGGATATGTAGCCGTAGCTAAAGATAATGGTTATGGTTATAGCTATATCATGCTAGTGCATAATAATGGATTATCTACTGTTTACGGACATGTTTCTCAAATGAATGTATCTCCCGGAGATTTTGTTCTTCAAGGAGATATTATTGGTAAATCTGGTGGTATGCCAGGCACAAAAGGTGCTGGTCGTTTAACAACCGCACCTCATTTACATTTTGAAGTTAGAATAAATGGAACTCCCACTAATCCTTTAAATTACTTAGGAAATTAAATACAAAATTCATAGGTACAATTGTTTTAATTATCTTTTAAACGATTACCACTATGATATTTTTTATGAACATCTCTCAACCTCTTATTAGTAACATGAGTATATATTTGAGTTGTTAAAATATTGCTATGTCCCAAGAATTCCTGCACAGTCCTTAAATCAACTCCTTGAGTTAAAAGATCAGTAGCATAAGAATGTCTCAGAGTATGAGGAGTTATATCTATTGGTAATCCAGCTAATTTAGCGTATTTTTTTACTAATTTCTCTATTGATCTAATTGAAAGTCTTCTGGAATCAGATTTATTTCCTGAATAACGAATAAATAAAGATTTATCTAAATCTGTTCTAGTATCTAAATATTCTTTTAACCATTTTAATGACCTTTTTGAAAAATAAACAGTTCTCGGCTTATCACCTTTACCAATAATAGTCATTTCCAAACCTTCTTCCATTTTTAAATGATTAAACTGATCTCTATTTAAAGAAGTTAATTCTGCTATTCTCATACCTGTAGAAAAAAAAGCTTCTAAAATAGATTTATCTCTTAAACCTATCTTATTATCAACATCTGGTTCTGATAATAATTTTTCTACATCTTCTATTGTTAAAAAATTAGGAACTTTATCCTTACTTACTTTGGGTAGTTTTATCTTCGAAGAGGGGAGAGTGTCTATATCTCGATCTGCAAAAAAATCTAACAACGATCTTAAAGCTATTAAATAATAATTTTGAGTTTTTCTTTTTAAATTCTTATGAGTTGTCAAAGACTGAGAACGAGATAAATATAACTTATAATCCCAAACATGCTTATAAGTTAATTCATGAGGTTTTAACTTAGATTTATCATTTTCCTTTAACCAATTAAAAAACTTATTTAAAAAAAGATTATAATTCTTCTGAGAATTATTAGCTAAACCTTTTTCAATATCTAAATAATCTAAAAAATCATTTAAATGGTGGAGGATAGGCAAATTAGACTTCATAGCTTGTTTTAGATGAATTGTTATATGTTAGTTCGATTAACCTATATTATGCGAACTCTTATCATTATCCATAAAAGGATACTCTATTAAGAGTATATCATACTAAATAGAACCAAACAAATTAACTTTTCTTTTTTAACTTTAATGTTTTAGCAGATTTATCTTTACCAGCATCTAATATTAAATCTAAAAACTTTGATTTAGCTCGGGGATTAAACATAGTTGCATTTTCCCATACACAATGACCTCCAATACCATTTTTTGGTGGATATAGAGTCGGACGAACTACATTTTTTAATCCCATCTTAAGGTAACCTTCATTATAAGAATTATTAAAATCTTCAAATGATTTATAATCTACACCGTGCTGATCACATAATCTTTTAATTTCTGCAGCCCAAGCAATACAAATTCCATAATAAGAAGTTGATAATATTTTATTTAGTTCAGTTGACTCAGATGGCATAAAAAGTTTAGATTTAACTCCAATAGCTTGATAATGCCTCACTGCTCTCTCCCCAATATTCTTATTATCTGCTCCAATATACTTTATGAAACATTTTAAGCTTTTTGTCAAGTTAGGATGCATTCCTCGAACTGGACTATGAACTACTATTTTCTTTTTTAATTTACTATTAATCTTACTAGTAACTCCTACATTAGTAGTTGATTCTATAATTACAAATTCTGGTTGATTTAATTTAACTTGTTTTACAACGTCTTTAATAAAATCACTGCTATATGGGATAGCTATATGCAAAACATCAACCCTCTCCTCTTTTAGAGAATCATGTTTTAAATCTTTAGATAAAATTTGATACTTTGATTTTGGATATAATCTAGCAACTGATTGACCAATTTCTCCAAAACCCATAATTCCAATTTTCTTTTTCATATTCTTTATTTTTATTTAATAATAATTTGATTATCTTGTCTTAGATCTATATATTCAATATTATCTAATTTACCATTATTCTCCTCTATTAAATATCTGTATAGATTTGATAATTGACTATCAACAGATTCATTTAATTTAAAATATATTTTAAAATCATCTTTTGTTTTCATATTTAAAAATTCTCCATCTTCACATTCTAATTCATAATATTCTCTCTGATCACCAAATTTATGATTATAATCACTATCTAAATACAGTATTTTTCTAACCACATCTCCAGAAAAAATCTTAGAACCTATTTCTGGATTATCTGGATAAACATCTTCTATTATCGCTTCAATAACATCAACTTCTTTAACTATCATACCTTCACTACTATTTTCCCAAATGAATACAGTAGAAGTACTATTAGTAGATTCATATAGTTCATGATCTTTAACAATCTTTTTATTCTGTTCATCAACCTCTTCTTGATTAATAACTACTTGCTTAGGTGTTTCTTTAACTATAATTTCATCACTACTCTCTGTTGAACTATTTAAATCAAGTTCTTGATAATCAAAACGAGAAATAACTATCCCCTTCTCATCTATTAAAAAGCTGCTATCATCAATTACATAAAATAACTTATGAGGTTTTTCTTCTAGAGTTATAAATATAGTTGAAAAATACTTTTTTTCTACTTCTAATTTTTCAAAAAGATAATCTTGAGATAATCTTTCCGCTACATCGTTAACATTGAACAAAAAGTAATTATTATTTTTTATAAATAAAAGCTTACGCTTATTTAATAACTCATTAACTTTATCTTTTATTTCTGAATTGGTAATTTCTTCATTACCATCAATAATAATTTGATTAATCTTGAAATGAGTAGAAAAGAAGAAAAAGAAAATAATATAGACTACAATGAATGCTAGAAATAAAAAGACTACTCTACTCTGCCAAGTATTAGCACTCTTTTTCTTATGAAAATATTCATTAATATTTCCTCTATTAAAATGTCTCTTCCTCATAGCTGAACGACGAATCTTCTGATATTTATTTTTTGACCTCATTGGATACTTTGTTCTCATACTCCTCTATTATCTTATTAATTTTCTTTGAATTTCTGGATTTAATCTAGTTACTAATTCATAATTAATTGTATTGATTTCTAGAGCTAAATCATCAGCTTTTATTTCTTTCTTTCCAGACTTACCAATTAAAGTTACATCCTCCCCCACTTTAGCACCTTTTACTTTAGAAATATCAAGCATAGCAATATTCATACAAATTGCCCCAATAATTGGGCATTTTTGACCTTTAATTAAAGCATAACCTTTATTAGAGAATTTACGATCTAAGCCTTCGAAATAACCTACAGGAATTAAACCCATAGTAATACTCTTTGTAGTTCGATAAGTACAACCATAACCAACTGGCATATTTGCTTTTAACTTTTTAATTTGAAATAATTTAGTTTTCCAAGATAGAACTGGTTTTAAATTAAACTGCGGATATTTTTTATTAATAACTTTTTTATTCTCTTTTGAAGGCCACAAACCATACATAGCAATTCCTAATCGAACTGCATTAAAATGATTCTCTTTTGACAATGTAATTGCTGCACTAGCAGCCATATGTTTTATGGGAATATTAATATTTAATTCATCTAATTTCTTAATAAGCTCTTTAAAATTATTCAATTGAAATTTAGCAAAATATTGATTACTCTCCTCTGTTGTTGCAAAATGAGAAGCTAATCCTTCTATCATTACATTATCTAATTTATTAATCTTTTGTATAAAATCTAAAGCTTGTTCATAAGGAACTCCTACTCGAGCCATTCCAGTTTCTACCTTAATATGTATTTTAATATTTTTCTTTAATTTACCAGCAATTTCATTTAATAATTTAATCTGAGTTAAATCATAGACCATTAAAGAAATATTATTTTGAATAGCAAATTTAATTTGTTCTATAAATTCTTTCTCGCTCCCCCCTACTCCATAATAACTTAAAACTAAAATTGCTTTCTTTATTTTATTCTTTCTTAAAATTATTGCTTCTTCTAAATTAACTACTGAAAGAAAACCAATCTCTTTCATTTTATCCAGAACTTTAGAAACTAAAATCATCCCATGTCCATAGGCGTTACTTTTGACAACCGGACTAAGTTTTACTCCTTTGTCTAAAAATTTATAGTGCGCTTTAATATTATGAATCAAATTCTCTTTAGAAATTTCAATCCATGAATGATGAAACATTATTTTTTAGCTTTAATTACTTTAAATGGTAAATACTTTCGTAATGCTTTTGGTACTTTAACTGAACCATCGGCTTGTTGATTTTGCTCTAGTATTGCTGGTAATATTCGAGAAGTTGCTAAACCAGAAGCATTCAAAGTATGAACAAACTCTGATTTACCATCCTTATCTTTAAATTTAATATTAGCTCTCCGGGCTTGATAATCTAAAGCATTAGAAGCACTAGATACTTCTTTATAGGAATTCATGCTCGGTAACCAAACTTCTATATCAATAGTTTTAGCCATCGCTGCACTAGCATCTTGAGCTGCTAATTTTACAGTTTGAAAATGTAATCCCAATCCTTTAACTAGCTCCTCAACATTCTTAACCATTTCTTCAAAAATAGTCCAAGACTCCTCTGGTTTTGTGAATTGGAACATTTCAATCTTGTTAAATTGATGACCTCTAATCATTCCTCTTTCTTCAGTTCGATATGCTCCTGCCTCTTTTCTAAAACAAGTTGAGAAAGCATAATATTTTAAAGGTAAATCTTTTATATCTAAAGTCTCTTTCCGATGATAATTTAATAACATCATTTCACTAGTAGCATTCAAACAAAGTTTTTCATCATTAGTCCAAAACAAATCTTCTTTAAACTTTGGAAGGTGTCCGGAAGCATAAGCTGAGTCTTGATTTAATAAATAAGGTAATAATAAGAAAGTATATTTATTCTTTTGATGAAAATCTTTAAAATAATTTAATAAAGCCCACTCTAATAAAGCTCCTTCATTAGTATAAGCCCAAAAACCAGCACCAGACATTTTAGTAGCTCGTTCATAATCAATTAAACCTAAAGAAGTTGCTAATTCTACATGGTCCTTAGCTTTAGATTTAAACTCTGGCTTCTTTCCATAAGTACTAATAACCTCATTATTCTCTTTATTTCCAGCTTTTACATCTTCTGCAGGAATATTTGGTAGACTTGATAATTTATCATTGTATAAACTCTGAATCTTATTAGATTCTTCTTCTGCATCCTTGATATCACCACCAAGCTTTTTCATTTGCTCAATAATTTCTGGAGATGGTTTGGTTTTAGAATGTTTGTTTCGCTCTGCTTTCAATTCATCAACTTTAGTAATCAACTTTTTTCTTTGTTCATCTAATTCTAAAATCTCATCTAGATTAACATCTGGAACTCTTTTCAAGAGAGCCTTTTTAATCTCTTCCTTATTCTCTCTAATTTTATTTATATCCAACATATATTTTAAAGATTATATATAAATTATTTAACTATAATCTCACTAATAACATCACCTTGTTCAATAGCATTCACAATATCCATTCCATTAACAACTTGACCAAAGATAGTATGTTTATTATTTAAATGAGGAGTAGGAAGATGAGTAATAAAAATTTGAGAACCATTAGTATTTGGACCAGCGTTAGCCATTGCTAAAATACCAGCTTTATCGAATACATAACCATTATTAAATTCATCTTCAAAATTATAACCTGGTCCACCAGTTCCAGCAATTGGAAGATTCTTAGGATTATTGTAAGCATCATAAACAAAATCAACATCCACTTTTCCTTTGCTTTGAGGATCTCCAGTTTGAATCATGAAATCACCAATAACTCGATGAAATTTAATATCATTATAATAATCTTCTTTAATTAATTTTAAAAAGTTAGCTACTGTAATTGGAGCTGCTTTTTCATAAAGCTCTAATTCAATATCTCCCTTATTAGTTTTAATAGTTACCAACATATTTTCTTCTTTATTATTTATATCTTCTTCCTCTTCAGGAATAGATTCTTCTTTTTCTTCTAGAGAAATAGAATCTCCTGGAGCACTTTCTTCATTCTGAACCGTACTATTAACACAAGCTGTTAATAATAGAATAATTCCACATAAAAGTAATACTTTTTTCATAATATATATCTTAATTATTATTTATTTTCATCCTTAGGTCTCATCAAAGGAAATATTTGACACTCTCTCGCTGGTTTATTCATTAAAAAACTAAATAGTCTTTCACTTAGACCAAAACCACAAGTTGGTGGCATACCATGTTCTAAAGCTTCCACAAAATCTTTATCATTCATTTGAGCCTCTTCATCACCAGCCAATCTTAATTTTTCTTGCTTTTCAAATCTATCAGCCTGATCAATTGGATCATTCAACTCACTATAGCCTTTCCCCATTTCTGATCCAGCTAAAATAATTTGAAAACGTTGTACTATATCTTTATTCTTGTCATCCCTTTTAGCTAAAGGTTCCATAGTGACCGGAACATTAATTAAAAATCCTGGACCACCAATTTGCTTCCGACAATATTTCCATAAATTATCAATAGCTCTAGTAATATTAAATCCTTTTTTATCATACTGAATTTTCAACTCTTGTAGTTTACTTTCCATTTCTTTAATATCAGTATCTAAAATATTAATCTTAGTTCTTTTTTTAATAATCTCAACATAATCATAAACTTCCCATTTTTTATCTAAATCTATATCAAATTCTTTAATCTTAAATTTAGTAGTTCCAAAAGTTTCTTGAGCTACATACTTGTACATCTCTTCTACTAGCTCCATTCCCTTTCTGTAATCAGCATAAGCCCAATAGAATTCCATTTGAGTATAGTCTTGAAGATGCTCAGCATCCATACCTTCATTTCTAAATTGACGACCAATTTCAAAAGTTTTCTCAAAACCAGCAACCATTAGTTTCTTTTGCCATAATTCACCTGTTGATATTCTTAAATATACATCCATATCTAAGGCATTATGATGAGTTATAAAAGGACGAGCATCAGCCCCACCAGCACTAACTTCTAAGGCTGGAGTTTGAACTTCTATAAAACTCTTCTCAGTTAAAAAGTTTCTAATAGAATTCCAAAACTTCCCTTTTTTAATAAACATCTCTTTAACCTCTAGATTAGTTAAAATATCTAAGTATCTTTTTCTAAACTTTTCTTCTTCATCTTGAAGTCCATGATATTTTTCTGGTAAAGGCCTTAGAGTTTTAGTTAATAATTTCCAATCTTTAACCATTAAACTCTCCTCTCCTTTGTGAGTAACAAAAGGAACTCCGTTTACTTGAAGAAAGTCTCCAATATCAATTAACTTCACAAACTCTTTGTAATGTTCTGGGTCCATTTCTTTTTTAGAAAAGGCTAATTGCATCATTCCTGAATCATCTTGTAATTGAGTAAAGCTTAAATTCCCATGAGAACGAATAGTTCTTAAACGCCCGCATAAAAAAATATCCTTAGCAGATTTTTCTAAAGCTTTAAAATCACCTAAAACCTCATTAATCATATGAGTTCTTTTAGAAACCGCTGGATAAGGATCGATTCCTTTTTCCCTAATCTTCTTTAAACGCTCTATTCTAATTTTGTATTCATCACTAGGATTTATTGCTTGTTTTTCAGTCATAATATTTTATTAAAATTAATCTAAAAATATATGCATTTATATGCACTTTTATTACTATAATTATATCATTTCTAAATATATTTTAAAGATTGACAAAATAAATCAAAAGTACTAAGATATAAAAAAATAAAGGGAGGAAAAATGGAAAATTTTTTAAATTATTTCGTTGGATTTATGATAATTGTGAATTTAATCTTTTTCACCATATTATCATATTTTCCAAAAATAGGTTTAATAAAGTCAGACTCATCTTATGACTTAGAAAAGAAAATTAAAGAATTAAAAAAAGAACAGTTGCGATTATTTAAGAAAGCAATAGAAGATCATAATTATGAAGATGTTTGGGAAAAACAATCAAAACAAGAACAAAAATTTAATATTTACAAAGTAAACACCAGTTTCATCGGAGAATATTAAACACAATGCAGAATCCTCATTTGGACTCTGCATTTTATTTTTTCCTAAAACCCCCTTTATACTTTTCCCTTTATCTACTATACTATTAATATGTACGCTAATATAAAACCATTAATCAAGCTTAAAAAGGAGCTTAATCTCCTCGACTACATTGTGCCTAATAACTTAAAAGTTAAACCTGGGCAATTAGTAGAAATCCCTTTTCGAAACCGTAATATCTACGGAGTGGTTTTTGATATTAAAAAAACTACTAACCAACCAAAACATATTCTAAAACCAGTTAGTGAAATTATTACTCCTACTCTTCTTTTTTCTCCTCAACAAATAGAATTTTATAACTTCTTTATTAAACACAATTTTAGTTCACTAAACTTTTTAAACAATATCACTCCTCTACCCCTCAAAAGAAAAACCCAAAGTAAAGAAGAAAAGATAAATGTGAACAAAATTGATTGGAAATTAAAGAACATTCCTGACTCAATTCTTAAAAACAGACAATTTATTTTCAAACATACTCACTTCTCTGAAAAAATATCTTTAATTAAAAAAACTATTGATCAAAACAAAAAACAAACTTTAATAATCTCTCCCACTAAACTACATTTAGAAAAAATATATTCTCATTTACTAAACTTCTACAAAAAAGAAGAAATAGCCATTATTACTGGCTATACTCACTTAAATAAGACTAAACATAATAAAGTTTGGCATGATATTCAAGATAATAAAGTTAAAATAATTTTAGGAACTAAGGTTAGTATTTTCTATCCTACTCAGAACGTTAATAGTATAATAATTGATGAGATAGAGAATGAGAATCATAATCAAACTGATATCAATCCTCGTTTTGAATTCCTACCAAATATCTTAGAACTTTCTAAAATTAATGATTGCCAATTAATTTTAACTTCCTATACTCCTCCCTCTAACCTCTATCATCTAGCTCAAGAGAAAAAAATAAAACTTTTAGAATCTAAAACTAAATTCACTACTGAAATTACAATTCCCGAAATGAATGTAAAGTATTTTGAAAATCAGATTCATTTTAATACCGAAGAAGATATTAACAAAACTTTAGAAAATAAAGGTAAAATTCTGTTTTTAGTAAACAAGAAAGGATATAGTAAAAGTTTAATATGTCCTGATTGTAAACTAGTTTTCAAATGTCCCGATTGTAGTGGAATTCCAGGCTTCAGAGAAGAAAATAAGCTCTATTGCCATACTTGTCAGAAAGAGATAGAAATACCTCTTAAATGTCCAAAATGTGCCAATTCTAACCTTAAAACCAGAGGTATTGGAATTACTCAATTACATTCTAAGATGAAAGAAAGCTTTCCTAAATATTCTAGTATTATGATTGATAAAGAACATGAAAATAACTTGAATCTAGTTAAAGAAAACCAGATAATTATTGCTACTAAAGTTATTCTTGATCATCTCCAGGAAGAAGAATTTGATTTAATAATTCTTCCTTTAACTCATCAATTCCTAAATAGCAACTTTAATTCTAATGAAAAATTCTATCAATTCACTTCTCGTTTAATATCCCTAAAACCTAGAAAGTTAATCCTCCAAGTATTAAATGAATCAAAAATATACGACCATGTTAGAAATCAGAAATATCACCAGATGATTAAGGATGAATTAGAATTTAGAAAACTTTTTAAATATCCTCCTTTCTACAATATGTTAAAAATTACAGTGAAAGATAAGGATCAGAAGATCTTAGATCAAAAAACAAATGAACTCTATTCTGAAATTGAAAAGAATAAATCAGAACAAGTTGAATTAATGCCAATCATTGAACCAAAAATTAATAAAACCTTCTCTTTTTATTTAAAATATATAATGTTAAAATATGAACAAGCTAATGATTTAAAATCACTAGAAGCATTATTAGATAAAATAGATATAATTGATAAAAATTACTTTAAATTATGAAATTAAACATTGTAACTTATCCTAATAAGCTATTAAGAACCAAGTTGAAAAAAGTTGATAATTTTAACGATCCCCAATTACCTAAAATTATCAAAGAAATGACTCGTTTAATGTTTAAGTATGATGGTGTTGGTTTAGCTGCTAATCAGGCTGGTTTAAATATGAGACTTATTGTTATTAATACTGAAAAAGGTCCTCAGATTTTTATTAACCCTTGTATAAAAAGAAAATCACTTCTTAAACAAAAATTTGATGAAGGTTGTCTTTCTTTTCCAGAAATTACTGGTTGGGTCTCTCGTCCTAAAAAAGTAACTTTAGAATATCAAGATGAAAATGGAAATAAAAAAAAGATAGAAGCTAAAAATTTGATGGCTACAGTTTTCCAACACGAATTAGATCATATTAATGGTATTATTTTTACAGATAAAATTAAAAAATTTACTGCTGGTGAAGATAAATTTAAAGAATTAAAGAAACAAGCTAAAAATGATGAAAAATAATAATAAAATAGTATTTTTTGGATCAGATGAAAACTCAGCTAAGTTACTAGCTGAGTTAATTCAAGCTGAATACAATATTGAATTAGTAGTTACTAAAACTAGTAAAAAAACTGGTCGTTCTCAAAAACAAAATCCAGTTAAAAAAGTAGCTGAGCAAAGTAATATTAAAATAGCAGAGAAAGACAGACTTAATGATCCAGAATCAATTGAGATCCTTAAAAACACTGAAGCTAATTTAGCTATCCTCCTCTCTTATGGAACAATGATTCCTCAAGAGATATTAGATTCTTTCCCATTAGGAATTATTAATATTCATCCTTCTCTTTTACCTAAATATCGAGGACCTTCTCCAGTCCAAACAACTCTGTTAAATGGAGATCAAGAAGCTGGAGTAAGTATCATGCTTTTAGTTAAAGAAATGGATGCTGGACCGATAATTGCTCAAGAAAAAATCAAAGTAGAATTAGAAGATAATCATGAAACTTTAAATAATAAATTATTTTCTCTAGGTAATAAATTACTATTAGATAATCTCCAAAAGTATATTGATAAAGAAATTGAAACTCATTCTCAAGATAATAACCAAGCTACTTACGCAGAAATGATAAAAAAAGAAGATGGTTTGATAAATTGGGAAGATTCAGCTGAAAAAATAAATAATAAAATTAGAGCTTTCTATAACTGGCCTGGAGCTTATACTCATTTCAATGACAAATTACTAAAAATAATTAAAGCTGAAATTAAAGAAGGAAATACTGATCATCAACTTGGTGAAATATTTTTAGAAGATGACAAAATAGCTATTCAAACTAAAAAAGGACTCCTCTGTCCTCTAGTAGTTCAAATTGAAGGAAAACAAAAAATGGATATCAATCCATTTATTAATGGCTACAAAGATTTTATAGGAACTATTTTAAAACCATCTCCTCAAAAGTAGCTTTCTTATAGGTAGCTAAATCAATTCCATAATTCTCATAGACTTGGGTCGTTGAGAATATTTTTTTATCATCATAATTTAATTCTAATAATTCAGTAGCTCGTTCAACCTTCTCCCAAGAATCTGCCTCAATTTCTAAATAGGTTGGAATCTTTGGCCAAGAATCAATATCAAATTCAACATCATTTAAAATATAGCGAATCCTTTTATTTTCTTGATAACCTTTTTCAATTAAACCCATTTTAAATAAAATATTTGTAGTTTGATCAAAATCACTAACTACAATCTCGTTCTCTTGCATACCCTGATCATTCTCACCCTCTGCTCCAGGCTTAATTCTTTGTTTGAAAGCTAAAGTTATTTGATCACCTTCATCCCTTAATCTAACCCAAGAATTATTTTGATTTAATCTTAAATCTGAATAATCAAAAACTCTTCTTCGATATAATCTCTCGAAAATTCTTTTAGCTCCTAAACTCTCTAACTTTTTAATTAGAACTTTGGAATCAATATCTAAAAATTTTACTTCTATCTCTTCCATATTATTTCTTTTTAGTTACTTGAAATCCTAATCTATATTTACCACCAAGCATTAATCTAGTTTGAGCTTCTATAGATGGTATTGAACCAAACAAAATCATTGTGATTGGAAACAGTACCCATTGTAAAATCATCAAGGGATATTTAATCCAATGCACATCTTTGGGTTTAGGTGGTAAAAATCCTATATTCAAAAGAGAGATGAACATAATACCTGCTAAACCAAAATTCATTATTCTTTCTAGGATTTGTGGTGTATTATGAATTAAAACATTATAATGAATAGTTATATCAGCAATCCAAACTGGGAAATAACCTAGAAGTAATATTAATATTGGTAAAGTTGCCCAAGTATAAACTCCTTCTGCTTGATTCCAAAGATATTGAATCTTTCTTTTCCAAGACACCTTCTTGTTCTTCACTAAATTTAACATCATCCAAGGAAAATGCTCTACTCCCCAACCCCATCTTCTTATCTGAGTATATTGATTCTTAAAAGAATCCCATAAGTTACCAATATCTACTGTTTGCATTGAAACTGGTACAAAGATTGGTTGAGCTCGATAATCACCGTCAAAATGATCTAGGCAATGTAAAAATATTCTAGTATCTTCGGTCACGATATCTTTAGGATGAAAACCAACGTTAACCAAAGTATTAAAACTCATGCTATGAGAAGAAAATGTAAATAGTCTTTCAGACCTAGACATATCAGTTAATAACCAAAAAGTTGTTGAATTTGCCACAACTCTTACTAAAATATTTGATTTCCAAATATTATTATTAAATAAAACTAAGGGTTGATAAGAAAAATGCTCTGGTCGATCATTAGATAAATAATAATAAGTCAAAGCATTAAAATAATGAGGATCTGGCCAAGTTTCAATATCAAACATAGAAATAATCACTTGAGAATAATCAACTCCTTTTTCTTTAAAATATTCAGCTGCTTTCACACCGATCCAATGCATATTAGATCCCTTACCTGGAATTTCATCTGGTAAATCTTTAGGATGCACGGTTATTAATAAATCTTGGAATTTATTACCATATTCTAGCTTTATTCTATTAGCTATTTCTAGAAAATTTTCTTGATCCATCTCTTCTCCACCCAAAACTATTACCATTTTATCCTTAGGATAATCTGACTCCAATAATTTATCAAAAGTATCTCGGACTACCTCATAGGGCTCCTTATAGGTTGGTAAAGTTATCAAATGAATATACTCTTGCCAATTAGAAAATTCCCTAACTTTTTTTTGCCAATCAACTCTAGTAGATCTAATGTATCTAAACCAAGAAACCATTAAATAAAAAAATAAGTACCAGATTCTAATAACCCAGTACACATCTAAAACTATCACAAAATAAATAACCCACAGAGATCTAAATATTGATAAAACTATCGCTAAAATAAAAGTTACCCAAATTAATAATCCAGGTATCATTTCATATATTCTTAGTTCTGTTCTGTCTAAAGAACTCTCAGGAACTCTTAGAAATTTTAATAGCTTTATTAGCATAAAAAGTGTAAAATATATATATTAAGTATCAAAAACACTCTAACATCATACTACTTACTTTTAAGTAAAAAATCAATAGGATTATAATAAAAAAATGATTAAAAAAAGCTTAAACTATACTAAAAACCTATTTTATAAAGATGATAGTGATAATAAGAATCTAACTTATTTTATTCTAATTGTTACTACTATCTTTACTAGAATATTATTTACCACTAAATATCTATTTGAATGGGACTCTGTCCAATTAGCTCTCGGTATGAGGAATTTTAATGTTCTTCAACATCAACCTCATCCTCCAGGATATTTCTTTTATGTTTATTTAGGTAAAATTGTAAATAAATTTATTGGCAATGCTAACTATTCTTTAATAATTATTAATATTTTCTTTACAATTATTGCAGCTTTATTATTTTACAACATTGCTTTAAGAATATTTAAAGATAAAAAGTTATCAATCCTTTCGGCTATAATTTTTATAACTAACCCTTTTATTTGGTTTCATGGGGAATTTGTAAACATTTATATAATTGATTCACTATTTGCTCTTGTTTATTTTTATTTAAGTTATTCAATAATTAAAGAAAAAAAAGATTGGCTCTACAAGTTTAGTTTTTTATTTGCTTTAGGAATTGGTTTTCGACAAAGTTTATTAATTTTCTTTATTCCTCTTTATTTATTCACAGCCTATTGTTATTTAAAAAGAGAAAAACATTATTTCCAGAATATATTATCTAACTCCATAATCCTAATCTCTACAACTTTATTATGGTTAATTCCTACTTCTATTCTAAGTGGTGGATTTAAAGAATTCTTTATAATCACTAAAAACCAATATTTCACCTCAACCATAGCTACTGGATTCTTCTCTTTATCAAAAATAGCTAGTGCCTTAAAACAAACTGGAAATACTTTAAAATTATTTTTCTATTCTGGGGGGATCTTATCAATATTTATAATCTTTTCTCTTTTAAAGAAAAAGCTTAAATTTCATAAAAAAATTAGAGCAATCTTATGGTTTTGGTTCTTACCATCTTTTCTTTTCTATTCCTTTATTCATTTAGGTAAAGCTGGCTATATTATGACCATAGTTCCTTTAATATTAATATTAGGAATTACTGCTATTTACAGAATGAAATCTATTAAAAATAAATATCTAATCATCTCAATTATTATTATTTTTCAATGCCTTAGCTTTCTATTCAACACAGAAGGTTTAGTTAAAAATAGTAAATTATTAATCAATGTCTCCCCTTATACTATTAATGCTGTAAATTTAAAAAATAATGATCAGCGTTTAGAACAAATAACAGAAACAATTAAAGAGTATGATCCTCAAAAGACTATTTTAATTACTGAGGGTGATAGTCCATATATTAAAACTCGAACAAACTTTATTAAAAATGGACGACATTTAAATTATTATTTACCAGAATATCAAATCTACTATATTTTTAATGATCGCTCTGGTCCAACTAGATACTATTCATATTACCAAGATCAAATGCGACTTCTTTACCAATCATATATTCCTATTAATGAAGAAATTGAAAATGTTTTGTTAGTTACTGACGATTACAATTATGATATTTACAACTTTAAATATGTTAATCATTTTATTGATGAACCCATATTTTATAAAGACATCTCCGATGAAGATGTCTTTGAGTATATTGGATATAATTTTGTAAAACAATACTAATTTAAATACTTCCACTTATTTTGAATATGTTCTTCAAAAGTTTTACTCCAAATGGTATTACCTGTTTTTGGATCAGACAGAAAGTAATTATATTCTGTATGAGTTGGATAAATAGCTGCTTGAATAGCATTTAGTCCAGGATTAGTAATTGGTCCCGGCGGTAGTCCTCTGTTTCGATAGGTGTTATAGGGTGAACTTATCTGAGTGTCTTCTAAAGAGTATTGAGCTTTATTCTCTCCAAGGATATAAGCTAAGGTAGCACAAGATTCTAAAGCTTGTCTATTTTTTATTCTATCCCAAAATAAACCAGAGACTATTTTCATATCTTTAATACTAGTAACTTCTTTCTCTATAACGGAAGCCATAGTAATTATTTCAAAAATACTTTTATTTTGAGACTTGATATCTTTCTTCATTTCTTTAGAAAGTTTTCTATCAAAATTATTTAATAACTTTACTAAAATATCTTCACAACTTGAATCTTTATAAATTCGATAAGTATCTGGGAATAAATATCCTTCTAAATCATTTGCTCGAGGTTTATCCTTTAAAAAATCATAATTACTATTCTCATATTTATTTACTAAATTTAACCATTCTTTTTGACTACAAAAGTCTTTAGTCTCTAAATACTCTCCAATTTCAGTACTATTCCAACCTTCTATTAAAATAATCTCATCTTCTACACCAGTTGAATTAACAGTAGTTATTTCTTTAGCTATTTGACTAATACTCATTGTTGGAGATAAAGTAAAAGTTCCCGCAATTACTTTATTAGCTAACTTCTTTGTTTTTAAATGATATCTTAACCAGAAACTACTTTTAATTATTCCTTGCTCTTCTAATGCTTCTGCTATTTCTTGAGGAGATTGGCCACTTTCAATAACAAAAGATATCTCTTCACCCTCTTTAGCTAAAGGATAATTTATTTGATTGGAATAAAAAAACAAGGAAAATATTCCCAATACTATTAAAACAATAATTATGAACTTTATTTTTCTCATTATAAGTATTTATTTAATTTCTTATTCTTTTTTAGCTCTTCAGTAATTTTCTTAACTTCTTGTGATTTTGATTTAGGACAAATCATTAAAGCATCTTTAGTGTCCACAACTATTAAATCATCAACTCCTAGAATAGATATTAATTTCTCTTTATTCTTGTTAATAATTAAATTATTCTTTGAATTAAGAACAAGAGTATTGTCTGAAGTTTTTTTCAATTTATCCTCAAAAGCATCGCCCACTGCATCCCAAGAACCAATATCTTTCCATTCCACCTTGGATGGTATTACTAACATTTTAGAAGCCTTTTCCATAATACCGTAATCAATAGAAATTGGAGGTACTTTTTTGAATTCAGTAGCTAAAACCTTAACTTCATCTCTTGTACCAATTTTTTGCTCAATATTTTTTAAAGCTTGATAATGTTTAGGAAGATGTTTCTGAAATAACTTTAACATAGTCTCTGCTTTAAAAACAAACCAAGCCGGATTCCATAAAAATTTATCACTCTTCAAATATTTCTCTGCTGTTTTCAAATCTGGCTTTTCTTTGAATTGTTTCATTTTATAAATCACATCTTTACCACTCTTCTCAAATAATTTACCAGATTCAATATATCCATACCCTGTTTCCGGATAAGCAGGTTTTATTCCAATTAAAGTTAAATGGTCTGGATTTTCCTGAACAACTTTATTAGCTAATTTTAATATTCTTAAATATTCCTTTTCATTTTTAATATAATGATCTGAATTAGCCATAGCTAAAACCGCATCTTTATCTTTCCGATATAATTTAACACAAGCCAAGCCAATAGCCATAGCTGTACCCTTAGCTTCTGGTTCTAATATAAAATTACTTTTATTAACTTTAACTTGTTTGTTTAAAAGATTAAATTGATCCTGACCACAAGATATATATATGTCTTCTTTTTTAAAACCTTTCAATACTCTTTTGTAAGTTAACTGTAATAATGTTTGATTATCAAAAAAACACTCCGCTTGTTTAGGCTGATTTTTTCTAGAAACTGGCCATAATCTAGTACCATGACCTCCTGCTAAGATAACTATATTCATAAATTTATAATATTTTATATATTAGTATTATACCATATTAAAACAATTGGATTACTTAATCAAGTTTAAAACCCTCCTCCCTCTTGACAAGAGTCAATATCCATGCTATACTTAAGTTATAGGCTAAAAATAGCTTAAAAAAACAAAAAAACAAAATCAAAATACCTATGATGAAGGTCAAGGTAAACAAAAACATAAGATAGATATTGACTTTTTAGATTATTCGTTATAAAGTACTTTGATTTTGATAAAGTGCTTTTTTATATACCAATTATGAAAAATACAATTAAAAAATCTATTAAATTCCTAACAATCCTCTTTCTTACATCAGGACTAGTTTTTTTTACTAGCATAGAAACAGTTATCGCTATATCTCCTCTTTCTGAAGCTCAAGTATTTGAATTAGTAAATGAAAGAAGAGTTAAAGATAATATTACTCCTCTAACTTTAAATAATAAATTGACTCAAGCTGCTATTAATAAAGTAAAAGATTTAGCAGAAAATAACTATTTCAGTCATGAATCAAAAGAGGGTAAAAAATTCTCTTCTTGGATTAAAGAAACTGGCTATAAATATTCTCTTATTGGAGAAAATTTAGCTAAAGATTTTTCAGACAATGAATCAATAATAAAAGCCTGGCTTAAATCACCAGGACATCGAGAAAACATTTTAAATGATGATTTTACTGAAACTGGAATAGCTATTTATAACAATATTGTAGTTCAAATATTTGCTAGACCAGAGATTATACCATTATCATTAAAAGAAACTATTGGAGATCACCTTTCTGAAAATCTTATTCTCTATACTAATGAGAATAATAGATTAATTATCCATTCTGAACAAAATCATTTAGTTTAAAACTAAGAAAATTATAATTAAAGCTAGAATTATTCTATAGATTGCAAAACCATACAAAGCAGATTTAGCTCTTAACAATTTCATTAAGATTCTAATAGCCAGTAAGCTAAAAATAAATGCCATAAAAAAACCTAAAACAAAATAAAAATTGAATTGAGCAGTGGATGTTAAAACATCGGCTGTTTTTTTAATAAAAGCTCCTAATAACAAAGGAATTGCTAACAAAAAGGAGAACCTAGCAGCATCAGTTCTAGTTAGTCCTCTATTCATACCAGCTACAATAGTAATACCACTTCTAGACATACCAGGAATGAATGCTAAACACTGCATAATTCCAATAAAAATACCATTAGAAATACTTACATTTGATAACTCTTTTTTTGGTTTATATAGTTTTTCAACAAGAATAAATAATATTGAACCAAATATTAATGCTCCAGCAACAATAATAGGTTTTCTTAAAAAACTATCTATAAAATCTTCTAAAAATAAACCTATCAAACCAGCCGGAATAATAGAAATAAGAATAATTAATACTAAATCTTTCTTTAATGTTTTATTCTTTAAATTAATTACAAAATTATCTACTGCTTTCTTAATATTTTTATAGAAAAATATTATGATTGCTAATAAGCTACCACCATGTAGAGCAACATCAAAAGCTAAAGTATTTAAAATATCTGAATCTAATAAATTATGAAATAAAATCAAATGCCCAGAGCTAGAAACTGGTAAAAATTCAGTCATCGCCTGAACTAATGCTAATAATATTGTATTGAGATAAATAATCATTGAATAGTTGTTAATTTCTTACTATAATTATACTATACTTTTATATATTAATTTAATACCATGCTCTATCAATTCATTTTAATACCTTTGGGAATAGCTCTTTTAACTCAATTAGTAATCAAACAACTAATTGAAGCAATTAGAGGTAAATTTTCTTGGAAGAACTTACTAGCCTATGGTGGAATGCCTTCTGCTCATAGTGCTCTAGTTACTTCTTTAGCTACAGTGATTGGTTTTCAAGAAGGTCTAAATAGTTCAGCTTTTGCAGTAAGTTTCTTCTTTGCTCTTATTGTTATAACTGATGCTATTGGTTTTAGAGGATATTTAACAGAACACAGTAGAGCTATAAATAAATTAATCATTGATCTTCCAGATGAACTAGAATATAAATATAAAACTTTAAATGAAAGAATTTCTCATACAGTTACTCAAGTAATTACTGGGGTTATCACTGGATTTATTTTAACCTACTTTCTACTCTATCTATTATAATTATATCTGATTCTAATAAAGTCCTGTTAATTAACAGGACTTTTTAAATTAAAGAATTTGTTTTCATTTCTCTAGGTTTAGATAATCCAAGTATTTTTAATACTGTAGGAGAAATTTGAGTAATATCACCACCAATATCTTGCTCATTAATTTTTTTTCTAAAATCAAAATCTACATAACTTTTATTCTGCCACTGCTTACCAATTAAAAAGAAAGGTACTCTATTATCTAAACTATTTAAACTACTGTTTGATGTTATTAAAACTGCTCCATTAAAAGATAACACAATATCAATTATATCTTTTATATTCTTATCTAAATTATTAATAGTTTTAACCTTGTCCGTATTGACTAAGAGATCGTTATAATTAACAACAATAAAATCATGGTCTTGTTTATTAATTTCTTTAATTAAATCTTTAGTTATTTTACTATGCATTGCATCAATATGCTCTAAATGAGAATCAACTTTTAACAAAGATTTCTTAAGCCAAACCTCCTTCTTATGCTTTACTTTATTCTGATTATTAAAAAAGTAAGTATTGTAAGCATAAGATTCTGTATCAGCTAAATGTAATTGACTTAATCCTGCATCACTGATTACTTTTGATAAAGTAATCTTATTATCTTCACTAATACTAGACCCACTACCTAATTCAATATAAGAATCTTGAAAATTATCAACATTTCTCTTATCTGAGTTTAGAATTAAAAAGGGGTAATTGTTAATTAGAGCTTTAATATTAGAAGTTTTACTTTCAAATAACTGATTAACATGTAATCCACTAATTACAATTAAACATAGAGGTTTTGGTCTTATAAACTCATTCATATTATCTATTTTTTAATAAACTTTTACCAGACATTAATTTAGGTTTTGTTATGCCCATAATATCTAAAATAGTTGGAGCAATATCACCTAAAATACCTTGGCGTAACTTCTTATTCTTTAATTGACTATCAACTAAAATAAAAGGTACTGGATTACTAGAATGCTTAGTATCAATTTCACCAGTTTCTAACTTAATCATCTCTTCCACATTACCATGATCTGAAGTTATAATCATACTCATATTCCTTTTCTTCTTAACCACTTCACATAATTCTTTCAAACACCTATCAACGTCTTCTACTGCTTTAATTCCCGCTTCTAAATTACCAGTATGAGCTACCATATCTGGACTAGCAAAATTAACAACATAAAAATCATACTTATCATTTTTAATATAACTTTTTAACTTCCTAACAATCTTATGAGAACTCATTTCTGGTTTTTGATCATAAGAATCAACATCTGGTGAAGGAATCATTTCTCTAGCTTCTCCAGCTACTGGATCTTTATACCCACCATTAAAAAAGTAAGTTACATGAGCATATTTTTCACTTTCAGCCATATATAGTTGTCGATACTCCTTCAACTGCATTGGTAAAGTTTCTAATAAATCACGCGATGGAAAAGCAGTTAAAATATCATCTAGGTCTGGTCCAAAATCACTCATGGAAACAAATTTAATATTCTTTAATTTATTTCGATTAATTCTACAAGTTTTATTCCGATCACAAATATTCTTCTGAACAAATAATTTGGTCAATTGCCTGGCTCTATCTGATCTTAAATTAAAGAAAATAATAGCATCATTATCCTCTATTTTCCCAACTGGTTTCTTATTATTCACAATAACCGTTGGAGTAATAAACTCATCTGATTCACCACTATTATAAGCTTGAGTTATAGCTTCCTCAGCAGACTTTGCTTCTCGCCCCTTACCATTCACCATAGCTTTATATGCTTTCTCACTATTTACCCATTTCTTATTCCGATCCATAGCAAAGAATCTACCACTAATGCTAGCTATTTTTTCTCCATTTCTAAATTTAGATTTTAATTTTTTGAGATAATTCACACTTTCATATTTAGGAGCATCTCGACCATCACTAAATAAATGTAAATAAACTTTCTCTACTTTCTCTTTCTTTAAAAGACCTAATAATTGATTTAAATGTTCCGGATTAACATGAGCACTTTGAATCCCAGTCAATAAACCTATTAAATGAATACTAGATTTATTTTCCTTGGCATGATGAATGGCTTCTAAAAAAGCTGGATTCTTTAAGAATGTACCATTTTTAATAGCACTAGTAATATACATATCATCTTGCTTAATAACTCTTCCTGCTCCAATATTCATATGACCAGCTTCAGAATTACCATCTTGAGTACTAGGTAAACCAACCTTAGCGCCACTAGCAACTAATTTTGTATTAGGATAATGTTTTAATAGACAATCATAAGTAGGAGTCTTTGCTAATGTTATAACATTACCCTTAGAAGCTTTTGTTATACCCCAACCGTCTAAGATAGCTAAAATTACTTGTTTTTTCTTCATAATAATTCTCCTTCAATTGCTAATAATCTATTATATTTACAAACTCTTTCTCCTCGAGAAATAGAGCCAGTTTTAATATGTTCAGCTCCAGAACCAACTGCTAAATCAGCAATAAAATCATCACAAGTTTCACCGCTTCGATGTGAAATAATTATTGAGAACTTGTTATCTTGTGCTAATTTAATACAATCAATAGTTTCACTAATAGTTCCAATTTGGTTTGGTTTGATAATAATTCCATTAGCACTATTTTCATCTATTCCTCTTTGTAATCTCTTTACATTAGTAGTGAATAAATCATCTCCAATAATAATTATATCTTTCCGAGATAAATCCATAGTTTTTTTAAGTTCTTTCCAATTATTCCAATCATCTTCATCTAAAGGGTCTTCAATATATTTAATAGGATATTTCTTAAGCCAATTCATATAATAATTTATCATTTCTGTAGAATTCAAATCTTTTTTATCTAATTTTATCTTATATTTCTTAGAATGCTTATTATAGAAAGTAGTAGCTCCAGCATCTAATCCTAGGCTAATTTTACCCTCATAACCAGCTCTCTTGATAGCTTGGAGGATCATCTCCCAAGAATCATCAGTTTCCTTCAAATCTGGAGCATAACCACCTTCATTGCCTAAATCTGTATCATAAGCATTCTCAGACAAAACCTTGCCAAATTCATGAAAAATTTCTGAGCTTACTCTTAGTCTTTCTTGAAAATTACTAAATTTCTCTGGAATTATCCATAATTCTTGAAAATCTAAATTAGTACTAGCATGCTTTCCGCCATTAAAAATGTTTACCAAAGGTATTGGTAATTTAGGGTCAGATGCAAAATCATAATATTCGTTAATAAATTTATACAAAGGTAAATTACTACTACCAGCTGCTGCTTTATTAATAGCTAAAGAAACAGCAATTATAGCGTTAGCTCCTAAATTCATCTTGTTATCACTAGCATCAAGATCAATCATCTTTTTATCTAAACTCCTCGGATCACTAATATCTAAACCTTTCAACTCTTCGTTTATTTTAGTATTAATATTCTCTATTGCTTTTAAAACTCCTAAACCATGATATCGAGAATTATCTTGATCTCTTAGTTCATAAGCTTCTGAACTTCCAGTAGAAGCTCCAGATGGAGCAGAAGCGAAATAATATTTACCATCAGTTAAAAATACCGTAGCACTAACAGTTGGATTACCTCGAGAATCTAGAATTTCTCGCGCAATTATTTTCTCAATTTTAGGCATATTTTTATATTTAATTTATTTACTTAAATTTTAAAACATTATCTTCTAAAGCTTGTAAAGCTGGTAGTTCATTCCCAGCTAAAAATTCTAGCATTGCTCCTCCTCCAGTAGAAACAAAATTAAAATCTTGATTCATCTTCATTTCATTTAAAACAGTAATAGTCTCCCCTCCTCCAGTATATATTTTTGCTTTAGAACTAACCATAGCTGTAATTAATTCTTGAGTTCCATTTTTAAATTGATTTAATTCAAAATATCCCATCGGACCATTCCAAAGTATTAAATCAGTACTCTTAATATAATCTAAAAATAATTTAATTGTTTTAGGACCTATGTCTAAAATTAATTCATCTGAATTTATCTCTTCTATGTCTTTAGTTAAAATAGATGACTCATTGTTAATCTCTTTGGAAACTAAAATATCTATTGGAAGAATAATTTTGTCGCTATCAATATTTTTTGCTTTTTCTAAACACTCCTCTTCAAAAATAGATTTACCAATATCCATTCCTCTAGCCTTTAAAAAAGTATTAGCCATTACTCCACCTAATAATATCTTATCAAACTTATCTTTCAATTTTTCAATTAAAACTAACTTAGTTTTAAGTTTAGCTCCTCCTAAAATTAATAAGCGATTAGAACAATCCATTTCTAAAATATTATTTAAATTTTCTATTTCTTCTTGGAATTTAAATCCCATATAACTAGGTAAAAAGTTCGTAATTGCACAGGATGACATATGTTTTCGATGAGCATTAGAAAATGAATCATTAACATAAATATCAAATAATTTAGCTAAGGATTCTGCCATTTTCTCATCATTTTCTTTTTCTTCTTTATAGAATCTAATATTTTCCAACAAAATAATATCGGAATCTCCCATATTATCAATATCTTTCTTTGTATTTTGAACCATACTAGAATCTAATTTCTTTACTTCTTTATTTACATATTTTGATAATAGCTCTGCTACTGGATTCATCTTTAATTCTTCTACAAATTTACCAGCTGGTCGACCTAAATAGGAAATTATTATTATTCTAGATCCTTTATCCATTAAATAATTTATAGTTGGCAATACTGATTCAATCCTTAATACAGAATCTTCATTAACTGTTCCAGTTTTATCTAAAGATAAATTCAAATCTAACTTCAACAAAACTTTTTTGCCCTGTAAATCCCCTATTTTTCTAATGCTCTTAAATTTATACATAGTTATTTTCTTTAATAATATCTAAGGCTTCTTGTGGATTATTCATAGTAATAAAAAACTTCCTTTGGTCTTTATGAGTTATTTCTAAACCTTCACCATGTTGAGCTATAAATCCCATTACCTTACTTTTATTAAACCTAATACCATAACCAAAAAAATTGCCTTTAGAACTATAAATTGAGATTGATTTAATACTATTTTTACTAATTTTATTCTTCAATAAACCATAACCAAATTCTAAACCTTCATTAGTTATTTTAAATTTCAATTCGTAAAAACTTTCTAAAAAAAAGATATCAATTAATAAAACTATAATTAAAACTATTCTAGAAACTTTTGTTAATTCCGGTAAACTTAAGAATCTTGGATTAATAACAACTAATAATAGAATTATAGAAGAAATAATATATATTAATATAACTATAATACTAGATCTTTGTTTTTGTTCATGAATAATATACATATCTCAAAATAATCAATCTATTTATTAATCGGTAGAGTAAATTGAAAAGTACTTCCCTTACCCACTCCATCACTCTCTACCCAAGCTTTTCCACCATGTTCTTCAATAATTCTTTTCACGATATAAAGACCTAACCCAGAACCGCCTGTATTAATCTTAGAAATACCATCCCCTCGAGAAAATTTACTAAATAATTTTTCTATTCCAGCTTGATCTAAACCTATACCAGTATCCTTAATTTGAACTAAAATTTTATCCTCCCCTTCTTTTAATAATTTAATATCAATCCTACCTTTATGGGTATATTTAATAGCATTATCAATTAAATTTAAAACTACATCTTTCATTTTATCAGAATCAACGCTTACTAACGGAATTTCATTCTTCTGATACTTAAAATTCAACTCTAAACCTTTTTCTTGAGCAGTTGAGTGCAAGTCTTTAATACATTCATTAATTAGATTTCCTAAATTAACATCTGTATAGTCTAATTTCAAACGACCAGATTCAATTCGAGAAACATTTAAGAAGACATTAATTAATCTACTCATTCGATCACTAGCATTAAATACATCTTGAATAATCTTTTCTTGTTTTTTATCCATCTTTCCATAGTCCCCCTCTAGAATCATAGATAAATATCCTTTTATTCCAGTTAATGGAGTTCTCAATTGATGAGAAGCAATTGATAAAAATTCTGATTTAGCCTCATCTAATTGCTTTAAATGAACATTGGCTTCTTTTAAATCAATATTAGCACGTTTTAATTCTCCAGTAGCTTTATCCACCTTTTCTTGTAATTTAACATTAAATTCTTGAACTTCGCTATATAGTTTAGCCTTTTCTAAAGCATTAGCAATTTGAGGAGTCATTACTGATATTAAATTTAAATCTGGAGTAGAAAAAACATCGTCTGATAACTTCTTATTAATAATCAAAAAAGCAATGATATTATTTTCTGATATTATTGGAGCTATTAATCCAATATTCATTGTTCGTAAACGTTTAGCTATAGAAAGAAGATATTTTTTTTCTTCTACACCCTTATCACGTGCTTTAATTTCTAATTCTTCAGTAAGAATAATCTCCCGTGAATCTTCTAAATATTTAACTATTTCTTCTTTATCTGTGATCACCTCATTATTATTAATAATTCCTCGGTAAATTCCAGAACTATTACTCTTATACAAAAAATCTACCTCTTTATACTTTAATAACTCTTCAATATTATGAGATAAATCAATAAGTAGTTTTTTTAGATCAATTTCTTTAGCAATGATTCCACCTAACTTTCTTAAAACATCTTGATAATCAATTTTACCTCTATAGAATACTTTATCAGTAATATTATTTAAAAATCTTTTCAGAGGATCAATTCCTATAACTATTATTAAAGAAACACCTAAAGTAATTAATGTCTTTGATACCCCTGGTATATCAACAAAGATTTCTCCAGTTAACAAAGTGGCTGTAGTAAACAAGAAAGTAATAATACCAACCAAAGCTACGTACAAAATACTTTTAGATATCACTAGACGGATATCCATGAGACGATAACGCGTAATAGCATAAGTAAATAAACCCACCATAAATATTGTAGAAACTGGACCAACCCAAAATACTGAAAAATTTCCTAAAGCCGGTAATATAATATTACAAAAAGAACCAATCATTGCAGAAATCAAAGTTCCTATAGTAATATACTGTAATTGTTTTTTTAATAAAGAATTTTTATTTTTAACTAAAAAATATTTTTTTAATAAAATTAGATATGCTACCAATAATATAAGTATAAATTCTATATTAAAAATAAATAAATAGTTACCATATGCTATTTTTTTAAAAGTATCAATATATACACTATCTATAACATTATTTGTTATAAAGATTAAATAGAATAATAAAAAATTAGGGGAAAATAGTAATACATTCCATTTTAAATTTATTTTCTTATCTTTAGGAAAAGATAAAACAAATCCTAAAAAACTAGTAGATATAAGTGAGCCAAAAAAATATAATACTTTTACAAAAAAAACGTCATAAAAACTAATATCTGTATTATAATAAAACATCCCCACTCCAAGCGACCAAAACGACAAAGATAAAACAACTAAAAAATAATAAATATTATATTTTTTACTTTTACCTTTAGTGAGAATAATCAATCCTAAAAACAAATTTATACACGCTATTAAAAATAATAATAAGGATCTCATAATTTTAATTTTATTACTTTTATTTCTGATTCATTTAACATATTTCCTATTTGTTCAACTTTATCAATAGTTACATGTCCTAAAGAAAAATCTTGATCATATTTAAACATTGACAATAAAATTGTTTCCCCTAAACAACCGTAAATTATATCTTTACCATATCCTAAATCAATATTCAATTTCAAGTTTGATCCTAATTTTAATAATCCCCCAGTAAAAACTTTAACATTCTTTTTATGTTTAAAATTATCAGAAATATTAGACGGCTGAGTAATATCATAAATAATCACACCAGGTTTAAGATTTATTTTATCTAATAAAACCTCTTTACTTGAAGTACACATAACAATAACATCATATGATGATATTTTATTAATATCAGAAGATATTAAAATATTATTTAAATTATAAGAATCTAAAACACTTGTATTATTTCTAACTATACACATTACATCACCAAACATTCCAGACTGACATATTAAAGCTGTGATAGCTGATCCTATAGAACCATTCGCGCCAATAACAGCTATACTTATTTTTTTATCTAAAAAATCAAGTATTTGCAATAAATGCTTAAAAGTAACATAAGTAGTCAAAGCATTACCGTTTGTAAATGACACATCCTTTATAGAATTATGATAATCTACACCACCATGAGAAACAACTGAAGTAAAAGAACCTAATCCAACAATAGAAAAATTCATTTTACGTTTAATTTTTTTAATAATCTTCAAAAATAAAGTACTAAAATATTTTTTATTAGAAATAATTTGTTTTGATGTGTATAAAAATACTAATAAATATCCCTTAATATTCCCTTTTTCTAATAAAGGATATATTTTATACTTAATAGGGTATATTTTTAATAAAAAATATTTTATACATCTTGGAATGAATCTTAGAAATGAATATTTCATATCCAAATCGTTTATATGTCTTAATTGCGTAGTAAATAAAAACTTATTACTCATAAAATTTATCAATTATTTGAAAGAAATTACTCTTAATATTCTCCCTCTTCAACTTCAAAGTAGGCGTTAATTCATCGTGTTCTTGATCAAATTCCCGATCTACTAAATAAAAACTTTTAATCTGTTCATAATCTGCAAAACCTTTTAAAGACTTATTAATCCGATTCTGATATAATTTCTGTATTTTTTCATTTCCTAAACAATCTTTATTTTCACTACATTTAATATCATTCTGCTGACAATATATTTTTAATTCTTCAAAATCGGGAACAATCAAAGCCGTAATAAATTTCCGATTTAAACCAATAACTAATGATTGAGTAATAAACCGATCATAATTTACAGCTAATTCAATATTCACTGGAATAATATTCTTACCAGTTGATAAAACTATCATTTCCTTCTTACGACCAATTATATTTAAAAAACCATCCTTATCCATGAAACCAAGATCTCCAGTAGAAAACCATCCATCTTGAAGAGCATTCTTTGTTGACTCTTCGTCTTGCCAATAACCAGACATCACTGAGCTTCCTTTAACCAAAATTTCTTTATCATCATTTATTTTTAAATCTAAATTTGCTAAAACTGAACCAACAGTACCAAATTTATAATCATCTATCTTATTCACAGCAATAATTGGAGAAGTTTCTGTTAAACCATAGCCCTCTATTACTTGGACTCCCACGTCTTCAAAAAACCTAGCTATTTTTCTATCTAAACTTGAACCTCCAGAAATTGCCAATCTTAAATGACCTCCAAAAATACTCCTAATTTTCTTAAAGACTAGACTATCTAAAACCTTAGATTGTAAATATATTAATTTATTAGGTTTTTCTTTGTTTCTTTTAGAAGCATTAATTTTACTAACAACTTTTAAAGCATGATAAAAAAGTTGATGTTTAAATTTAGAACCATCTCTTAACTTATCATGAATTTTATCAAATATTTTTTCAAAAATTCTCGGAACCGAGACCATGATAGTTGGTTGAGCTTTTTTGATATCGTCGACTAAAGTTTTTGGATTACGACTATAATAAATAGAAGCTCCTAATGTCAAAGGTACTATATTACCAGCAACTCTTTCTAAAACATGTGATAATGGTAAGAAAGAAAAAAATCTATCATTAGAATATATTGGCACATATTTCAAAACATTATCAATATTAACTAAAATATTATGATTAGTTAAAACAGCTCCCTTGGGCATTCCAGTAGTTCCAGATGTATAAATAATAGTCATGATTGTTTCTAAATCTAAAACCGGATCAATATTAACTTTACTATCAAAATTACTAATAATATCTGACCAATATTTTAATGTTAAATCATCCTTTACATTATTATCTAACAAAATTATTTCTTGAAATTTATCTATTAAATTCTTATCAATCTTTTTAAAGTTTTCAAATAGCTTTTGATTTGAAATAAAGACTAATTTTGGATCAGTCTTCTCAATAATATAATTAATGTATTTATAGCCATAAGTAGTATGAATTGGTACTAAAATTAAACCTAAATAATTACTTGCTAAATCTATCACTGGCCATTCCCATCTATTCTCACTTAAGATAATTACTCTGTCCCCCTTTTTCAATTTTAAACTTAAAAAATAATTAACAATCTGTAATACAAAATTATTTAATTCTTGGTAACTTATTTTCTCATAATCTTCATTATTAACATAAGCTAGCGCCGTTTTCTTTCCATTATTTAATACATTTTTTTGAAAACGACTATAAATTGTCTCATTATTTTCCATAACAAAATAAGTACATAGATTAGACTATATACTTAATTCTAACACAAAAATAAGGCTTTCCAAAGTTAAAAATCTTGCTCTATTTTCTTTAAAAATGACTTATAACTCTTATCTTCTATAGCTGTTTTATTCAAAACATCCCTTACATATTCAGCTTTAGGTTTCTTTATTCTTGTAGCTTTCCAATTTAAATATCTCTCTATTCTTGGAGATATTCTTAAAGTAAATTTAACATTAACTTTTTCTCTTACTAAAGTACCAGATTCTAATAACCCTAAAAAATCAAAGATTATTTTTTCTGCCTCTTTTCCTTCTGACTTGTAAAATTTAAGAAAAAAATTCTTACCTAGATTTTTATCTTTTCTAATATATGATAATTGATCCGGTATTTGATGACCTTTTTCCATTAGATATAAAACTGGCTTTTTATATGCCAAAGCTGTAGCAATAATATATACTGTATCAGAAGCAATATGCGTTCCTTCTATAATAACTGCTTCAATTTGATCATAGGAAATACTTTTCCGAGCTTCATTTTCACCATTTACCATCTTTTTTTCAACATTTGAAACTAGACTAATTCCGCTCTTAACTAAAAACTTATGGATAGCAATATACTTTTTCTCCCACTTCTTATCACTCATCTTGTCTAAATTTGCACAATAATATAGTTTCATATAATTATAGATTCAAAAACTCTCCTTGAATATCCTTCTTTAATAAACTCCTAATCTTATCCTCATCCTTAGTTTGCCCTAAAATCCAAGATAACTTAGCACTTAAACACTCTGGACTAATTTTACTAACAGTTAAAATTGTATCTTTAAAGAAATCTTTAGAAAAACCAATCTGATTATAAAAAATAACTAATTTCTTATTTTTCTGAGCTAAGTTAAAAACTTTCACTAATTTTTCTCTTTCTATAATCTGATTAGGTAAAGCTTTAAAGACAATAACCTTTAAATCACTATCTTTACTTAATAATGTTTCTAATATTTCTATACTAGGAATAGAATTAAAAAACAAAAAATCATAATTAAAATCATAATAATATTTAACCTTCTCTTTGTATTTCTTTTTAGATTTAATAGACAATCCAAAATCAATTCTAGCTAAATACTCTTTATCAATAGCCTTAAATATATTTAAATCATGTAATTTAGTTCGAACTATCTTAGAAGCTAAAATGACTCTATTACCATAAATAACACTAATCTCATGAAGACTACTATTTACAACTTGAAAAGCATTAATAATATTAGCTTTAAATGATAAATCTGGTAAATATTCATTAGCTTGTTCAATTACATTTGATCCAGTAATTACTATTGGTTTAGAAGGGTTTTGAATCTGCCAAAATAATTGATTAGCTAACAAAGGAATAGTATCAACATCATGTAATATCACTACTCCATCAACTTGATCCATATGATTCTCTATCTGACGAATTAATTCTTGAACATTATTTTTGTCTAAGATTCTACTATTTTTATCTATAAAGAGCGTTTTTACGTCCGCCATTAATGAAATCTCTGGCACCTCTTTCATCCAGCTTTCAATATTAGACTTCTTTTCTACGAAAATAAAACTTCCCTTCTTATTAGAAAGTTTAGTTCCTCCATAAAAGATTAATAAAACTTTATTCATTTAATTTTGTCTTTCCTAAAAATAAACGAAATATTAAATAATTCATAATAATTGTAAAAATTGGACCAATCCAATATAAATAATGTCTTCCTGTATAAGGAAAATACCAAGCAAATAAAACAGCTAGTATGAAAGGGAATAAAGTAGAATAAATAAGATATTTTAATACTGATTTATTAATTCCCTGAGATTTAAAACACTTAAAAAATAATAAATAATAACTACAAATTAATAACATCATAAAATACAGTCCATAAATTAAATTTAAACCTTTATTTTCTAATTGATACAAAAATTCATTATAATGATAAACACCAATAATAAATTTATTAGACAAAACTAATAAAATCATCAAAAAAGTTAGTATAATAAAAAAATACTTTAATATATTAGGTATCTTTCTAATTTTATATTGAAATTCATAGCTAAAAAACAAAAAGAATAAAACTGAAAAACTTGTAAAAACATAAATAGATCTATCAATCCAAATATAATAAGGAATATTAGTTGTAATCTGAACTAAAGCAGAAACAAAGCTCCATAATCCAGCACTAAAACACATCAGAGAAAAATATAACTTAGATTTATCTTTATTCTTATTCTTCAACAAAATAATCAAACCTAAACTAATATTAAACAGAGCAACGAATATTAAAATACTAAATTTTATCCACATATATTTTAATCTTTCTTAAATAATAAATAAGTTATTGAAAAGTTCATAAATATAATAAATATAGGTGCTAACCAATAAAAATCATATGCATCCTTATAAGGCAAATACCAACGAAAAAATATACCCAATGTAAAAGAAATCAAAGTGCTTACTATAATCCATAATAATCTTGATTTATTAACTCCACTACTATTAAAATATTTATAAAATAATGAATAATAACTATAGATCAATAAAATAAAAAAATACATTCCATATATTAAATGATAAAAACTATTTTCAACTTCTCGTAATCCAAATTTATAACTTTCTACACCAATTAATAATCTATTAGACAAGCTAATATAAAATATATAAATAGTAGCTAAAATAATAAGGTACTTAAATAAAACTGGCAATTTCTTCATTTTATACGGAAATTCAATACAAAACAATAAAAAAGAAAGAAAAATCATAGTAGCAAAAATAAAGAAAAATTTTGCAAACCATAAAAAAATATCTTCATTAATTATTAATAGAGATAAGGATATACTACCAGACCATAATCCAGCACTAAAATACATTAATGAAAAATATAGTTTAGATTTATCTCTATTTTTATTCTTCATTAAAATAATCAAACCTAAAACTATATTAAGCACAGCGACAAGCATTAAAACTAAAAACTTGATCCACATATATTTATTTCATAAATAAGATACTACCTTTATAGCCGTCGGTTAATTGACAGCCGTCTATCTTTAACTTACTCCTCTACCATAATTATGTCAAGCCTTAAAACAAAAAATCTCCTTCAAAGGAGATTTTTAATAATATATAATATCTATCTATTCAAACCACATATAAGTATATCCATTAGGAGCATCTAAAACAAAATTTCTACTTAAACATTCTCCTTGTCCATGATCTTCAACTTCAGTCTCAAACTTAGTTACCTGAAAGATAGCAAATGTCCTACTACAACCATATTCCCCTCTTTTAAATTTATGATATCGATACTGATATTCTTCATTATTCTTCGGATCAAAAATCTGAGAAAGAAGATTATTATCACGCAATACTTTAAACAAAGTTTGATTATTATTGGCTAAATCATAACTAGAATCCCATTCATTATTGGTAACATTATCTGGTAGCTTACTATGGTCTAAATAATATATATCAACAGCTTTTATAGTATTCTTAATATCTGCTTGCCTTCTAATATCTCTCATATTTTTCCATCGATCATTCATATAGACACCTAGAACTATTATTCCACAGATAATAATAACTATAATAAAGATTATAGATATTAATGAATTTATGTTTTTTTCTTGATTCATTTGTTTAAAAAGGAATAATAATTTAACATTCTATATTTATTATACTAAAAAACCCCACTTTATAAAAGTGGGGTTTAATATATAAAAGTATAATTTATTCTTTCTTTTCTCCTTCAGTAGGTTTATCTTCAGCACCTTCTTCTTTAACTTCTCCTTCAGCACCTTCTTCTTTAACTTCTCCTTCAGCACCTTCTTCTGCTTCTGGAGTTTCTTCAACTATTTCTTCCTGAACTCTCATAGGCTTAACACTAATAATCACTTGATCATCTCCTGTTAAGAAGTTTACACCTTCACTGACTTTTAAATCAGAAACATAAATTGAATCATTTAAATTCTCTAAAGCTGATAAATCAACTTTAATCTCTGAAATAAGATCAGTATAAAGACATTCTACTAATACAGTATCAATATTTGTAACTAAGATACCACTTTCTTCTTTAACTGCTCTTGATTCACCTACAAAGTTAATAGGAACTTCAACACTAAATTTCTTGTTCTTGTTAAACTGATAAAAATCTACATGAGTGATGTTGTCAGTAACAGGATGTTTCTGTATTTTGTGAGTTAAAACTTGGATTGTTTTATCACCAACACTTAAGTTAACTACCTTTGATTCTCCGGCAATTTTAAAAACTTTCAAGAACTCTTGATAGTTAAGTTTGATATTGATATTTTTTGAATCTGGACCATAAATAACGGCTGGAAGAATACCATCTTTAAGCATTCTCTTTGGATTTCCACCCTTCATTTCTGATCTAGGCTCAGATTTTAAAGTTAGTTCTGTCATATAATTATAATAGAATTAATGAATAATTTACTAAATTAATCCTGTCTTAAACAGGATTAATACTATTCTAGAACAATATTCTCTTCATGTCAATAGTTTTATCAGCTTAAAAACTATTGTTAGCTATTCCCTTACGAATATCATTCATTAAATTTAAATAGAATTCAATATTATTCAAAGTAGCTAATTTCAAAGCTAAAGGATCTTGCATTTTAAATAAATGATGTAAATAGGCTTTATTGTATTTTCTTAATACTTCTAATTTAGAATTCTTATTTATCAACTTCATATCCTGAGCAAACTTAGAATTCATAATATTTATAGTCTCATAAAAATTACCTTTTAAAGAAGTTCCTTTTCTAAAGTAAAGTCGTCCATGTCGAGCTTCTCTAGTAGGAATAACACAATCAAACATGTCTACTCCTCTTTTTACAGCTTCGATAATATTCTCTGGATAACCAACTCCCATTAAATATCTTGGTTTATCTCCTGGCATAAATGGGCTAAGATAATCTAATACTTGATACATTTCTTCTTTGCTTTCTCCAACAGCTAATCCACCAATAGCATAACCATCAAAACCTATCTTCTCTAAATCTTCCAAACTCTTGATTCTTAATTCTTTATTCAGTCCTCCCTGAATAATACCGAATAAAAGATTCTTATTCTGAGGATCTAATTTCTTTTTAGCTTGCTTACATTTCTGGGCCCATTTAGTAGTAAGCCTTAAAGCTTCTAGTATTTTTTTCTCACTTGATTTGGAATCTGAACAAACATCTAAAACCATTTGAATATCTGAATCTAAAACTGATTGAATTTTCATTACTTTCTCTGGAGTAAATAAATGCCAAGAACCATCATAAGTAGATTGAAATTTAACACCATTATCTAATAATTTTCTAATCTTTGATAAAGAAAATACTTGAAAACCACCAGAATCAGTTAAAATAGGAAACTTATTATTCATCAATTTAGATATTCCTCCGCCTTTCTTGATAATCTTCAATCCTGGTTTAAGATAGAGATGGTAAGTATTTCCTAAGATAATTTGAGGATTTAAACTTTCTACATCTTGGTAAGACAAAGACTTTACCACTCCTCTAGTAGCAATCGGCATAAAAAAAGGCGTTTTAAGTTTACCTGATTTGGTATTTAAAACACCTAAACGAGCTTGTGATTTTTTGGACTTCTTTAATACTTTAAATATCATAAATCTAGATCAACTACTTTTTCATTACCAGCTGCCTTAGTATCACCTTCTAATTCAGTGGTTAGATAACTATTACTTAAATTTATTCTTCCATTAGAATAAATATCTTCTGCTGTTAATGTTATAGTATTATTTAAAGTCATTATTTTACCAATCTGGCTTTCATCTGGAGTTACTAGAACACTAAACTTAGCTATATTATTAATATTCTTTGTTAAATCACTTATTCTCCATACTGCTTGTCGAGTTGTATCATTAAAAATTAAATCTTGTCCTTCAATAGCTATACCTTGTCCCCACTCAACTCCGGGAGGTAAAGTTGTCTTTACTATCACATCTTTCAAATCACTAGTTAAAGATTTTAGATCCCAAACTATTTGATAACTAGTAGTTTCCCCTACAAAAGGTGGTAATGGTCCTGAACCAACAGCCTGACCACTTTCATCATAATATCTAGCTCTAGTTGTTAAATTAACAACACTATTAACCTTATTAACAATAATATTAGAATCTACTATTTTAGTTTCTTCGCTAGCATCATCACTTTCTATTGCTTCAAAAGTATCAGAATCTAAAAGAGCTTTAGAACTAATAGTATGATTTTCTTCTTCTAAAAATTCTTCTTGAAAATCAACTACTTTAATCTTAAAACTAATTCGACCTTCTTGTCCCATATCTAATTTTGCTAAAGAAGGAATAATTCTTTTATCCCAAGTAATAATTCCTGTTCCTTCATCAACTAAACCATTAAAATTATCATCTAAAGAATCCCAATCTAAATACTCAGAATTTAACATAGCAACAATAGAAACATTTTCTAAGTCTGAATCACTAATATTCTTATAATTAATTACATATTCTAATTCTTGACCCCAATCAATAGCTGAATCTTTATTATCTCCATTCACAGACATCTTTAAATTAGCAGCTAATTCAGACAAAGTAATATCTTTCTCAATTGTTAAATATGGATACCAATTAGGATTTGATTCCCCAATCAAAGGAATCTCTGCTAAAGTTGATTTAATTTCTAAAATAGCTTTGATAGTTGAAGAACTAATCTGATCTAGATCAAAAAACCCGGTTACTATAATTTCATTTTCTTCATCTTTCATAATCTCATCAATCTGCCAAATATCTTCTGTTAATAATTTAGCATCTCCTCCAGTTTCAATAATAGTAAAATTACTCGGATAATCCATTCTTAATCTAAAGTTATCTAAAGGTAAATTAGATGTATTTTTATAAAATATATTATAAGTAACTCTATTGTTATTCCCTATTTCTTCTGGAGCTTCTACTCTAAAATCCATTAACAATTCTTCAACTTTAAAAACTTTAGTTGTTTTTGATTCAAATGATGAGCTAAAGTTAGAAGGTTCATATAATAAAATTGGTTCTAAAACAATTTCTTGATCAAGCTCTCCAATAACTTGAGCTATCAATTTAACTTCTCCTGTTTCTCCTGCTTTTAAATCTTCCAATTGCCAAACATTAGATGATAAAGTATTAGCATAAGGTTCTGCAGAAATATAATGGAAACCTTCGGGATAGTTAATTCTTAATTCTAACTTTTTTACCTTAACATTCTCTTTATTCTTGTATTTAATTACTAATTCAACTTGCTCTCCAGAAACTATCTTCTCTGTTCCCTTAATTTCTAAGACAACTCCTTCTCCGTTCAACTCTCTAGTACCAAAAAAATACCAACCCGCTATACTAGTTACAGCTAGGAGAGATAATAATAAAATAATAATTGGGATAGTTTTACTTTTAACAGCTGGCCTTTGATCAAAAGTTGATTTATCTACATTTTTATTCTTCTTCCAGATATCATCAATTTCATGAGAAGAATCTACTGTATCATAACCTCTCTTTCTAATACCTTTAATCTTCTTTTTATTTAACAATCTTGGTCTAATACTACTGTTTACTTTTTTACCACCCTTAACTTTCTTAACATTAACTCCAAAACTTAAATTAGGTCTAGGACCAACTCCTGATTTTGACTTTAAACTAAAAAAAGATTTCTTTTTTCTCTTAGATAAATCTAAAATATTCTTCTTATTCTTCATTTTTATATTATTAAAAACTATTTAATTTTCTTTCTAAAATATTCTGCAAATAATCGACAAACCATTCTCTTAAAACAGAGAAATCATTCTCTCTTACCTTTAATTTTAGCATTAAATCCCTATTTTTTGAATAGTCATTTTTGAACATTAATTCTAAGAAATTAGACAGTATTTTTGATTTAATGTTAAATTTTATTGCTTGAAAACCAAGCATTTTTAGAAGCTGAGAGAAATATGATAGTTGTAGAACTTTCTTCTTTTCTATACTCAAATCTTCACTATTCAAATCATTTAGAAATAATAAAGTTATTCTATAAATATCTTGCTCTGCTGAATTTTCTTTAAAAGAACTTAATAAAACTTCTACTGACTGACTAAATAATAAAAAAATCTCATGATCTTTTACAATCTGAGAATATGTTTCTTCCACTTTTACTTGAGCTATTCTACTTATTCCTGACTTTCCACCAGCCAACATTAAAACTACTTGATTAGAGGGTAAAAGAAATCCTGACAATTTACTTTCTGTTTTTTTTACAGACTTAGCGCTAGCTTTAATCAAGCCATTTTCTAAAGTTAAAATAGAATACAATCTGTCTGCATCTTTAAAATCCTGAGCCCGAAGAATTATACCGTGAACTATATATTCCATATTAAGAAACTAAACTAATTTCTACTTTAAACTCGTTAATTTCTACCTCTTTAGTTATCAAACTTTCATTAACTTTATCATTAATAACATCTTCTGCTAAAGTATTTTTTTGTAGAAATTCTTTGTTCTCTAAGATTAATTTAGCTAAATCATCACTCTGGAAGTAAACTTTCACCGTGTCTTTAATAGTTAAATTAGCTTTCTTTCGAAGAGAGTTAATTTGTCTCACTAATTCTCGCACATTAGCTTCATCTTTTAATTCTGGAGTAAGCTTAGTATCTAAATCCACTTCATTTTCGGCTACATCTTTAGAAAATTCTACAACTTTTACATTAACCTCTTCAGCAATGATTTGTTCAAATTTTGATTTCAATGCTTTTTTATCAAAATGATATTTTATAGAAGCTAGTGGTTGTCTAACTTTCATTCCAGCCTGATCTCTTAAATTATGAGATTTCTCTACTACTTTTCGAGCAGTTTCCATATCTTCTAATAGTGCAACTTCTTCTTTACTTAATTTCTCTAATTCTGGCCACGAATCTAAATGAACTGATTCTTTCTCGCCCTTCATCTGTTTGTATAGGTCCTCTGCTAGGAAAGGCATAAAAGGAGAAATTAATTTACTAAATTCTAAAATAACATAATGTAAAGTTTTTCTTCCCAAAACATCGTCTTCTTTAAATCTATCTCGAGAACGTCTTAAATACCAAGTAGATAACTCTAGAATAAATTCTCCAATTGGATCCATAGATTTCTTTACTTCATATTTCTCTAAGTTATCAGTAATATTCTTTTTTAATTCTTTTAGCTTAGCTAAAATCCACTTATCCAATACATGCTCTGGCTCTAAAAAATTAGCATCATCTTCCTGAGCATACATATTATAGAAAGAAAGCACATTCATTAGAGTAGAAATATATCGATAATAGATACTTGATAAATCTTTTTCAGAAAAACATAAATCACCAGCTTTCACAATTGGAGAAGAAAGCAAATAATATCGTAAAGCATCAGCTGAGTATTTATAAATCATTTCTGAAGGATCTGGATAATTTTTTAATCTCTTAGACATTTTCTTACCGTCTTCAGCTAAAGCCATACCATTCACTACTACATTAGAAAATGCTGGCTGATCGAATAAAGCAGTAGATAGTACTAATAAAGTATAGAACCATCCTCTGGTTTGATCTTGTCCTTCGGCAATAAATTCAGCTGGAAAATTATTCTCAAACCACTCTTTGTTTTCAAAAGGATAATGAACTGAAGCATAGGGCATAGAACCAGATTCAAACCAACAATCTAATACATCTGGAATTCTATTCATTTCCTGATCACACTTTTCACATTTAATAGTTATTTTATCCACGACATGTTTATGTAAATCCTCCACTTTTTTTCCAGAGAGTTTTTCTAATTCCTCAATAGAACCAATTACCTTCATTTCACCACAAGAACATTTCCAAATAGGCATTACTGAACCCCAATATCTTTGTCGGGAAATAGACCAATCCCGAGCTCCTTCTAGCCACTTACCCATTCGACCTTCTTTAAAATTAGCTGGCACCCAATTTACTTTATTATTATTAGCAATAATTTTATCTTTAATTTCAGTAACTTTTACAAACCAAGACTTAGTAGCGTAGTTTAATAATGGAGCATCACAACGCCAACAATGAGGATATGAATGTTCATATTTTAATTTAGAAAATAACAAGTCTTTAGTAGCTAAATATTTAATAATTTCTACATCAGTTTTCTGAGTATCTTCTTTAGGCTTTACTTCTAATCCAGCAAAATCACCCATATCTTCTATAAACTTACCATTACCATGAACATGCTGAACAAATGGTAAATTATTATCTTTACCTAAATTCATATCATCTTCACCAAAAGCTGGAGCAATATGCACAATTCCAGTACCATCTTCAATAGTTACAAAATCAGCATCATATATTTTCCAACCATTTTCTTTATTTTCAGCATCTTTAAAATAATCAAATAATGGCTGATAGGCTTTACCGACTAAATCTTTACCCTTAAGTTCCTCTACTATAGTATATTCTTTCTCAGTAAAGACTTGTTCCACTAATTCTTTAGCTAAAATATATTTTAAACCATCTACTTCTACTTTTACATAATCCATTTTTTTACCAACAGCTAAGGCTACATTTCCTGGCAAAGTCCAAGGAGTAGTTGTCCAAGCTAAAATAAAAGTTCCGGGTTCATCGACTAATTCAAACTTAGCTATAACTGACAAGTCTTTAATATCTTTATACCCTTGAGTTACTTCAAAATTAGAAAGAGTTGTTTCACAATGAGGACAAATATGCATTGATTTATATCCTTCATAAATCAAACCTTTTTCCCATAATGATTTAAAAACCCACCAAATAGATTCCATATACTCAGGATCCATGGTTTTGTAATCATCTTCCATGTCAACCCATCGACCAATCATTGGAATAAATTTCTTCCATTCATCAGCATATTTCATCACACAAGATCGACAAGATTCATTAAATTTATCAACACCAATTTTATCTTCAATTTCATCTTTAGATTTAATTTGTAAATCTTTTTCAACTAAACTTTCTATTGGTAAACCATGACAATCCCAGCCCCATTTTCTCTTCACAGAATAACCTTGCATAGTTTTATATCGTGGGAAAATATCTTTTAGTAAAGAAGCTACAATATGTCCGTAATGAGGTAATCCAGTAGCAAAGGGAGGTCCATCATAAAAAGAATACTCGCCTTGAGGACTATCTTTTTCTAAAGATTTCTCAAAAATCTTATTATCTTCCCAAAATTTTAAAATCTCTTGTTCTTTTTTAAACAAGTCTGAAGATTTATTTTGTTTATCATCGTTCATAAAAATTATATTATATTACAAATTTACTATTAATTACTTTATTTAACACCAAAATTAACAATAAAGCAAATAAATAGTTAGAAAAGCAAAGACCTAATATGATCTAATAAACTAGCCTTCTGAGAACGATGACTTCTAACAATAGTAGTCCTATTTTTAATCTTTTGCTTAGTCCAATCATAATTATCACATTGATAACAGTTTTTTTTCATATTCTTATATTATTTATTTTTTAAGTAAGTTTTTATTTCTTCAATCCTCCATCTCTTTTGAAATTGTAACCTTTCTATTAATTTAATTCTTTTAATAGCCTGATTTTTTTCATACAAACGATACCCACCTTTAGTATATGAGTTGGGTTTAATCAAACCTTCTTGAGTATAGAAATGAATAGCTGATGGTAATCTATCTATCTCTTGAGCTAATTGTCCTATTTTTAATAAATGCATTAGAAAATTAGAAATAAAAAATTTATCCTCTCCTCTGTTTATAATTATATTATAAAATATATAAAGTGTAAAGTATATAGTAGTACTTTGTACTTTATGGTTAGAGATAAAAAAACAGAGTCAAATAAATGACTCTGTTTTATATAGTTTAAATAGATTACTCTACTACTTCATTTTCTTTATATTTTTGAATTGCCCTTACTACTTTACCTTCTGGTTTCAAATCTTCAATAAATAAAATATGAGCTCTATTGATTCTCATTTGATCTTCCGGTCCATGTAATTCGTTTCCTAACTTAACTAAAGATAATTCATTTTGTTCAGTATTACCCTCTGCTGGTTGCAAGTCCTTAGTAACTTGTAAATAATAAATATCTTTTAAATTAACCGTATCTGAATTTTCATTCTTAGCTTGTCCAAAATAGACTTGGCCATTTGATAGGAATACTGCTTGCCATTCTCCGTCAACATTTTCATTAAAACCTAAAATATCCCAACCAGTAACTTTAGAAACAACAAAGAGACCAGCAAGAATAATTAAAAGAACAATGATTAAAACAATTAACCATCTAAAAAATCCTTTTTTCTTTCCAGAGTCAGAAATTTTGACATCTGCTGTTATTTTTTTGTCCATAATTTTATCTTCCTTTTACCCTTTAAATAAGGGATTTAATTGTAAATTATTTAAATATACTATTATATTAGCATAGAATTTTATTTTTTTAAAGAGAGCTATACTACTTAAAAAACACCCCTTTCCCTAGATTATAATCATTTTGAACATCTAATGGACTTAAGCCATAATTCCATATTTTTACTTCATCCAATTGCCCATCAAAGTAAAAACTAGTTCCAGCATTAGTTTGAGCTCCAATAGCAAAATCATAACCGCCATTTGAACTTAAATCTCCGCTATCTCTCAAAATACCGTCTACATATAACTTACCATCTGTTGTATTCACAATAGCTACAACATGATGCCAAGAACTTGTATCTGTTAAATCATAACTTAATAAAGGATTATTTGCATTAGACATTCCCATCACTTTCACAGCTCCATTAACATATTTTATACCCGAACCATAATTATACCAATGATTAGATCCAACTGAATCAAATCTTCCAACCACAGCTGATTCTTGACTGGCTGTATTTAATTTCATCCAAGTAGCAATAGTTACTGATTCATAAGTAGTAGTAGGATAAAAAGTATCATCTTCAGTATTATCAAAATCAATATAATCTCCATCTCCATCAAAATTTAAAGCAGTATCAGATTTACCAGAAACATAAGTAGCATTAACTATATCTCCATGATAAGTATTATTTATTTTATTTTTTACTACATCACCTTCTCCTTCATTAAATGTCCAATGAGCAATCGGTTTACCATTATTATATGCTTGAGCTACTTGATGAGAAGTAAGAGCATAATTATAAAGTTTAACTTCATCCATGTCACCATCAAAAGTATAATTACCGGAAAGATTATAAGCGCCTACTATCAAATCATAAGTAGAAACATCTATATCCCCAGTCACAGCATAAGGTGCACCGTCTAACACACCATTTATATAAAGCCTCATATATTCTCCATCATAAGTCCCAACTACATGACTCCACTCATTTGAAGGAATATAAATAGCACCACTCTTAGCTTTAGCTACTCCACCAATCTTAATTCTCCAATATACCCGACCATCTCCTAAATTTTCTGTAGGATTTGTACCTCTTAAACCAATCCGATAAAGATCGCTTGGTTTTCTCATAAAGATTGGATAATAAGTAAAGGAGTTTGGTTTTACCCATTGCTCAACAGTAATTGCCCCTTCGATATCTAAACTAGAATCATTACCACATTCTAAGTGATGCCCTTCACATTGACCTCCATTATAACAATTTTCAAAAAATAGAGATTGCCCTACTTTTCCTGGCTTCCAATCATCAGCCTTGTTTAATTCTCCATCCATAGTACAATCATTTCCCATTCCTGAATCATCAGTAACTGTAATTCCATCAATATTATCCATTGACCAATAACCAACTGGAGATAATATTTTATGATATTCATTTACTGCTTCTGTAGGAGACAAAGCACGATTCCAAATCTTCACATTATCTAAAGCTCCATCAAAATGATTTGGGACTGGACTAATATAATAACCCAGAGACATAGAACTAGTATTGTTATCACCCTTAGTCATATCTCCTTCTCCAACTTCATTTCCATCATAATAAAAAATACCATGATTTCCATCATAAGATATTAAAATATGATGCCATTCTCCAGTAGTTGGATTAAAGGTATCTGAATCAAGATCATTAGTTAAATAACTTCCCCATTTAAAATGAGCTTTTCCACTACCCACAACTAACCAATAACCATTAGTACTAGCACCCTTTGATAAAATACAATTGCCACTAATACTATCACCATCAAAAGAATTAGCATAAAACCAAGCTGAGATAGTAATTGCCGATGATGGATTTAAAGAATCATCATTGGCAATCGTAATCCTATCATCTGTTCCATCAAATCCCCCCGCTCTATTATACCTAGCAGTAGTTGTAGTATGAGCATCATCTGCTGACACTCCATGATTTCCTAAGCCTGAATAATCTATTACCTCATCAGCTGTACCATCCCAAGAAGCTTCATCCATTTTCCAATGAGCTACTAAACCTTCGACTTGAGCACTCTCATTATCTTGTTCTGATTTAGATAAATTAAGCCCAGTTTGTTTCTTTCCTCTAGAAGAGACAAACTCTTTTTCAATATCAAAAGGAGTAAGTTGATAATTATATATTTTAACTTCATCTAGATCACCATTAAAAGAACCATAATTAGTTTTACCAATATATAAATCATTCCAAGTATCCTGAGTTCCGGCGGCAGATGTGCTAGATGATGGTATATTAACATTATCAATACTTAATGTTGCACTTGAAACATCATCCATGTCTGACCCTGGTATATATAGTACTAAATAATGCCATTCTCCATCCATATAATCTGTGGCTGAAGCATCAAAATAACGAAAATTAGTAGAATCTAAATATAAAATAGGTCTATCGTCTCCAGAATGATTAAAATCAAAATGTCCAATACCACTAGATCCAGCAAAATCTATTAGACCATTATGTGTTCCTTGATAACTACTTCTAAACCATAAACTAACCGTTGTTTCACCATTATCTAAAAAATCACCTGCATCAATATAATCATCACTACCATCAAATCTCAAACCCTTTCCAAACTTTCCATCTACCCAAGCTGAAGAAACTCCGGTAGTAGTCATATTAGTTAAAGTTCCATGATTTTTACTCCCTAAACTATCATAAGCAGTAGTTCCTTGTCCCTCATCAAATGACCAATAAGTAAGTGGAGCTCCATTACCATATGCTTGAGCTATTTGATATGGAGTAAGAGCATAATTATAAAGTTTAATTTCATCTAAATCTCCATCAAAAGAAGCTGAACCTACTATTAATGAAGCAACATTAGTCTCAATATTACCTGATAGAGCTAAGGGAGTTCCATTTAAAATACCATTTACATAAACTCTCATATATTCTCCATCATAAGTTCCTATAACATGAGTCCATTCATTCAAAGGGACGTCTGAAGAGGAATAGGCTGTTTTATACGCACCACCAACTCTCACTCTAAAAAATACTCTTCCATCACCTGCAGCAGCTAAACCAGTTCTATAATATGATCCTGCCTTAGAAAGAAACATAGGATAAGCAAAATCATATGAATCTGGTTTAACCCAAGATTCTATGGTAATAGCTCCAGTAATATCTAAACTAGAATCATTACCACAATCAAGATGAGCATCAGCATCGTCTTTAAATGATAAAGCCTGACCTACTTTCCCAGGCTTCCAATTATTATTTTTAGTTACTCCTCCATCCATAGTACAATCATTACCCATTCCCGACTGATCAACAACCGTAGTACCGTCAATCTGATCCATGGACCAATAAGCAACTGGAGCTGGTCCAGTAACATATTCTTCTGATATTTCTTTAGTAGTCAATGCTCGTTTCCAAACTTTAACATGATCAACTTGTCCATCGAAAATCCAAGCAGAAGTATTAAGACTACCTATGTAACAGTTAGAACCAGTTATTGATCCCTTACCTGTTATATCTAGCTCCGTACTTTCTTTATTACCGTTAATATAAACTTTTATTTTATCATCCCCTCTATCAAATACAGCCATAATATAATACCAAGTATCGATTTCAATTGTTGTATCATATTCAGTCCAAGCTCTACTTCCATCATGGATTTCACATCTAACTTTGCCATTAGTTATTCCCATGCCCCAACCAAGACTACCTCCCAAAGCACTCTTATTAATAATACCCATATAATTATCCACATTATCTGCTTTAATCCATGTTCCAATAGTTAAACTGCCGTCACCCATATCTAAACTACTATCACTACCACAACTAATATAATCTCCCGTTCCATCAAATTCTCCCGCTCTATTATATCTAGCACTAGAAGTTGTAGTAGCATCAGCATAACTGGTACCATGATTTCCTAGTCCTGAATAATCAATTACTTCATTGGCTGTACTATCCCAAGAATCCTCATCCATTTTCCAGAAACCAACTAGACCCACATTTCTTTTATTCTGAGCATCTTTTTTTGACTTAGATAAATTCATAGCTGTAAAATTCTTAGACCTAGAAGAATAAGATTTTTTAACTTGCGAAGCTGATAAGACATAATTATATATTTTAACTTCGTCCATTATGCCATCAACTTGAAAAGCATTTATTCCTGAACCAATAGAACTATAAATCATATCTGAAGTAGTCAAAGTTGCTGATCCCTGTAATTTACCATCAAAATAAACTGAACATAGCTTACTAGAATTCACAGTCATTACAACTTGATGCCAATTCTTATCAAACAAAACTGTTGTATCCACTCCTGACACTAATTGTTTTTGAGTTGCACTTCGAAAATAAAATATATAATTTACACTATTATCAATAATATAAATTGAATTTCCATTCTCAGTTTCTTTCCCAGCTACAGTGATGTAAGTATTTGTACCATCATTCTTTATCCAAAAAGATAAAGTATGTTCATCTCCATCACTAAAACCTATCTCCTCTTCTAATGCTAAATTATCATAATTATGATCACCGAACTTCAATCCTTTTCCGAACTTACCATCTACCCAAGCTGTAGAAATACCAGTGGTGGTCATATTTGTTAAAGTCCCATGATTTTTACTAGAAGTATTATCATGAGCAATAGTTCCATAACCTTCATCAAATGACCAATAAGCTATTGGTACTTCAGATTGTTCCTCACTAGTAATAGTTCCAATTGTATAATCAGAAGCTACCGTAGAAAAATTTGAACCAACAGAACCTTGTTCTACAGATGAATTACCATAATAATAATAAATATTTTGTAAACCAGCATCAAGGTTATTAAAATAAACATGAATTACTGTTGTGTCTGTACCACAACCTGAAACAAGATAATAAGGAAATCTATTACCAGCACTATTAGTAAAACGCACATCATCACAATCTGTTTGAAATTTAGTAGTATCTGAAGTATCAATGGTAACAGAAACATAAACGTTCATTTCTGTTGTAGTATTATTAGTGACTGGAATAGATTTTCGATAATACCAGCCATCATTAAACCATTCAGCTTCAGCTGACTTTGGAGCTCGTAAAATAAAAATTAAACCAAAAACTATTGCAATAGCAATAACTATTATTCCAATATAATAACGATAATCTAATTGTTTTAATTTATTAATCATTTTTAATTAAGTTAATTAAGTTTAAAATTTCTAAATAATCATATTTATCCTGAGTAAATTTTTTGTTCGATAGCATTATACCCTTTTCTTCCCTTTGTTTTTCAAAAACAAATATTTCTGGTACATCTTTTTGTTGAAAATAATTTCTACTCTTATACATCCTTAAATCTTTCTCTTCTATTTCAGAAGTTAAAACATAAGCTGTATCTTCAATGACTCCTTCATAATCCCAATCTACTCGACCCAACTCTTCTCGACCTTTTTTGTTAATATATACTTCACCTGGAGCAGGACTATAAGCAAAAGAATTAGCTAAATCACATTCTGACAAGTCTTGAAAGTTATCGGGACAAGTTAAAAATCCTTTATCTATTAAGTTTTCATTAATTTCTCTAAAACTATTTTCTTCTTCATAATTAGGAGTAATAATTAATAATCTAGTGTTAAAACCGATTTTCTTTTCTATTTGAGCTACTAAGCCATCAATCTCTTGATAAGAATTTAAATCATTATTTTCCAAATTAGTTAAATAAACAATTATATCCTCTTTAAATTTATCCAGCTTTAAAATTTTTTCTATTCTTTCTAAAAATCTAAAAGATAAATTATTTTCTCTAACATTTTGATATAGATTTGTTTGATAAAATAATCCTAAATTATCTACCTTTTTTTTACTAACAATATATTTATTTGGATCCTTCTGATCAAAAGATCCATATTTATACTCCCCTGATAAAATTGTTAAAAAACTTGACTCCTTGTTTAAAGCAATTTCTGAATTTAAATCGGCACTGAACAAAGACTTCAAATTTGGTAAATCTTCTGTTGAATATTGCTTTAAAACTCCCTGATCTAAACCTTCTATATATAGTATAAAATATTTTTCTTTCTTGAATATAAAAAATAAAGAGATTACTACTATTAGCATTAAAATTATCAATAGAACTATTTTTTGTTTGTTTAATTTCATATTTATTCACTTGGTGTTGCTAAATCACTAGAGTCAGTACTAGAAGCAGTATAATTACCAGCCGTATCATACGCAAAGGCTCCATAATAATAAGTAGTTCCATTACTTAAACCTGTATCAGTATAAAATCCTCCATTTTGACCGTTATATATCTGAGTACCATCAGTATAACTATTAGGATAGGAATCTGTTTTTCTAACTACTATTGTACCAACCCAATCATCATCTCCAAATGGATTTGTCCAAGTTAAACTAGCACTCTCATCACCAGCAACTGCGTCAAAATTTGTAATAGCTACTGGCGGAGAAATATCTGGTTCAGATAGGGAATAAGTAGGAGCTGTTTCTGGACTAGTATCTGAACAAGAACCATCACAAGGAGTAGCATAATCTTGAGCATTAGAAGTTAGCACTGAACAATTTAAAGAAACATCACAAGCAAAAGCAGTATAGAAATAAGTTGTATCATTTACTACATCAGTATCAGTATATGAAGTAGTAGTGCTACTAACACTTGTTATTAAAATACCATTAGAAAAACTTTGAGGATAATAATCTGTTCTTCGTAAGACTTTAACTAAAGAAAAGTCGCTATCATCAGGATTTGTCCAAGATAAAGAAACTTGAGCATTCCCAGGAATTGCTGAAAAACTGTAAATAGATCCCGGAGGCTGAACATCAATTTCTGCACCTGATTCTGTTAAATAAGGAGCAGATGTTGTCTTAGCTCCTGCTCCCGGAGTAGCATAATTAGGAGTTCCATCATAAGCAAAAATAGTATAATAATAAGTTACATCATTTGTTAAACCAGAACTAACACAAGAATTACTAGATCCATCATAAACCAAAGTTCCATCATCATAAGTACTAGAATAGGAACCTTCTTTCCGCATTACTCTCGCTCCCACAAAATCAGCGTTAGTTGGATTAGTCCAAGTTAAAATTACTTGATGATTTCCGGGATTAGCAAATATACTAGTTACTGAATCTGGTGCTGTAGTATCTGAAGATGGTGTAGCATTATCTTTGGAACCAGCTCCTAAGCTAGAATAATTAGGTACTTCATCATAGGCAAAGATTGCGTAATAATAAGTAGTATTATTCACAACATCTGTATCAATATATGATTCATTACTTCCATTGTAGATAACAGTTCCATCAGCACTATGTCCTGGATAAGATCCAGTCTTTCGAACTACTTTTACTCCTACAAAATCAGCGTCAACAGGATTAGTCCAAGAAAAAGCTACTTGATTATCTCCATTCACGGCGTTAGTCGCTGTTACTGATGCTGGAGCAATAATTTCTGAAATAGTCATTAAAGGATCACCAATTACCACTGAAACAAAATCCATATAAGCTAAAGACATATAAGCTGCTTCTGCCCAAGTATAACCAATAGTATATTCTGGCATAAAAATTTCTTCATGAGCGATAGTAGAAGCCCAAGGTTCATAAACATTACCAACTCCACCAGAACCACCAATTTCTATCCACTCTGCTACTTGCCCGTGAGTTGATTGAGTAGGAGCAGTAAAACCATATCCATTATATGATTCATAAGTAGAGAATACTGCTCCATTCAATAATGTAAAGTCTAAATAGTTAGCATTAACTGGACTATTAGAAACATAACCATCACCCATAGAAGCATGAATTCCATGAGAAGTGTAACCCATAACAGAACCACTAGCATTAGTTGTAATATAAGAAGAAGTGTCTGACCAAGGATCAGGATTAACATTTCTACTTAAATCACTTAAATAAGTATAAGCCGTACTCATTTGATCATAAGTTTTTAAATTATCATCTATCACCCAATAACCATTTCCAGAAGTATCAGCTCCCACTCCTCTATCTACTATCGCTTCCATACTTGATACTGAATATCCATCTATTCGAGTTACCAAATAATTTAAAGTAACTCCCGAAGCATTAGTAAAGTGATCAGTATCAAAACGGAAAGCCTTAGTATAACTAGGATCAGCGTTATAATAAGGATTAGGGTGTCGCCAATTAATAACATAATCTCCTTCGTATAATAAACAAACTGCTGAATCTACTGAAGAATAATCTGTAGAACCATAAGAACCACCATTAGTAGCAACTATCTTTAAAGGAATACCTTTGACTAAAACTATAAATTTAATAGAATCTGTTAAACCTTGAGCAGTTAAATAAGCTTCTAAAGGATCTCTAATTTGAGAATTATAATTAGTTCGAGAAATAGTTTCACTAGTAACAGTAGAAATGGAAGTAATATTAACTCCTGGTCTATTTGTAACATAATATTCAGCTATTTCTTGACTATCCTGAGTACCATCAGTATCTGAATCAGTAGTATAAGCTGAATTATAAACTATTAAAACTTCAGAGGCTGTTGGTGCATTTTCATAAGTAGGAGTAGCAGCTTGAACAAAATTAATAGAACTAAAAACAATAGTCAGAGCTATAATAACACCAATATAGTATTTATATTTTAATTGTTTTAATCTATTCATAATTATTTAATACCTCCATTTTCTAATTCTCTTTTATAAACATACTCTAAGGTCATAGTTAATTGAGAAGGAGCTCCTTGAATCTCTCCTCTACCAATAACCTCACCTTCTTTTCCATAAATAGCTTTTTGTTTTCCACCTTTAACTTCAGAAATTACAATATGCATTCCATCATTCTCATCCAAATTAATATCTAAATCATCTGTCTCAATATTAATATAATTATTAGAACATTTCTGACCATTCAATTCAGCTAAAACTCTGTTATTCTCATCTTCTAATTTTAAGTTGATACTACCACCTTCACCACAATGATACTGAGCTTTTAATTTCAAAATCTTAATATCTTCTGGAGGTTGCCAAGAATTTGTTCCCTTGCCCCAAACATGAACTCCTTTTCGAGGACTATCAACATAAGCTGTAATTGTATCTCTAATAGCTGAATCAGGTAAAATATAGTTTACTCCGGCCACATTTAAATCAACAGTATTACCAGCTTGACCGACTTTAATAGTGGAACTTGCTGTAGCAGAAATTTGAGCATCACTTAAAAATCTTAATTCTGAAATACCAGCTATTTGACCGGTACTAGTTGCTGTAGAACTTGCTGTTAAAGCTGGACCAATGACTAAAGGACCATAGAAACGAGCAGCCTCGTGATCTTCAATAGCTAAAACAGTCAAAGTAGTAGAACTAATATCATTACTTAGAGCAAAACTATCAACCATTACATTTTGTGGACTCATTAATATATTTCCAGCTCCATTAACTGAAATTACATCTTTATCATTATTTTGTAAGAGCCATAAATCATCATACTGAGCAATTTGTCTATTAAAGTCATCTAATACTAAAGCATTATTGCCTAAAACTTGACCATAATTATCATGACTTGTAGATAGTTTAGTACCTAAAGCTAAATCAAAACTTATTCCACTACCAAGATACATATTATATGAAGAAGTAATTAAAGTATTGTAATCAACTTGAATAGTAGAAGTTGTAGAAGAAGCTACACTATAATTACTTAATTCAAAATCTTCTAAAATAAATGCTTGAGTTCTAATATCTGATAATTTAGTATTAAACCTTGAATTACTAATATCTACTTGGCTGATCAATATTTCTGTTGTACTAGTAGCTGAATTGTCAGTAGCAACTACAAAATTATCATCTATTAAACTCCAATCTAAACCAATATCAGTATTCTTAATTTCAACTCTATCTAATCTTAAATCTACTAATTCAGCAGTACTAGAAGCTATTCCAAACTCTTGATTATTATCTAAAGCTGACACTAATTTAATAGCTGATGAAGTAGCTACTTCACTACTCTCTAATTTATTATAATCAACTGACACTTCTGAAATTTCAAATTTATAAATTCCGTCAACAATAGAATTAGCTTCACCAAACTCATTAACAATATTTAAAGAAACAACTTCTTGACCGATTTCATCACCATATAATGCTAAACCAATATTCTGAATTGAAGACTGACTAGCACCAATAATAACTGGATTATTGATTTGAGTAACTTTAGTATTGTTCTGACCAGAACCAACTAAATCAACATAAGGTTTTAAAGTAATTTGTTCATTATAAATACCAGGCTTCACCGTAATTAACCATCTATTATTAGGTGAATTCAATTTAATAGCATTTAAAGCTTCATTAATACTAGTAAAGTCTCCCCCTTGTTTAGCAACAACAATTTCATTTTGCCGATCATTATTTAAAACTAAAATACTTTCTATATCTGTTTGAGCTTCAGCTAATAATATTCCCTGAGTATCTTCTTTATTAACACTAATCTCTATCTCTCCGGCATCATTAATATAAATATAGTTAGTAGAAGTAGCATATAATTGAATATCATTAAATTCTCTAGTCATCACATGAATACCATCTAAATATCCTTCACCAGCACTAATATTAATAGCAAAAGAATCTTCTTCTGTTTGGTCTTGAGACACTATCCAACCATCAACAATATAATTATTAAATACTCCACCCTTCAAAGTAGCATCTACAAATATTCCTGAATTTTCTAAAGTATTATAAGTATCATTTTGACTATATAATTTAGCCTCTTCGCTAACATAAATATCAATCAATTGTCCACTAAATATATTATTATTAGAATTAATAATTCCACCTAGACTAGCCAAAGCCTGACCAGTCACTTGATCTAATTTATTATTCATCACAATAGCTTCTGTTTCATCACTAAAATTGACAATTCCTTGATATAAATTAGAACTAAACTCATTATTAGAAATTAAAGGTTCTAATTTAGAACTAGCTAATGTATTCTCAATATTAATACCAATTGCTAACTCGGTAGTTGAAGCAGTTAAAATATTATTATAAATAATTGGTGAAGTACTATTGATAGATACTATAATTGGTTCTGTTAGATTAGTACCACTAGCTATTAAATGACATCCTTCAATTCGAGAATCATTAGCTCCAATTACTACTGGGGCATCTTCAGCAATAATACTTACTGTTTCTTTATTCTCACAAATAATATCAACATAAGGTTTCATAGTAATAGTATCTTCATATTCTCCAGCCTTAACTTTAACTATATATTTATTCTTGGCTGAGTTATTAGTAATTGAACTTAAAGCACCAGTGAGAGTAGAAAAATCTCCACCAGATTTAGCAACTTCTACTACTCTAGCTCCACTAGTAAAATAATTTCCTAATTGAACTCGAACTAAAATTTGATCATTAGCAAAGGTACTTGGAGTAGAGGTTGGCACTTCCATGTCTTCTAAAGCAATACCTAAAATTCCAGCTCCGTCTTTAGTTACTTTTTGAGCCTTACCAATTTCATTAGCAGTAGTTAAATAATCACCTTTTTTAATTAAGCCATTAGCAGCTGTAACATTTACCAAGGTAGTTCCCGACATAACTACAGCCTGACCATTCTCTTTATCTTTAGAAGTTATAATAGCTGGGTTTTGAGCAATGACACCTAAGATAATTTCACTATTAGCTTGATCAGCTAAACGAGCTCGAGTAGTCGAAGAAGTATTCATTACCACTAGATCACCAAACTCATAATCATCTTCTAGAATATCTAACATCTCTGCATAACCAGAATTAGAGCTTAAAAGCATTCCACCTAAAATAATATTCTCCCCTACTTCAATATTTCCCACGAACTGAACATCTCCTAAAACATTTAATTCACCATCAATATATAAATTACCAGCAATTCCTACATCACCTTGGACAAATAAATCATCACCATTTAAATTAAAATCTGACCAAGAAAGCACTGGCATTTGTTCTCCTATTAAAACATTATCACCAAAGAAAGTCTGACCAGCATCAACCATAATTGCCCAATTTTCAGTATTAGAATTATCTAAATTAATATACTGTCCTACTTGCATACCATCTAAGGTATCAACTGAACTGACTATATAAGAACCAAAAGCAGTGTCCTCTCGATTTGAAGTCTGTAATTGATTATAATTTCCAAATACAGTTTGAGCTAAACCATCATTAGCAGTAGAAAGTTTATTATAAATTCCATAACCAGCAGAATTTTCTCCGGTTACATAAATATCATTAAAATTACCAATAGCATAGGAATTAGCTTCCTGAATATCTACTTGATAAAAATCACCAATTTCAAAAGCATCTCCTACAAAACCCCAAAGATCATCACTAGTATAGTCATCTCCTTGTAATATATTAATAACTTCAGCTTGAGCATCGAGTTGGGCTTGTAAGATAGCAATCTCTGTTCCAATTAATGCCTCAGTAGTTGAAGCAAAATTGTAATCCCCAACAGCCTGTTCTACTAAAATAGCTACTTCATCCTCTATTTCCATCTGAGCTATTCGATCAATAATTACTTCTTCTACCTTAGCCACAGTTAAACTCTTGTTCCTTCGAGAAATTAAAACATTAATAACTCCAGTTTCGTCTTCTAATGTTTCTAAAGCTACACCAACAGTTGGATTTCCAGCATCAGCTCGCATTACATATCCCGGAGTTGAAGAAGCTGAAGTTAAAGAATCACCTGGTCTAATTGCACCATTTTCATTAGAAACTCTAGTTGGTACTTGTCCAAGCATACCAACAATTACATAATGATCATCTTCAGCATAACCAGGCTTAGCATTACCAACTATGGAAGGATCTGTAGAAACAATACCCATTAAATTTCCATCTGCTCCATTCATACATCGACCTACTGCATTATTATGAGTCACATCAATACAAACTGCTTCACCAGATTCTAAATCAGTATCGTTAGTATAATAGTACTCAGCATAATCAGCAGCTGGAGTAGAACCAGAACCGTCATAATAATAATTACCAGCTCCGTCAACTGAGAATATAGCTCCACTAGTACTAGTTGAAATTACAAATACATTATCACTCACTGCAGCGTTGGTATCAACTAAGGATAAAGCAGCATAAGGAGTAGTAGTACCAATACCAACATTGCCTCCACTAAAAGTACTAGTTCCAGTCATAGCTAAAGTAGTACTAGTAACTTCTAAAATATCCTGAACATAAACTCGACCATCATTAGATGCGTTTAAATATAGATTTAAATCTTCCCAAGAAGAATCTGTTTGTAAATATAAGGAACCTTCACCAATAATGTGACCAGGTGTTCCTGTGAAAACTAAGTCTGAACCAATACCAACATCACCTGTAGATTCAAAATTAACTGGATTATAAATATTTGTTTGATTAGAGTCTACAGTAAACAATGATTCAGCAGAATTTCCATAAACTCCTAAAGCTAGTCCTCCACCATCGTTCTGAACATATAATCCGCCAGCACTAGTATCAGTAGAAGTATTATAAATATTCATCGCATAAGTAGTTGTAGAAACATCTAAATCTACTAAACCACTAATATAAAATTCATTCACACTTAGAGTTGAAGAAGAAATAGTATCATAACCTAATCTTATTAATTCATTTGCTCCCGCTACTAAAGAAAGTTGGTCATCCGCTATTTCATAAAAACCAGTATCTCCATCACCAAAAGCTACGGCTGGACTAGCAGTACTAGCATCTAAATCAGAATTAAGATATAAAAACTCTGCATAAGACTCTTGCCAATATCTAGTAGAAGAGCCTAAATCATAAAATTTATTTACAAATGGTAAATGATCTTTAGTTTGCATAGCAGTTGTATTTAAATAAAGCGCACTTGATCCGTTAACGGCTAAAGCCATAGAATTATCTGATAATTGATAAATTCCAGTATTAGAATCATCTTTAAAAGCTATAGACGGAGAAGCTGCACTACCATCTGAAATTAATAATCTACCTTCGGTTGTAAAATCTCCTGTACTAGCTGTAACAGTTGCATTTCCACCAAGCTCTAAATTACCAGTTACTACTAATTTCTTTGTTATTGATACTTCTTCGTTATCGTCATCTACAAAAAGAATAGTTCCATTATTAGCTTCATCTGGATCACCTAATTTAATATTAAAATCAGAAGTAAGTGATACAGTTGAATCACCCTCACTATAAGCTATAGTTTGAAGATTATTTATATTACCTCCAGTACCCATATTTAAAGAACCTCCTAAATAAGTAGTTCCATCTACTTCTAAATCTCCGCTTACATAAGCAGAGTTATAATAATTAGCTGAAGCTATACTTGAAGGTGTAGATGAACCAACATGGAAAAGCATGGTTGGAGATGAAGTACCAATACCTAAATAACCACTAGGATCAATCCTCATAACTTCACCTTCTGAACCAGCATCTGAAGTATAAAAAGTCATAATATTATCACTAGTAGCAGCAGCTCCTGAAGTGAATCTTGTTTCTCCACTATAATTCGAAATACCAAAATATCCATTTCCACTACTCTCCATTCTAAAAGTAGTATTTCCAACACCATAACTACCAATATGTAAATCACTAGAAGGACTAGCATTGCCAATCCCAACTCGATCATTAAAACTATCAACTACTAAAGTGTCAGTATCCACTCTTAAATCTGTAGCTAAAGTTGTAGTGGCATAAGCTGTTAAAGTACTTGAAGCTGAAACTACTCCAGTAGAACTAACATGAAAAAGATTATTAACATCAAACATGGATTGAGGATTAGTAGTACCAATACCAATATCGCCACCAGCTTCAATTGTCAACCGCTGGGTATTATTAGTTCCCAAATGTAAAGGATCATTAGTATGAGTTAAAAGACTCATTTCTTCACTAAATTCTTCATAAACACCTAAAATCCAATCAGCATTACCATTTGAATAGCCTTTAATATTTGGCCAATGATCTCCTAATTCTTCAGCAAAGGTTAAATAGCTATCATCAGGAGCATCATCATGAAATCTTACTCCGCTGCCAGCATAGACATCTAGAGTATAAGAAGGATTGGACTTTCCAATCCCTACAAATCCTGTATTAGTAACTACCAAATCTGTATTATTAGAAGTGTCTGAAATAACAAAACTAGGTGAAGAACCTTGTCCCTCTACTGATAATTGCCCCCAAGGAGTAGTAGTGGCTATTCCTAAATATCCACTTGTATCTAAACGCATTCTTTCATTATCATTAGTACCAAAAAGAAGTGCATAATCATTTGTTGTTGATAATGACACATGCTCTTCTGAGAGACTATCATAAACACCAAGTGCCCAATCTCCAACAGAGCTAGAATCTCCAATTATCTTAGGCCATTCATCTATGATATTAAAATTTATACTATTATTCTCATCACCAAATGTTACATTTGCTTCACTATTATAAACATATAAGTTATTTTCCCCCAGACTAGCAGTTCCCATACCGACTCGACCATCACTAGCTACAATAAAATCAGTGTTATTAGAAGTATCTGAAACAACTAAGCCTGGCAAAGAACCTTGACTCTCTACTGATAAATGAGCCCAAGGTGTTGAAGTACTAATACCAACATTGCCACTAATATCAACATTACCACCATCAGCGACTGTAAATACATTTGTTCCAGCATCTTGAAGAGTAAATATATCTCCACTTCCTTTTTGATTAAAACTTACTAAACTATCAGAAGTAGTAGCTGTGACACTCAAAGCAGAGATTCCCATTTCTGTAGAAGTTGTAGTCATATTAATTACTACTGCCCCACCAAAGCCAGCTCCGCCACCAACACTTAAAGAATCTCTGACATATAATTCTTGATTAAATTGAGCTCTATTCATTACTTGTAATGAATCTATCTTAGCTGAACCAATTTCTGTATTTGATATTTCTACTCCCGAAATATCTATAATATTTAAAGCACTATCATCCATGGCAACCATATAAACATAATTACCAGAAATATCCAAATTATAAGAACCCCCTAACATAACACCTCCATCACCATCTAATAAACTACCAACATGAGTAGGATTAGCTGGATCAGAAATGTCTATTATTTCTAAAGCACCGCTAACACTAGAAATATAAGCATAACTACCAGCTACTTTAATTGATGCCGCTCCATTTAAATAAGGAGCACTTCCTCCGCCATCTAATAAACTACCAACATGAGTAGGGCTAGTTGGATCAGAAATGTCTATTATTTCTAAAGCACCGCTAGTATAATCTACTAAATAAGCATAGTTACCAGACACATATACTGAATAAGTATTGTCAATATAAGGAGCGCCAGCTCCACCGTCAGCTAAATAACCAGCATGGACTGGATTATAAGGATCAGAAACATCAACTATTTCGAAAGCATTAGTATCATCAGCTCCTATATAAGCATAGTCGTTAGTTACATAGAGACCGTAAGCACCTTCTAATTGAGCTCCTCCCTCACCATCGTCAATACTATCAGCCCAAGTTGGATTATAAGGGTCAGAAACATTTATTATCGCTAATCCGCTACTATAAGTAATATAGGCAAAATTCTTGTAAATATATAATTGATCAGAATTAAAAAAATTTGCTCCACCACTACCAGTTTTAATATATCCATTCAAAGTAGGATTAGCCGGATTAGAAATATCTACAATACTTAAAGTTCCATTTCCATCTAAAGACAAAACATACAAATAATCTCCGGAGACAACTACAGATACTGTAGAAGTAAAATAAGGGGCAGAAACACCACCGTCAGCTAAATTAGAAAGATGGGTTGGATTTGTTGGATCTGATATATCAACTATCTCAATAGACTCACCGCCCATATTGCCAACATAAGCATAATCTCCAGAAACAGCCACAGTATAAGCCTCTTCCAAATCAGCTCCACCATCACCGTCTTCAATCACACCAGCATGATTTGGATTAACAACTTTGCCAGTTATAACAGTTTTACCTAAATTTGACATTGCTAAATATTCTTGACCAGTGGAGCTAGCAATGGCAAATAAATCATTAGTCTGACCAGCATCACCTTGAATATCTAAAGTAGCTGAAGGAGCAACATTAATTCCAACCTTATTAGCTTCAACATCACCATCACTATCTACAGAAAATACTTCTGTACCAGCACTATCTCGAACTCTAAATTCTGTAGCTCCAGCTGCATCAGCTAATTGAATTGCTGCTCCCATTAAAATACTAGGGTCTACAGTAATTAAAAATTCATCATTAGTATCATCTACTTTTAAAGAGGTATAGCGACTAGCAGTATCAGCAGTTAAATAACCATAAACTCTTAATTCTCTATTTTCCCCAGAATTAGAATTACCAAACAAAGCTACACCAGAGGAAACATCAACTGCATTATTAGCTATCTTAATCCAAGAAGTTCCATAAGAAGCTTCAATAGTTGCTTCATCACCACCATGACTCATAGCCAAATATCGATTAGTAGAACCATCATAACCATGTACTCTTAATTCATAATCTACTACAGCTGATGAATTACCAATCGCTACTATATTTGAACTTGATAAAATATTTAAATCACCATTATTGACTACTTGTAAATCAGCATAATTAGATGAATCATAGCTTAATCGCATTTGTGGATTAGAAGTGTCTACTATTTCTAAGAACCTAGATGGTGTAGTAGTACCAATACCCAATCTATTATTAGTATCATCCCAAAAGAAATTATCATTATCTTGAGTCAATCCAGAAGCTCCTTGAAACGCTATTGAACCAATAGCAAATCCTGGATTAATAGTTCCAGATATATTTCCAGATATATTTCCATAAATAGTTCCATTGACAGTTAAATTCTCATCAACAGTTAAACCTCTACCAACAAAAACAGAATCTCCAAAATGGCCATGTCGAGCTAAAACACTATCAAACTGCATTTCATTAGAAAAAACTAAATATGTTTGTCCAGCACCAGCACCAGCAGCATAACCACCATCTTCATCACCATAAGCTCCAATTAAAATATCATCATAGCCATCACCGTTGACATCGCCAGCTGAAGCAACTGAAGAACCAGACATATCAGTACCATCTTCACCAATAAAAGAAGCATCAGCAGTAGACAAGTCTTGATCCATTGTCCAGCCTGATGCCTGACCTAGAATTAAATATGTTTGTCCAGCGCTATCACCACCATCATCATCGCCATAAGCTCCAATTA
>CAYRHT010000002.1:0-7497 GCA_964424195.1 uncultured Gammaproteobacteria bacterium | reverse complement strand
AAATATGTTTGTCCAGCGCTATCACCACCATCATCATCGCCATAAGCTCCAATTAAAATATCATCATAGCCATCACCGTTGACATCGCCAGCTGAAGCAACTGAAGAACCAGACATATCAGTACCATCTTCACCAATAAAAGAAGCATCAGCAGTAGACAAGTCTTGATCCATTGTCCAGCCTGATGCCTGACCTAGAATTAAATATGTTTGTCCAGCGCTATCACCACCATCATCATCGCCATAAGCTCCAATTAGAATATCATCATAGCCATCACCGTTGACATCGCCAGCTGAAGCAACTGAATACCCAGAATTATCAGCACCATCTTCACCCCAGAAAGAAGCATCGGCCATTGAAAGACTTTGATCCATGGTACTCATATTAGTTACCATACCAAGAGAATAGGTATTATTTAAACTTGGACCAATATCACCTTCTACTTCTAATGCAAAATTTGATAAAGTTGTAGTACCAATACCTACTCTATCATTAAAACTATCTACAAATAATGTATCAGTATCAACTACTAAATCAGTGGTTAAAGTTGTAGTAGCAGTGACTGCTAAAGTTGTATCAAAAATTACTGCTTCATCTACATTTAAAGTTCCTTTGACAGTAGTCATAGAACCAGATTTAGAAATATTTAATACACCAGTTGTGGCTTGTAGATCTTGACCAGTAATATCTAAATCTCCTACAATTGATAAATCTTGTTCGGTAATAGTTAAAGTATTAGTATCAGTATTAACAATAGTAGCTCCATTGCCAAAACTAAGATTATTTCCTGACAAAGTTAAAGTTCCAGCGATATCATTAGCTGTACCATTAACGTCTAAATTACCACTTAGAGTAGTAAGTCCAATTACTGTTAAGCTACCATCAAAATACACACCACCATCTACTTCTAAATCTCCTTCCATATATAAATCATTATCTGAAGCTAAACTATGACTAGTTACTCCTGAATCAGATATAGCATTATATGCTAATCCAGAAACACCACCAACATTAAACGCACTACCTAAAGTCAAAGTTCCGGTAGCTGTAATATTAGCTAAGCTCAAGTCTCCATTGAATAATGCATCACCATTGACTGATAGCTTCATGGCTGGCGTAGTAGTTCCAATACCCAATCGATTATTAAAACTATCCACTACTAAAGTATTTGTATCAACTCTTAAATCTGTAGCTAGAGTTGTAGTAGCATAAGCTGTTAAAGTACTTGAAGCTGAAACACTCCCTTCAGTATCTATATTACCTGTTAAAGCTGTGATTGTAGCTCTACCACCAACAGCTAAATCACCAATAAATGTTTGAGAACCAGAAACTATTAGATTGCCAGCTATACTAATGTTAGTTTCAGTAATAGTTAAAGTATTAGTATCAGTATTAACAATAGTAGCTCCGTCACCAAAAGTTAAATCATTGCCTTGGATAGTTAAATCTCCTTCAGTTTCAATATTGCCAGTAGAAGCAGTCACTGTTGTATTACCCCCAATAGTTAAATTATTTCCTAAATAAGTAATTCCGGTAGTAGTGGCATTGCCAGCGATAGAAATATTATTATTTAAAGTAGTTACTCCAGTTACAGCTAAAGTAGAGCCTATTGAAACTGTTCCGGTAGCTGTAATATTAGCTAAGCTCAAGTCTCCATTGAATAATGCATCACCATTAACTGACAATTTCATGGCTGGAGTAGTAGTTCCAATACCAACTCGATTATTAAAACTATCTACTACTAAAGTATTGGTATCAACTCTTAAATCTGTAGCTAAAGTTGTAGTAGCATTTAAAGTTGTTTCTCCAGTCACCGCCAATGTACTTCCTAAACTAGCAGCTCCATCAATTAACAAGGTACTTGAAGCTGAAATACTTCCTTGAGTGTCAATATTGCCTGTTAAAGCTGTGATTGTAGCTCTACCACCAATACTTAAATTACTAGCTAAAGTTGTCACACCAGAAACTACTAAAGCTCCAGTAATATTTGTAGAAGTAGCTGTAATTTCTAAATCATCCCCAGCTATTAAATTTAAATCATAAGTATTTGCTGTTTGTAAAGTAAAAACTGACGCCTGGGTTGCTAAACTATCTATATCTAAAGTTGAAGTAGCTGTTTGTCCAGAATTTGATATCTGTAAATAATCTGAAAAATATCCTCGAGACCATCTCTTGTCTTCACTGCCGATATAAAAACTATTATCAACTGTTGGTAAGAAATGTCCAGCATAAGCAGCAGTACTAACTACATTTCCCGAAGCATCTACTGAATAAACACTAACTCCATTAACTTCTAAATCTAATAGATTACCACTAAATCCAGAGTCAGCATTAACCATTAAATATGTTGAAGTAGAAGTATCAAAATTATTTAAACCATTAGACTCAATCAAAACTGCTGGCATAGTTGTTATTGGAGTTTTTGTAAATATACCAGTTCCAGCTATTGTAGTAGTAGCTAAAGTAGATTCTCCAGTGACAGACAAAGCACTTCCAACTGTTAAATTACTAGTTAAGTTTGTAACTCCACCAACACTCAAAGTTCCAGAGATTGACTGATTACCAGTTAAACTCATTCCTGAAGCAAGAGATACAGTATTATTAAAAACTACTGGATCATTGAAAGTAGCATCACCGTTAACTATCATTCCTCCATCTTCATCTGGTTGAACTGACAAAACATCAGCTACTGATAGGTATTGACTACCTAAATAACGAGAAACACCTAAATCTCGCATAAGAACTTGAGCTGTAAAAGTATTTGTATTTGACCAAGTATTGTTTCCGTCTAAGTAAGCATCTCCACCTTGAACTATAGTTGTCCCTCCACCACCTCCTCCTGATCCTGCTGGACCAGTAGGTCCTGGAACTCCTGGTTCTCCTGGTAAACCTTGCTCCCCTTGAAGACCCTGAGTACCATCTTGACCATCACCTCCTCTGTCTCCTTTCTCACCCTTAACTGTAATGGTTTCTTGTAAAACCTCAATTCCACCTTCAGTGGTATAATAATTTTGAACTATAGTCTGAGGAATATTTTCTCTTTCTTCATAAACATATTTAGTTTCACTAATTTGAAGGACATCTTTAAATGCTCCTAAAATATTTTGCCAAAAAGCTAAATTAATTGACTCTGCTCTCCAAGCTAAACTCTCTGCAAATCTAATCGGAGTATTTCTGTAAAAATCAATCTTTTGTAAAAATCTATTAATAGCTAATGAAATATTATTACCTTGTTCTTTTGTATTTAAATCACCTAAATTTGAATTAGATTCTTTAGCTCCTAAAATTTGAGCTGGATATGGTTTTAATAAATCATCATAATGAGCTAAAAATTTTGAAGCATCATTATAAGCTAAGATATCTAAACTTGATTTTGATATCTTGGAAAAATTAAAACGATTTTCTCTAGAAATATCAAAAATTTTTAATTGCTCATCTGCTAAATTATTAACAAAAGCAAAATCATTTTCAAATGTATTTTTAATTACTTCAATATGTTTTGGAAATTTTGCATATTGTTTTTTTAAATTTCCATTAGCATCAATTAAGCTATTAGAAATATTTTCAAACGTATTCTTGTAAGTAGTAAAAATTTTATTAGAAGCAAGGTTTAAAGATTTTTTAATATCTCCTCCATTTCTTTCATAAGCGCCTAGAGCAATTGGAGTTAAAGTTCTAAGAGAAATAAAAAGTAATAAAAGAATTATAGAAAAATTCAATGATCTAAAAAATTGATTTAAAGAATAATAATTAGAAAATTCTGGTTTAAGTAATTTCTTAGTAGAGATTACTTGTTTTAAATTTATATTCTGAAAATAATTAGAAATATCAGTAACTAAGTTTTTAGTAATTCCAGCAAAAGCAAAATACCCAGCTTTTATTTTAACTGAGTCAAATAAATTTACTTCTTCTAGAAGTTTATCAAAACCATTTTCACTTGGACGAGTTGGTTGCCAATCACCTTTTTCAGTTTCTACTCGATAATCAGAATTATTTTTTTCATAATCTTTAACCCAGTCTTTTTTAGTTACCCAATTTCTTCCTAACTTAACAGATTTTAATTTTCCTTGTCTAGCTCGAAGAGATAAATAATCTTGAGAATAAGAAGAATATTTAGCTGCTTCGGCTAAACTAATATATTCCTTTTTATTCTTTTTATTTTGGTCTTCGACAAGCATTCTTTTTGACAAGCATTTAGTATTTTAATTGATACATTTTAAGCTCTTTTTTTACTCTAAATATATCTTAAATTTCTATAATAATTATATAATATTTTAGCAAAATAAACAACCAATATATCGTATAAAAATAATCCGATATTAGACAATTATCCGATATACTGATAATAAAGATTTTACCCTTTAAAATAAGGGTAAAAATAGAATAATAAAAGTATAAAAGGTGTCTTATAAAGCTATACTTCTCTACTAAAATTAACAATTTATCCGATATAAAAATAAGTATTAAACTTATCCACAAAAAACTCAACAAATAAGGATCAAAAAATAGCTCCAAACAATAAAGAAATATAAGCAATTTCTATCCTAGATTAACCTAGAAACAATTAAGATAAAAGGATAAATTTATTAAAAATATTCCATATATAAACTCATACTTTACAGCACAGGCAATATTAGCATTACCTAACAAGTAATAACTGAAATAGTAACAGAATTATTAACTAATTATTAAATATAAATCAAACTTTAAAACATAATTAATTTAGGATAATAAAGATTTATCAAAACGAATAATTAGAAAGCTTTATCTCAATACTTACATTCTTATTGAAAGCAATCCTTTTCCCTTTAACCCACTTTTTAGAACGAACAAATTCAAATAAAACGAGCAGTATTAACAAAAATTATTAGTTAAATGATTATTTACTGGTATTAACATACTTAAGATGATAAATTCCATTACAGCATCTAAAACAACAACTAATAATATAGGAAAATATAAATTACTTCGTAATTTGCTTGAATCTTTAATAAAAAACCTATAATTATCCTACTTAACTTAGAATCAACACAAATTAGGAAATTCTCAATAAAAACCTCCAAATAACTTCAAGGCCCTTTTTAAAGGATATATAGATAACCGATATACTTTAAAATCTATCCGATATTTCATAGTTTATTATCCGATATACTGTTATTTATCCCCACTGTGTATAAATACCTGTTTATAACTCCTTTTATCTCCTAAGTGCTTATAGGTATGTTTTTATGTATAAATACATATAGTAGTATAATAAGATAAAAGATTCTTATACTTGAGCTTATTAATAGAATAAACTATACTATTAGTATAAGAATTATAAAAATTAAACTAAATGGAAAAATTATTAATAGAAAATAAAAAAGCTCTTCATCTTTATCAAATTAAAGATACTTTTTCTGCTGGTTTAATTCTATTTGGTGATGAAGTTAAATCAATTAAAACTCATAAATTAAATTTAGATGGTTCATATGTCAAAGAAAAAAAGAATGAATTATACTTAGTTAATTTAAAGCTACCTCTCTACAAAAAAGCAAATATAAATACAATCAAACATAAGTTAAATCGAGATATAAAAATCCTCTTAACTAAGAAAGAAATTTCTAAAATCAAAGCTTTTTTAGATCAAAAAACTCACACCGCTATTCCTTTAAAAGTATTTATAAAAAAGAACCTCCTTAAAATTGAAATTGGAATAGCCAGTGGTAAAAAGAAATTTGATAAACGAGATGCTTTAAAAAAGAAAGACTTAAAAAGAAAAATTGACCGTAAATTTAAATTACATATCTAGTTATATTTAGATATAAAATTAGTTCTTAAGCGTTGACAGAAGCATGAAACTAAGATATACTATTTTACATAAACTATGCAATCGCTGTATAGTTATTTTATGGGGATGTCTTAATTTGATACATACCATATTTAGTTCTTTAGCAAATCAAGTTAGAAATTCTTGTAAAAAACACGACAACATAAATGTCAAAAATATTACCAACAAAGTAGCCAGCTTGTTTACAAGCTTAAACTTTAATACGGTAACTGCTTAACAAAATTGATTAAGCCATTCTGAATTTCGATATCTAATAGAGATTTAAGAGTGCCAAATTATTAGGTTATACTCTCTCCTCGCTTATTGGGTGATAGTGAAAAATAAATAAGCTTTTGAAATTAATTTTTTGTTTATTCTTTAGTTAATTTCGAGATATTAGAATAGACTAAATTTGTAGAAAAAGAATTAGGTGCTATGCAGACAGGAGTGCAATACTCCTCATCTCCACCATAAATTACTATATAATATAGTATAAAAATTAACCAAAATTATATTCCAAAGAGATCATCAAAAAAGTGGAAACCAACTAAAAAATTTAAGGTAAACTATCAAATTAGAATACCAGAAGTTTTTGTGATTAGTGACAATGGTGAAAAATTAGGAGTAATGGATACAAAATTAGCTATCTCTAAGGCTCAAGAAAAAGGATTAGATCTTGTAGAGGTGTCCCCTTTAGGTAATCCACCAGTTTGTAAATTTACTGATTTTGGACAATTTCAATACAGCAAATCAAAGAAACAAAAGGAACAAAAGAAAAAGAAAGTAGAAATTAAAGGAATTAGACTGTCTCTAAAGATAGGGAAACACGATATTGATTTCAAAAGAAAACAAGCTGAAAAATTTTTAAAACAAGGTGATAAAGTTAAAATAGAGTTAAATTTAAGAGGAAGAGAAAAAGCTCATAAAGATTTAGCTAGAGACGTTATTAGTAACTTTATAGAAGAAATAGAAAATGAAACAGTAAGTGAGCAAGACTTAAAAGCTCAAGGAGGTCGATTATCAACAATAATAAAATCTAAATAAACATATGCCGAAAATGAAAACATATAAAGCTCTTACTAAAAGAGTTAAGAAAACTAAAAAAGGGAAAGTGATTGTGAGATCTAAGGGTCAAGACCATTTTAATGCTCATGAATCTGGTAAAAAAACTAGAAATAAAAGAAGAGATGGAAAATTACACAAATCTAAGATTCAAAGTATAAAGAAATATTTATAAATTATAATTATCTAAACATATGCCTAGAGTAAAAAGAGGCCCAAGTCATGTTAAAAGTAGAAAAAATCTTTTAAAAAAGACTAAGGGATATAAATTCAAACGTAATACTAAAATTAAATTAGCTAAAACAGCTGTTAAAAAAGCTGGTGCTAATTCTTTAGCAGATAGAAGAAAGAAAAAAGGTGTTATGAGAAGACTATGGCAAACTAAATTAAATGCTGCAGTTAGAAAATATGACCTATCTTATAGTAGATTTATTGACTTACTAAAGAAAAATAAAGTAGAATTAGATAGAAAAGTATTAGCTGATTTAGCTGAGAATAATCCTAAAGTTTTCGAGAATATTATCAAAACATTGAAAAAATAAGTTATCCTAAACAGACATTTTTGTTGGGGTGGTAGTTCAGTTGGTTAGAACGCCTGCCTGTCACGCAGGAGGTCGAGGGTTCGA
>CAYRHT010000001.1:0-288446 GCA_964424195.1 uncultured Gammaproteobacteria bacterium | reverse complement strand
TTTACCTTAGATGTTCCTATGAAAAGTGTAAACCTTTTTGCAGCAATGCTAACAATAAAAAAGCACCTCGGGAGAGGTGGTTTTTGAAATAATTTAAAATTTATCTAACTTTTTATAAAATCTCTTAAAGATTCTCCTAATCTTTGAATAACTCCAACTACTAAAGCATTTCCCATCATAAAAGCTCTTTTTGTATCAAGAAGTCCTTCTGTATGATTATCTGGAAACATACAGAGTCTCTCTAATTCAAGAGGAGTCAACCTTCTTAATCTTCCAGACTTAGTTTTAATTACATGTTTAAATCTAGAAGGAGAAGTTCCTCCTTCACCAGTAATTATAGTTCTAGCTGGTCTATCAAGAGCATCTGGAAAAGTCATTGCTCCTTCAGAATAATCATATTTATGACCAGATTTCGAAACTCTTTTAATCTTTTTAGAGCCTTTTAAATAACTCCATTTTTTAAGTTGAAATTTATCTATAAAAAATTCCTTTGGTATCTTTTTTTCATCTATTAATATATCCCCAAGTAGAACTCTTTTTCCTTTATATTTTGGAATGGTTTTAATTGTTGTAATTTTCCTATCTAACATTGCTCCTGAATTTTCGAAAAGATTATTTTCAGAAAAATTATCTGTAATATAATTGAAATCTCCTTTTATTTTAAATCTTTTAGATCTATCTGCGTCAACTTTTTCAACCGGAAACGCTTTTGCAATTATTCCAGTTTTATTTATCCAATTATCAATATCTTTCTTCAATTTTTTATATATTTTAGTATTATTTTTATAACCAAGAATAAAAACTCTTTTTCTTCTTTGAGGAAAACCATATTCTGCGGCATTAATTACTCGCCATTCAACTGCATATCCTAAATCTGAAAGAGATGCGAGCATAATAGCAAAATCTCTACCCCTTTGACCTGCAGGAGATTTCAATAAACGATCGACATTTTCTAATAAAATATACTTTGGAGAATCTTTACCCTTTTTCTTTAAAATATTATAGATTGACCACCATAGAATACCCTTCTTTCCAATTAACCCCTTTGAATTCTTAAGTGTTTTAGCAACTGAATAATCCTGACAAGGAAATCCACCAACTAATAAATCATGATTTTTAATTTGTGAAAAAGTATTTTCAATAACATCTTCAATATCTTTATTTGAATGATTCTTATCACCGAATCTAATTTTATAAATGTCTGAAGCATGCTGAATTTTAGTACTTGGTTCCCATTGGTTATTCCAAGCTACCTCATATTTTAATTCCTTATCACTAGCAGCCTCAAGACCTATCTTAAAACCACCTACTCCTGCAAACAATTCAACAATTTTTATTCTTTTCATATCTAATTACATTAAAACTTAATTACTGACATTATACCAAAATTCAATAATTTGATCAAATTTTTAATTATCATTTTTAAGTACTTTTTCAATATACTCTGCATTTAGCCAAAAACAATGTTTTGTATGTTTCATTAATCCCGTAAATTTGTCTGTAACTACTAAATCATCTGTATCAGCTGCATTTCTACCATGCGGTCGCACATGAACTACTCCATTATATGTAGTACCAGGAAAATGTGTTTCTTTTTTTTCTTTACCATTTTTCTGCTTAATTATGTTTTTAACAATTTTCCCTTTATTAATTAATTTAATAGTTTTCTCCCAAACATCTTTTGCTTTTTCAATATCTTTTATTGGAAAATTCCAAAACTTAATTTTTCTAAGAACTATTTCTTCACTATCTTCTTTTTTTTGAAAAACTACAAAAAGAAATTTCTTTGAATCTATTAACATATGAAAATCTGACATCTTTCCAGTCTCTTCGTTATACCACTCTTGAGTAACTAATTTTTTATATTTAAAAGCCGAAAATGATATTGATTCTTTTAAAGATCCTTCAGACTCCAAGATAACAACTTTCATGGTTATATTAGCTTTTTCTAATTCTTTAGCTTTAGATTTAACACCTAATATACCATTAGCTAATAATCTATTATACTGTTTCGCTTTTTTATTCTTTTTTAAATTTAAAATATTTTCAATATCTGTATTTGTTTTTCCGATATATTTAGCAAATTTTTCATTTATTACTTCTTCTATAGTTTTCTGACTATCATCATCTTTAAATATTGAATCTCCTTCAAAATCTCTTTTTAATAAATGATTTTGAATAATAAAATTTAAATATTTTGGTTTCAACGAAAACGCTCTTGGTTTCGCTTTTATATCAGACTCTGGCTGTTCTCTTAATACCGAACTATCTGCAGCTTTCGTACAAGCTCCTAAATAATAAGTATCTCCTTCTGATAACAAATGGGCTTCGCCATTTTTAACTTTATTTATTATAAATTCCCAATCTTCTTTAATCTGTAATATATCTCGTTCAGATATATCTTCTAATAAGTTTAATAGATGAGAATATTTAAATTTATAATGAATAATAGATATATCTTTTTCAAAAAGATAAAACAATATTAAAAGTAATTTATTTTTCTTTAGAAAAGAACTTTCTTCCCATTTCTCACTAATAACATCATTATAATTAATCATAGAAAAAACTAATCTCTCTTTTGCTGAATACTTATTCTTATTGTGTTTTTTCAATGGAGTACATTTTAATTCTATTCCAAATTCTTTAAAATCAGGACTACTATCATTATTAGGTTTAATACCAAAATAATGTTCTTCTACTAAATTACCTAAATGTCCTTTTCTTCTTAATTTATAATTAGTTATTGTCTCATCAATAACTCTTAAATCATAATCATTCAAAACCATACTCAAAGATTTATCAATTAATCCATTAGCACGTTTAATAACTTGTTCTTTTGTTTTATATTTCATACAGTATTAAATAATTTAATATATCTATTCTCCCATTTTTAAGGTAAAAAATCAATCTCAATCAAATAAAAATCACTTATAATATTTTCTTATTTTAGTTTATGAATCAAAAAAATACTTTATTATAACTTATAACTTGTATTCACTTGACTTTTAAAAATATGAGGTTATAATAAAAGTATTAATGGTATCCCCTTTTAGGGGTTGCTCCGAGGCTCCACTCCGCAAGGTGTGGAGATCGTTTTTTTATAAATATCTTTTTATTCTTTCTTTAATCTCTTGAAAATCTTCGTCTGGAAACATCCCTATCTTCCTAAGCAACCTTTTACTACTAATTAATCTCAACTGGGTTAATATCACCCACATTTTACGTTTCTTGTATTCAAATTGATAATAATATTCTCCTGTTTTTTCTTTAGTTGTAGTTGGTACTACCCACAACACATCTTTGTTAAACTTTTTTAGAACAATAATTGGTCGTTCAAAATTAGTATTTTTACCGTCTTGTTCATAACCGATATTAACACCTAAACTAGACCACCAAATTTCTTTCTCTCTAAAATAGACAAGCTCAACATTCGAAACATGTATTCTAATTTTTAATTTTGTCCATTCAATAAATTTGATTAAATATTGTTGCATAGTTTTAATAATTATTTAATAAAATAAAAAATCGCTAACATGCGACCTTTTAATTTATATTTAACTTTCTTCTTACTCCCCTATTTTAATAGCTCCATCAGGACAAATTCTTTCACATATCTTACATTGAATACATTTATCAATATCACACTCTACTGTCTTATTACCATAAACTCCCTTTCTCTTGTCAGTCAGTTTTAGACACTTCTGAGGACATTGTTCGACACATAAAGAACAACCCTTACAGTACTTCTCATGGTTGATGAAAACTTTCTTGTCTTTCTTTATTTTAAGCATAGCTTAATTATACTAGATTTATGAATAGAAGTTAATACTGAATTTCTACAATACTCTTGTCTTCTCGTAATCTAATTTTTACTTTTCTTTGTAAGGGATTAATATCCATTACAATACCTTGTCCTTCTTTAACTTTAATAGTATCTCCTAATTGAGGTAAACCAACTAATTTCTCTTTGTAAGCTTCTTCTTCATATGCTAAACAACATTTCAATCTACCACAGACTCCAGATAATTTATCTAAACCCCTATGAGATACTTGTTGATCTCTAGCAAAGCCAGTAGTAATACTCTCTAATCTACTTAAAAACCTCTTACAACATAATGTTTGACCACAATCACCTAGATCACCACAAATTTTAGCTTCATCTCTAACCCCTAATTGATACAATCTAATCTTCTTCTTGTATTTCTTAGAAAGGGTTTTAACTAATTCCCTAAAATCAACTCGACCATCAGCTATGAAAGCTATAACTAACATCACATCATCAAAAGAAACATGAAGGTCAGTTAACTTCATATTAAGTTCATACTTCTTAACCATTCTTCTACTCTCTCTTAAAAGCTTGTGATTATTTGAATTATTCTTCTTTAAAGTTTCTAGATCTTTTTCATTAGCTATTCTAATGATAGGTTTAATATCTAAATCAGCTTGTTTGTTATTAGCTTCTGCTTTAGCTTCTTCCTGCTTCTCTTCTATTTTTATTACTGTAGCGACATCAGAACCAACAACAGTTTCTACTACTACTTGGTCTTTAACTTTAATATCTAAACTATTACCATCTTTATCTTCTGGTAAGAAATAGTATTCATTATCCCAAGGGGCAAATTTTACACTAACAATTTTCATATATTCTTCTTTAATTATTTTACTAAGCTTCCTAAGTTTTTGCCTTCTACGGCTTTTTGTAAGTTTCCCTTCTGCCATTTAAAAACTCGAATAGGGATTTTATTCTTCTGAGCTATTTGAAAAGCTTCTTTGTCCATCACTTCCAATTTCTGATCTAAAGCTTCTTGATAGCTTAATTCTTTAAACATCTTAGCATCTTTGTATTTCTCTGGATCTTTGTTATACACTCCATTAACTTGAGTAGCTTTCAAAACTATATCAGCTTTCATTTCTTTAGCTTTGATTAAAGCACAGGTATCAGTAGTGAAATATGGTTTTCCAGTTCCACCAGCAAAGATTAAGATTTGATTTTTCTTCCAACAAGCTTCTGCTTTCTGAATACTAAACTTTTCAATTAAACCATCCACTGGTATTTCTGACAGGACTTGAGACTTTATCTTTACTTTCTGGAAGTAGTTGTACAAAGCTAAGCCATTTAAATTTGTGGATAGCATTCCTAGATAGTCAGCATCTACTCGATCTAATTCTTTACCCTTTAGCATTCGAGCTCTAAATATATTCCCAGCTCCAACAACAATAGCTAGATTTATTTTTTTCTTTTGAAAAAACTTTATCTCCTGAGCTATTGAATCTATTTTCTTAAAATCAAAACCAAAAAAATCAGAACCAGATAGAGCTTCGCCTGATAATTTTAGAATAATCTTTTTATATTTCATGAGAACTATATATTAATCATAATCTAACTTAAGTATAGATTATAGTGCATATCTTGTAAATTTTTCGATACTAGCGTCACTTTCTTCTAATAGTTTTTCAATAGTCTTTTTATCATCTTTTACAAAAGCTTGTTTAACTAAACAGACTTCTTGATAGAATTTATTAACTTTACCTACTAAGATCTTTTCCATGATATCAGCCGGTTTTCCTTCTTTAGCTAATTGTTCTTTGTAGATTTCTTTTTCCTTTTCTAAAACATCAGCTAGAACATCTTCTGGTTTTAAGTATTGAGGATTCATCGCAGTAGCATGCATAGCTATTTCTTTAGCTACTTCTTCACTACCTTTAGACAAGGAAACTACAGTAGCTACTTTTTTATTAGAATGTAAATAATATCCAATAACTGGAGATTCAATAATATCAAATTGAGCTAGTTTTAGATTTTCTCCAATCTTAACTATTAATTCATCTTTAATTTTAGCTGTTGCCCAAGATTCAAATTCTTCTTTACCAAGTTCTAGTAATTTATTTGCAAATTCATTAACAGATTTTAGAAAGTCTTCATTTCGAGCTACAAAATCAGTTTCACAATTTAAACCTACGATTGCTAATTTTTTAGTATCACCAACAATAGCGATTACTCCTTCATTAGCTACTCGGTCTGCTTTTTTACCAGCCATCTTTTCACCTCTTTTTCTTAAAAGCTCAACTGCTTTATCCATATCATCACTAGCTTCTGCTAATGCTTTTTGACAATCCATCATTCCCGCACCAGTTAAATCTCTTAATTTTTTAATTAGTTTTAAATCTGCCATATTTTTTTAAGTTTTATTTTTTTATTTCTTCTTAGCTTCTAGAATAGCTTCACTGATAATACCAGTGATTAATTCAATAGTTTTTACAGAATCATCATTAGCTGGAATTGGGTAAGCTACCTTATCAGGATTAACATTAGTATCAGTGATAGCGATTACTGGAATATTTCTTTTGTTAGCTTCTTCTACTGCAGTCTTTTCATTCTTAATATCCACGACAAATACTGCTGCTGGAAGTTTTTCCATAGTTCTAATTCCTTCAACCATCTCTTTTAACTTAGCAATTTCCCGATCAATAATTAGGTTTTCTTTCTTAGTATTATTTTTGTAAGTTCCTTTTTCTTTGTTTTCTTCTAATTCTGTTAATTTCTTAGGAAGTTTTTGAATATTCTTGAAATTAGTAAAGGTTCCACCAATCCATCTAAAGATTACATAAGGCATACTACATTTTTCAGCATTCTGTTTGATAATGTCTTTAGCTTGTCTTTTAGTTCCGATAAAAAGAATCTGACCATCATCAGCTACTATCTTTTTAATAAATTTAGATACACCTTCTAAAGATTTAATTGTTTCTTCTAGATTGATAATATGAGTACCATTTTGAAGACCAAAAATATACTTATCCATTTTAGGATAACGTTTTGACTTTTGATGCCCGAAATGAGCTCCACTTTTTAATAAATCTAGGATTGATACTGTTTTCATATATATTTTTCTTAAAATTATTATTATTAATATAAAAAATTCAAGTAATTAATACTTAATTTAGTAATTAGATTCTAGCATAATAAATTATCTTTGGCAATGGTTTAAAAGAAAAAAGTAGCTAATTAATAGCTCCTTTAAACAAACATCCCATTTTAATTTTCTAAACACAAATTTTAGTACAGAATTTCACTCTAATTTTCATTGATTTTTCTTTTTCTTTATTTTTTTAGCTTACATATATTAAGACTATTAAAAAACTATTTTTATTACAAATTCTTGTTGATTATTACTGTCATTATGATAATATAAAAATACAATTAATAATTAATAAAAAAATTATGACCATGGAACAACCAGATATTATAGAAAATAATAAAGAAAAACAAGAAAACAATTCAGAAATTAAAAGAATAGATAAAGTTATAGAAGAAGTTACAAAATATGGATGGCTTTTAAAAGATCTCTCAGAAGAAGATAAGAATAATAAAAAAATTGTTTTAGCTGCAATGAAAAGTTGGGGACGTGGTTTAGAGCATGTTTCTGAAGATCTTAAAAATGATAAAGAAGTTGTTTCAGCTGCAGTTACTGAAACAAAAGAAGCCTTTGACTATGCTTCTGAAGATCTTAAAAATGATAAAGAATTTATTTTAGATATACTTGAAAAAAATCCATTCGTAATAGCATATTTACCAGAAAAACTTATAAATGATAGGGAAATTGTTTTAGCTACAGTCAAAATACATGGAGATATGATAAAACATACTAAATTTTTAGACGATGAGGAAATAGTTGAAGCTGCGTTTAATCACTCAAAAAGTTCTTTAAGATATGTCTCTGAAAGACTTCAAAAAAAATTTAAAGAAATAGACTAATTAAAATGTAATAAAAAGCTTCTTATTATAATAAGAAGCTTTTTTGTTAAAAAATAAATAATATTTAATTCTTGTAACTTATGAGTTATAGCTTATTAACCCTTGATTTATTCTCCAAACTCTGCTATTATCTTTCATATAACTAAATCAATAAATATTAGAAATACTATGAAAAAAGATATTCATCCAAAATATAATAAGAAAGCTAAGGTCACTTGTACTTGTGGCAATACTTTTGAAATTGGATCAACTAACGAACAAATAGAGGTTGAATTATGTTCTAAATGTCATCCTTTCTATACTGGTAAACAAAAACTTATCGATGATGCTGGTATTATTAACAAATATGAAAAGAGATTAGCTGATCAAGCTAAAATGGCTAAAACTAAGATTGGAAAGAAAGCTAAGAAAGTCAGAAACACAGCAAAAAAGACTAAGGCTAAGAAAATAAAGGCAACTACTGAAAAATAACTGTATTGAAATAAGAAACACTCCTCTTTTTTGGGGTGTTTTTGTTTTTTAAAACAATATATAATAAATATATGATTACTGAGAAACAAATTAAGGAATATCGAGATAAGTTTGCAAAACTGGAAGCTCAAATGAATGATCCAGCTGTTTTTAATGATCATAAAAAAATGCAAGTAATCTCTCAGGAATACAATGAAGTTAAAAAAGCACTTACTAAGATTGAAGAATTAGAGAGTTTAAAAAAACAAGTTAAAGAATGTGATGAAGCTTTAAAGTCTGGTGATGAAGAATTAATTAAAATGGCTGAAGAGGAAAAGGTAGATTTAGAAAAGCAATTAGAAAAGCAAGAACTAGAAACTGAAGAATTAATAAACCCTTCCTCTCCTCTGGACAAGAAGAATGCCATTATGGAAATTAGAGCTGGAACTGGTGGAGATGAGTCAGCTTTGTTTGCTGCTGACCTTTTTCGAATGTATTCTCGTTTTGCAGAAGATAATAACTACAAGATTAAGATTATTAATGAAAACAAAATAGGAATTGGTGGTTTTAAAGAAATAATTTTTTCAATTACAGGTGATAATGCATTTGGAACTTTAAAATATGAAAGTGGAGTCCATCGAGTTCAAAGAGTCCCAGAGACTGAAAAAGCTGGTCGAGTTCATACTTCAGCAGCTACAGTTGCTGTTTTACCTGAAGCTGAAGATGTAGATTTAGTAATTGAGGATAAAGATATTAGAATAGATACTTTTTGTTCATCTGGTAAAGGTGGACAAGGAGTAAATACAACTCATTCTGCTGTGCGAATCACTCATTTACCAACTAATATCGTAGTTTCTTGCCAAGATGAAAGATCTCAAACTCAGAATAAATTAAGTGCTATGAAAGTTTTAAAATCTAGAATTTTAGCTCATCAAGAAGAAGAAAGAATGGCTGAACTTTCTGCTAATCGTAAATCTCAAATTGGTGGTGGTGACCGTTCTGAAAAAATCAGAACTTACAACTTTCCTCAGAATAGAGTAACAGATCATCGGATTAATTTAACATCATATACTTTAGATCGAGTAATGGATGGTGCTATTCAAGAATTCATTACTAAACTAAAAGAACATTATCGTAATGAAAATTAAAGAAGCCTTGGAACAAGGCATTAAAAAATTAGCAGAACAAAATATTGATTCAGCACCTTTAGATGCTGAATTATTATTATCCCTAGTTCTAAAAAAAGAGAAAGAATTTTTGTATACTCACCCTGAATCCAAATTAAATTTCTGGGAGAGATTAAGATATATAAAATTAATTAAAAAAAGAGCTACTCATTATCCAATTGCATATATTCTAGGTTACAAAGAATTCTATGGATTAAAATTCTTAGTTAACAAGAATGTTTTAATTCCTCGACCAGATACTGAACTATTAGTTCAAGAGACATTAAAATTAGCTAATTCAGAAGACAAGATTGTAGAGCTTGGAACTGGTTCAGGATGTATTGCTATTAGTTTAGTAAAGAATGGTATTCAGAACATCATTGCTACTGATATCTCTAATAAGGCTTTAAAAATAGCTCAAAACAATGCTAAATTACATAAAATAGAAGATAGAGTTAAATTTATCAAAGGAAGTCTCCTAGAGCCTCTGCAGAATGAAAAAATAGATATTCTAATAGCCAATCTCCCTTATCTAGATAATAGTTATCAAAAGGAATCCTCTATTCAATATGAACCTAGACTAGCTCTTTATTCTGGCCAAGATGGTTTAAATGATTACAAGGAATTATTCACTGAAATTTCTAAGTTAAAATACCAGCCTAAGTTTGTTTTAATAGAATTAAACCCAGAACAAATTAAATCTTTGTCTGATTATATAATTAAAATATTTCCTCAAGTTCAGATAGAAACAAAAAAAGACCTGCAAGGTCTTGAACGAGTTATGATTGTGAAATTAAATTAATCTTTAATTAACTCTAATACTCTTTTTAAAACTAGCTCTGATATATCTTCAATACTCTTTATTTTTCCATCCTGAACGCAATCAATCTTTTCCCAAGCTGAATCACTAGCTATTAATTCTTGATATGCTTGATAGGCATTTTCTAAATGATTTAAGTCATCCTCATGGATGTCTCTTTTTTTACCATGAGTATATTCCCTAACTTCTTTCCCATCGACTAACTTTTGACCAATCTCTGGTGATACATCCATGAATAATCCTAAGTCTGGTCTAGGAATTCCAAAGATTTCATACTCTAATTCATCTAACCAATTTAAAAATTCTTTTCTTTTCTCAGGATCTTTAATTTTACCAGCTTGATGTCCTTGATTAGAAGAAACATAACGATTAGAGATTAATATTTTACCTTTTTCTAAATCATTTCTCATTTCTTTCTTAGCACCAAAACGATCTAAAGCATAGAAAATAGAAGCTGCCTTAGGTTTAACTTCATCAGCAGAACCAAACTCTCCTCGTAAATATCTTTCTACAAATACAGCACTAGGTTCTCCATAACGCGGAAAGTCTACTTCAGCAATATCATGACCAAGTTCTTTTAATTTCTCAACTAAAATTCGGAACTGAGTTCCTTTACCGCTTCCATCTAAGCCATCTATTACTATGAATTTACCTTTGTTCATGATTTTATTAATTCTATAACAAATTATATTTTTTTTATTAATTCACTTATTCTATGTTCCCCAACTTCACTAGCAATTTTTCTAACTTTTTTATCTATCTCATCTTTATTAGAATGATCTTTATAGTTTTCTAATTCTTCTACGGCTAACCTAGCACCCGCTACAATGACTTCTGATGCCGCATCATGATTTTTTGGTTGAATTTCCAGAACTGCTCTACTATTAGTTTTAGCTTCCTGTTTATTAATAAAGCTCTCATATTGCTCAAAAATATCTTCTTTTGTAATCTCATTTTTATTATCAAAATATTTTTCATTTAGAATTGATGCCATTTCTGAAGTAATAAAATTCATACTCTCATCAACACCTTCTCTACCATTAATGACTTCATGAAACACACCATTAACTTTAATTTTAAATGGGCCCTTATCCGGAATATTTTTTTCTTTCATTAATTTTAATTGCTTTTCGTCATCACCAGAAAATAAAATGTCAGATTCCTCTGAAGTTAATTCTATTATTTCTCCTGTCTTTTCTTTTAAATCCCAACTATTTAATACTTTTTTTAAAGGATTATGATCATCAAAAAATTTATCAAGTTTATCGTTGTCTAATTCTGTATTTGCTAAGTCGTTTCTAATTTTATTAATATTAATCTCTGCATCTATATTAATTTCATCATCAAATTCATTTTTAATTTTTAATTCTTCTTCACTATTATCTTCTAAAATAATTTCACCTTGACTTGGATTTTCAATACCCATATATTTATTATTAATTATTAAATTTATTCAGAATCTAAAGACTTACCATCCGCAGTTTTAATATCCTGATCTCCTCTTCGAATATCCCAATCATCCAAATCTAAATCTGAATGCAACTTTATCTTCGGATAAATTTCGGCAAGAGCTTTAGTCATTTGATGAGCTACTTTTCGCAAACTAGCATGAACTGTTTTTCCAGATCTTAACTCTGCAACATAGATTGCAGCTGGTAAACCATAACTCACTCGACAAGCAACATTAAAACCTAAAGCAATATAGTATTGTAACTCCTCGGGACTAGCTTCTAAACTATTAATTAATTTAATTTGATTCTCAATTAATTTTTCAGCTTCAATTCTTAAATCCTTTGGAAGTTGTTCTAAATACCAATTATGGAAACCTACTTTAGTTGTTAAAAGTGGCATTCGACAAACTCCATTACGATGTCTTTGTAAGTCTCGGAAAGAACCATAATCTATTTTAAAATCAAATCTAATATTACCTAATTCAGTTAGAAAATGTGGTAAATTAGTTTTCATTGGTCTCTTTTCTAGAAGATTATTATATTTCTCTAAATCCTCTGTTTTTAAATTAGAAGTATATTGAAAATCAATATCTGTATTCTCAGCTTCATAATATGAATATTCTTCTGTAGAATATTTTCTAAATTCTTCTTGCTTTTCATACTCTTTATAATTAAAACTATTAGGATATTTTTCTTTCAAACCATTTAAAATATTATTGGCAACTTTTCTAGTTTCTTTTAAAGGATGATATTGAAGTAAAACTAATTTATCCAAAGCCTGTCTTAAATTAGTATGCCAACTCAATTGAGTAGTAATTCCAGCTGGTAAAAAACCTCGCATAATATCGAAAACTCTAGCCTTAGCTGTTCGCAAATAAAGCTTTTCATCTTCACTCTCCAAACGAGGATATAGTTTTTGAATATGCTCTAATAATTTTTCTTGATTATCAACATAAAATCTCATCCAATTATTTAAAATTCCTTTTGATTCTTCACTAGCTATTGGATCAATAATTTCCTGTTTAGTCATATCAATATAACGGGTACTAGTTTCTTGTCCACTATAAAGGGGCCAATCTTGAACAGTTTTATCAGCTAGAATACTAATGTTTTCTATGAAAATAGTTGTACTCCCACAATCAGCAATACTAGAATGGCCATAACCTAAGTAAAAGGTTTCCATAAATTTACCAGAACCTGATTTCTTAACTTTTTCAACATGTTCTACTACACTCTTTGGACTTCGAGAATACAAAGCTTGTAACATTGCATTATCTTCTGGATGAAATTCATCATAAATAAATACCTTTGCCATAATATTATAATTAATTTATTCTATTTCCCTGTGCTTCCGTGTCGATTTTCTCCTCGCACACTTTCTGAAAGTTCTTCAACTTCTTCTAATTCAGCGCTAATAATTGCTTGGATTAATAATTGAGCAATTTTATCTCCTTTTTTAAATTCATAAGCTTGATTAGAAAAATTTCCCAAACAAACCATATATTCTCCCCTATAATTATGATCTAAAACTCCTCCCATAACCTTCAAACCATATTTAGAAGATAAACCACTCTTATCCCAAATTAAAGAAACATAGCCTTCTGGATATTCTAAAGCAAATCCAGTTGCAAAAGTATGTCTTTCTCCAGGCTGAATTATTACATCTTCATTAGAAAAAATATCCATTCCCGCATCACCTTCTAAAGCATACTCTGGTAATCTGACATCTGGTCTAAGTTTTTTTATTTTAATCTTTAATTTCATTTATTATCTTTTCAATTTGATTATGATATTCTTCTAAGCTACCATTATTTTCAATTGTAAAACTAGCTTGTTCGGCAACTTCTCGAATACTAACTTCTGTTTCAGCTTGAGCATCTTTTTGAAATTCTTCCCAAGTCTTTTCTTTGTCTCCTGGATTTTCTCCTCGAGATTTAATTCGTTCATATCTAATCTTCTCATCAGCCTGAACATTAATTAGATAAAAACCTTCTAACTCTTTCAAATATTTAATATCAGCTACTCTTCGAACTCCATCAACTAAAACAACTTCTTGTGAATCTTCTTGAGCATCTTTCACAATAATCTTAGCTAATAAATCTTGTCCAAATCTTTCTCTTAAAATAGTAGAAAGGTCTTGCATGTTTTCTCTACTTTGCTCTTCACCAATTCTATCTAAAATATTTCGTAAAGGCGTAGAAAACTTATATGAGTTAGAATTAAACTTTTCTTTAATATAGTCTACAAAAACTCCTTTACCACTAGCAATTTGCCCCACAGAAGCTAAAATTATTTTACCCATATACTTATATTTATTTAATTAAACTCTGGTATTTCTTTTCCCCACATTTCTTCTAGATAACTCTTACCACTAATATTATGACAATCCATCTTTGGATTGGATAACAAAAGTCTAGTAATTGCTTCATTAGTATAATTATTACTCATTGATTTCTCGTTGTTATTAGCTTTGCTTTCTACTACTTGATTTTTGTAAATAACCTTTTTTATACCAGCTTGCATAACATGCTTTAAACAATTTTCACAAGGGGCATAAAGAGTATAGAGAGTACAATTTTCTAGATTCCGCTTAGCAAACAAAATAGAATTCATTTCGGCATGAATAACTAGATGATATTTTATTGGTCGTTCATTAGACATCTTTGTCTCATCACAATTACCAACAAAACCGTTATAACCAAAAGAAACTGGTCTATTTTTCTCATCTACTATAACACAACCTACTTTCGTTGATGGATCTTTTGATTTTTTTGCTACTTGTTCAGCAATATTAATGAAATACTCATCCCAGCTAGGTGATTTCTTTTCTTCTTGATCCATAATTATTTTGGTTATTTATTAATTAAAGGTTCTAATATTTTATCAATTTTATCTTCCTAGAGCAAATCAATCTAAATATTCTAAATCAGTTTTAATTTGTCTTCTGAGAGCATCACTATCTTCAAATTTTCTAATATTTCTTATTCTAGAAACAACTTCTACTTTTATATTCTCTTTGTAAATATCTTCACTAAAATCTTTAATAAATACCTCTGCGGAAGTTTCTTCATGGAAAGTTTCTTTATGACCAAAATGTAATAATCCTTTGTATTTCTCTTTTCCAATATATACATTTACTAAATATACTCCATGACTAATATCTAAATCTAGAACATCTAAATTAGCAGTTGGAAAACCAAGCTTTCTGCCTCTTCCTTTTCCCCAAACAACATTAGCATTAAAGATTCTACCCTTCATCTTGCCCTCTCTGACTACAAAGTAAAAAGCTATTAACAAAGCAAGTGATGAAATAATTTGAATACTATTCAATACATTTCCATTTAAAATATAGTCTAAGATAATAGCTGAAAAGGGCCAAAATAATTCACAAATTGTAGCTGTCGAAGCACTGACTCTTTTTAAGCCAAAGTAATAGATAAACATGGATAATGCTCCACTACTAAATACTATAATTAATAAATAGAACCATTGAATATTAGTAACACTATTTAAATTTAATATACTTCCAGTAAATATTATCAGAAGTAAAGATAATATAGCTGTAATTCCAAATCTTAGAGCAGTAGTAACTCTAAAGTCTAAATGATTAACAATCCTCTTTCCAAATACAGTGGAACTCCCAAAAGAAAAAGCAGCAATTAAAGCAAAGAAAGCAGCACTATTCATCCAATCTACTTCAAAGATATTTACATGACCAAAAGCTAGAAAATAACCAGCTACAATACCAATCATAGCCCAGAAATAGAATCTAGAGCTTAGCTTTTCTTTTAATATTAACCTAGCCATTATTAAAGCAAAGATAGGTTGAAGTTTTTGTAATATAATTACTGTAGAGAAAGTAGTCTCTCCTAGCATAGCTGCAAAGAATGCTTTGGTAATCATTAAAGTTCCCAGTAGTCCACCAAAAACACAAACCCATAAAATAGCTAACCAAGATTTCCTACTTAACTTCTTAACTTTATACCAATGGAGAAACAAAAAAGGACTTAAAACTATAAATCCTAATGAGTGTTCTAAAAATACTACTAAACTAGCTGGTAAGATATAAAACTTTGGTCTAAGGAAAACTCCATCCAAACTCCAAAATAAAGCTGCTAACATAATAGCACCTGATCCAATTAAAATTCTCTTATCTATTTTGGGAAGTTTTTTAAGCATAAGTCTGTTAGTTAAGATTAGCAAAAATCAAACAAAAAAGGAAGTCAGCGACTTCCTTTTCATATAATCTAATTCAATATCTATTTACTAGCAATTTTCCAAACACCTTTTTCTCGAAAAGCAGGAATAGTTTGTCTTTTAGCTTTATTAAGTAAATTTTGATGAGACTCTTTACTCTTTTTAGCATAATCATTTAAAGTAATTATTTTTTTATCTTCTAGATAAGCTAGGCGCTTATAGTAACTACTAGTTAAAGCTCGACCAATTATTCTCTCCATAATCTCTGTTTTTTGATTTAAATCAAACTCCTTAAAAGCATCATAATATTCAGCTCGATCAATATACTTAATATTTATTGGTACATATCCCTCTCTAATTAAAAGAAAATTATTAATAACCCTACCAATTCGACCATTACCATCAATAAAAGGATGAATGCTTTCAAAACCTAAATGTAATTTTGAAATTCTTTTAATTATATGTTCTTGATTATTAGCTCTATATTTAATAAGTAAATCTTTCAGAAAATTATTAATATCTTTTGGAGCTGCTCCAATATGAGTTCCTACTCTAACAAATTCATCTCCTTGACGAAAACGTCCAGCAATATCAGAATTGATATTTAACAATAATACTTTATGAAAAAATAAGATTACATCTAAATCTAATTCCTTTTCTTTAGCTTTTACATCAATATATTCCATTACCCGAGCTAGATTTTTAGCTTCAAATATCTCTCTTTCAGAAACATAACGATCAAGATCAATTTGTAAAATAATTTTCTCAGTTTCTTGCAAAGTTAAAGTTGAATTCTCAATAGCGTTAGAATTATAAACATGCTCAGGAATTTCTGCTTCCATAATTATTCTTAATAAAGATTGTTTATCTTTAGAGGATTTATAGTACCTTTCCCTGAGATCATGTATTTTATTAAATACCTGCATTTTATTAGACATATTTTTATTATATTTAATTAATATACTCTAATTATATATAATATTAACGTTATTGTCAACCATAAACGTGAAAAAGTATCATTTTTTATATAAATTCACGTTTTTAAATTATAAAGTAGTTATTGGTCGAGATTAAATGATATAGACTTATTTATTTAATTTTCTTAACTGCCCCTTTATTTGCATCTACTTCCACTAAGTCTCCATCTTTTAAAACTCTAGTAGCTTGTTTGATAGCCACTAGACAAGGAACACTTAATTCTCGAGCAATAATAGCTGCATGACAAGTAATACTTCCTTCATCGATAACAATAGCTGAACATTTTCTCATTGCTGGTACAAAATCTTGTCTAGTCATACAAGCGACTAAAATATCTCCCTTATTTATTTTATAAAGATCTTTATTAGTATAAACTACTTTAACAATACCTTTAGCAACACCTTTAGATGCAATAATACCATGTAATTCTAAAATTTTTTTATTCTCTATTACTTCTTTTAACTCTTTCCTAAATTTAACTAGAGCATTTTTTCCTGAATAAACCCAATATTTCTTATCTTTTTGAATTAATAGATAATTCCTTTCCCTTTGTTTTATTTCTTTCTTAGGAAATTTTTTATTTTTATTCAAATATTCAACAATCTCTTCATTAGTCAAAACAGCAACTTGTTTAACATTTAAGTCTAATCTTTGACCCACTTCTTGATAAAATTTTCTTAATTGCAAATTCAATTTCTGTCTAACCATATCTCTATAATCTCTTAAAAAAACATTTTCCTTTAAAAACTCTATTAAATTTTTCAACTTGTGACTTGGTTTAATTTCCTTAAAAATTCTATTTAAATCACTTTTTCTTTTTTCAAACGCTTTTCTTATTTTTCTAATCTCCTTCTCTGGATTTTTAATAAGATTTATTTCTTTCCTAAAGTGAGATATGGTATAAGGATTATGATCAAAGTCAAACATTGGTATATGTTTATAATTTTCCGTATGTAACTTCAATTTCTGTAAAAAATTTTCTTGATCAATTTTACTTTCTAAAATCTTCAATTTCAATAAATCTATTCTTTCATTTAAAACATCGTTGGGCTCTGCAGGAGAAGATAAAATTAATAAATATTTAATTAACTTATTAGAATTTTTTACATATTTCTTTAATTCTCTTTCAATCACTATGGAGAGTGGTTTTCCAATATTAAAAACAGTCCACATTCGAACATAAAATTCTTCTGTATTGGGTAAAATAAAATTCTGATAAAGTTTTATCAATTCTTCATTCGACAAATTAGACAGATCCATATCTAATTTATTTATTATCTTTTTAAAAATTTCCTCTATCTTTTTCTGAGCGTCCTTATGAAAATTTTTAACAAAAACCTTATTATCTAAAAGATTATATAAGTCCAATACATATTTATTATGTTCTTTTTGATCCACATAATATTCTGTCTTTTTTTGATCACGAAAAACCAGAGTATTTCTTACAGATACTCCATAAACTTTTTCCATAGCAGTTCCCCATCCAAAGTTCCATTGCTGAGTAACTTGAACCGCTAAACGTCTTGTGATATATTTAATCCACACAATTTTTTGATCAAACTCTCTTGTTTTAAGATTGCCACTCTTTCAATCTTTCTTCTGCCTCTTGATCTAGAGTACCACCATCTTTAGTTAACTTTTCCAAATCTCTAGTAGTAAATTTCTTTTCCTTTCCCCTAAAATGAAAAAGCAGTGTACCCTTGATAAATTTTATACTCCTGCTCTCTAGGGGGAAACTAGCTTCGTAATCTTTATTATTAGGAAGTTTTAATTCTTTTAAATTCTCTCTACTTATTTTATGGCCCAAAAGTCTTAAAGAAGCAACATCTAAAATCATATTATGACTAGCACTAATAAAATGAACTTCTCTATCAGGGTATTTTTCTAAACATGTTTCTAAAACTTGTTTAAAGTACTTAATAACATCCCTAGCAACCATTTCCGGAGTATTCTCTTTGGTTTTAAATAATGCTGGATCTATCTCTGTTAACTTATCTTCATCAATTATTCCTTGATCTACAAATTCTTTTCTTAAAGTATCAACTTCATTCTTTAAGGCTACCCAAACTTTTATAGCAGGAGTTTCTTTGTCTTCCACCGATTCATTAACTAAATCTTTCATTTGACTAAGATACTCTGGTCCCCATGGTCCAACCTTCTCAGCTTCAATTCCTTCAATATTTTTGTTATTCACAAAAGCAACCCTAGCATAATCTCCTTCATCTAACTCTTTCTGAGATGGTATTCCATTTTCTTCACTATGTGCATTATAGACGCCATCAGAAGCTACACCATGAGCTTTTTTAAGCTCTTGTTCATAAATCCATTCTGTCTCCTGACAACGATCCTTAGGACTTCCAGGACCTATAATAATAACCGCTTCCTCATCAGAATGCTCCATTTTTTTTGCAAATTCTTTAGCCTCTTGTTGAGTTCTCAAAATACCAGCAAAAGTAATAGAAGATTTCTCTTTTTTTCCATCAATTTCTGGTCCGAAAACCGCAGAATCTTTTTCTAATAAAACTAAATTGCGAAGCGATTCTTCATCAGAATCATCAATATCAGGATTAGTAGCTTTAACTTTAGCCCTCATTTTTTCAATTTCATCTTCAGAAACATCCTCTGGTGTTAATTTACTTGAGACTTTATCTGCGTGTCTAATAAATTCTAATGTTTTGTCCTCCACCGGTCTTTCCCATGCTGCACTCACATTTTTTTATTATTAATAAAATGTTTATTATAAATTAATATAATTCAAACCTGTCTTAAATATATCACGAAAATAATATTTTACAAAGTCGTTATTGGCCGAGATTGAGTGATATAGAATTTACTCTTTTCAAAGGCCCATTCAATATCACAAGGAAATTTATAATGTTTTTCAATTTTTGCACAAAGCTTTGCTAATTCTATTATCTGCTTACCACTTAAAACTTGTTTTTCACCTTCCTTCTTAGGAATTTTAACCCATTTATTGTCTCCCTTAACTGATTTTTGAATTAATTTCCTACTTTGTTCAGCAATATTAATATCTAGAATAGAAAAATCTCTTTTATCAACCACATAAGAATCAGGAGTAATACTTCCCGAAACAATAGCTTCTCCTAAACCATAACCAGCTTCAATAATCATTTGATTCTTGTCCTTAGTTACAGGATGAACTGTAAAAGTAATACCAGAAATTTCAGATTGAATCATTTTCTGAATTACTACTGCTACTGAAACCTTAGCATTTAATAATTTCTTTTCTTTTCGGTAGAATATAGCTCGAGGGGTGAATAAAGATGACCAACATTTTTTAATATTATCTGTTAAAGTTTTTTCAGTGGTATTTAGAAAAGTATCGAGTTCACCGGCCCAAGAAGCCGTGGAAGAATCTTCTGCGGTAGCTGAACTTCTAACTGCTACATATTTACATTTTAATTTCTTGAAATCTTGAACAATCTCCTTTGCTAATTCTGTCGGAAATTCAGCATCATTAATTAAGTCTCTAATAACATTAGAAGTCTTATCAACAGAATTAGTATCCTGATAATTCACCTTCTTTAATTGAGCCTTAATATCTTGGTATAAATCTGTTTCTAACAAAAATTCATCAAATACACCGGCAGTAATCACAAAACCTTCTGGTACTGGAATCTTAACTTGAGTCATTTCTCCTAAAGAAGCTCCCTTACCTCCAGCTAAATGAACATCTTTTTTGGAGATTTTTGAAAATTGTATAATTTTGTTCATAAATATAATATTATTACTTATAATACAAGTTAATCTTAACAATTTTTAGAGATAAAATATACTTGACTTTTTAGTTAAAATATGATATATTAATATAATGCCTAAAATAAAAGAATAAGGTAGAAAAATAAAGCAAAAAAAACAGGAGGAAATCATGAGTGGAATTATTATTCCCAAAGAAGCTACGAAAGTAGCAGTAATTATGCGTCATTCTGAAAGCATATCAGAAGGTGAAAACAACGCACGCACATTAACACCATATGGCATTACTCTTTGTCAAAAAGTAGAGCCTGATTATCGAGAACTAATCTACAGATTATCTGAACTTGGAGAACCAAAATTTCATCATTCCCCTAAAATTAGAACGGGTCTAACTTTGTGGGAAACCTTTCACCCGTCACAGATGGTTCAAGACGATCGCTTAGATTCAATTATTAGTTCCAAAAAAATTAACAAAGGAGAATGGTTCAAAGAAATGAAAGAAGACTTTAGTATTCCAGAAATTTTCAAACAACTTGCTGAGTTTCCATCATTGTTTGGAGACCAACCTTTTGATAAAGCAATGGATACTATCTATGATTTTAGTGTTAAATCTGAACCTAATTTCATTTTCGGAACATCTCATGAACCAGGGCCATCAATCTTTATGGCTCGCAAAGAATTAATTTCTGCTGATAAAATCAGCTTAAAAGAATGTCAATCTTACGTCATTTTCTCAGACGGAGAAAACATTCTATCAGTAGTAAAATTTACACCTGAAGCAACATTATAAGTAAGTTTTACTCTGATCACAATCAAGCCCTTGCAATTGCATGGGCTTGAATTTTTTTCTATAAATTTCTATTTATATTTTTTTAACAATACCTTTGTCAGCATCCACTTCTACTAAATCCCCATCTTTTAATACTTGAGTAGCAATTTTAGTACCAACTATACAAGGTTTCTTCATTTCTCTTGCAACAATAGCAGTATGTGAAGTAATTCCGCCTTCATCAGTTATAAATCCTGTAGCTTTATTCATTGCTGGTAAAAAATCTGGTGTCGTAGCATCAGAAACCAAAATATCACCCTTTTTAACCTTATATAAATCTCTTTTATTAAAAACTAACTTAACCACACCTCTAATGTTTCCTTTATATGCCGACATACCTACAAGCCTATCTATATTTGTTTCGGCAATATCAGTAGTTAACTTAAGACGATGTTTGGTTAATAACTTCTCAATATTATTATGACTAGACAGCTCGCCGTTTATTAATACCCAACCTCTCTTATTTCTCTTTTTTATCGCATCTAACTCTTTAATAGTAAGAGTATTTTTTGACAAAGACACAATTTCATCTGGACTAATAACATTAGATATATCCTTATAATCTGGAAAATATTTTTTAAAATATTGAAGTAGTAATTGATCTGAAACATCAGAAAATTTCTCATACTTTGAACGTATCCCAAGTACTTTTTCTTTAATCACTAAAGGAATTTCTTCAATATCTGGAATAATCATGAATATTGAAACATGTGACCACCACAGAATATATGAATGAAAAAAGAATTGAAATTCAGTAATAGTACTAATTGGCTTTTTTTTACTAATAAAGGGTTGCAGTTCTTTCCATACGGAACGTGCTGATTCTTCAATTCTATCTACAAAAGAAGAATCTTTTGTAATTTTTTTTAAAATAAGTTTATTGATTTTATATAGTTCATTAGGATCAAACCAAACAGACATCTTTTTATTAGGTGGGCGAATAACAACATCATTTTTTATAGAATAATCAAGCCAAGTTTTATAAGACAATCGTTTGTTTTTATGCCAAATATAACCATTCAATAATGAACGATCTCTAATAGCTATTCTAATAAGTTTTTGTTTATTCATAAAATGATCTATTTATATCTTTTTAACAATTCCTCTACTAGCATTAACCTCTACTTTATCCCCATCATCTAAAATTTTATTAGCTATTTTAGTTCCTACTACACAAGGGATTTTTAATTCTCTAGAAACTATAGCAGCATGACAAGTTAAACCACCAGCATTAGTTACAATAGCACTGGCTTTTTTCATAGCTGGCACTAAAGAAGGATATGTTGTTTCTGAAACTAAAATATCACCTTTTTTCATTTTAATCATATCTTCTGGAACTTCTATAATTTTAACTTTCCCTTTAGCATAACCTGGACAAGCACAAGTTCCAGTTAATTCTTGAACATCTTTTTTATTAGGAATCTTTTCTTTTGAAAGACTATTAAATATTTTTCTAGCTTTTTCCCCACTATAAACAAAATAATTTTTTCTATCTATACAACAAATAGCTTCTTTTAAACGTTGATTTAATTTATCTTGATCGACTCGATCAGTTTTTAAAACATTTAATACTTCCCAAGAAGGCATAGCCCAAACTTGATCAATAGTTAAAGCTAATCTCCGTGATATTTCTTTAAAACAAGGCTCATAACAATACATTCCATGATACAAAGCTCCTTTTCTAAATTCTTTAATAAAAAGGATTTCTTGAGTCACTTTTAATAACTTTAATTGACTAGAATTAAACTTTAACTTTTTTAATAATTGTTTTTGCTCTTCTTTAGTTTCTTCTTTTTGAACATTAATTTCTTTTAAAGCCTTGCTTGGAGAAACTTTTTTCTGAATAATTATTTGCCATCTCTCTAAAAAATATTCCAAACTATATGCTGGACCTTTATATCCAAAGAGTAACCAAGCCCATTTTTGATAATGACAATAAAGAAGTCTAAACATTTTCCTATCTTTTTTCTTCAATTCCTTCTCTAATTGTTCTAATTTAAATTTTTGAAAAATTCTCTTAATATCTTTTTGTTCAATAATTTTCTGAGATACTTTTAAGAATTCCTTTTCTTCCTTAGTAGTAAAACTATCTCGAATAGAACTAGAAAAAATGCTAAAAACCGAAGCTGTATTTAATTTTAATTTTCGCTTTTTAATTTGTTCATCTACTATTTTAATAATTGCTTTACTCACTCTTTCACCATCAGCATCAGCCATCCAAGTTAAAGCTGGAGATATTCCATGAGATAATTTGTGCCATTTATGAACTTTTTTATAAGCTTTTATAATCTCCTGATTACTCATTTCTGAAAAAGATAATTTAACAAATTTACTAGACTCTTTCATAAAATTCTTTGACCAAATTTCAATATCTTTTAATTTCTTCAAAGTCCAATCTGGTTTGCCAATCATCTTATTAGCTAAAAAATTAGACTGAGCATCCCATTCTGATCTCTTAAACCACATTTGACAAAAATCACCTTGAAAATAAAAATAACATTTATGCAAATAATTACCAAATCCTATTTTATACCATTCTTGCATAAAATATTTACCAGGAGCTCCCATCATAAAAATAGTATCATGTGTTATTTCCGCGGCAATGAAATACAAATCTCCTAGCTTTATTTTCTTTTTAGACATTTATTTTATTTTATTTTCTTTCATATACTAAATTTAACAAATATTAAACAAAAAAGGAAGTCATTGACTTCCTTTTTAATATCTAAAAATATATCTTATACACTAATCTTTATTCCAGGACCCATACTGGAAGACATAGAAACACCTTTGATATAAGTTCCTTTAACTCCACTAGGTTTAATCTTCTTAACAGTCTCTAAAAAGCTAGAAATATTTTCTACTAATTGCTCTTCTGTAAAACTAACTTTACCAACAGCTAAATGAACATTAGCAGAATCATCATTCTTAAATGTTTCTTTACCTTTTTTAAGCTCTTCAATCATTTTAGTAACATTTGGTCCAATAGTTCCTGATTTTGGATTAGGCATTAAACCCTTCTGTCCTAAAACTTTAGCAATTTGAGCAATCTTCGGCATCATCTCTGGTGTAGCTACTGCTACATCAAAATCACATTTACCGGTTTTCTTAATCTTAGCAATTAAATCATCATCACCAGCAATACTTGCTCCAGCTTTCTGAGCTTCATCAATCTTAGAAGTAAAAGCTGCAATTTTCTTTTCTTTACCATTTCCATTCGGTAAAGTAACTGTTGATCTAATAATTTGATCACCTTTTTTAGGATCAATTCCTAAATTCATATGAATTTCAACTGAAGCATCAAACTTTACATTAGAAGTCTCTTTAACCAATGCTACTGCTTCTTCTAAAGAATATACTTTATCCTTTTCAATTTTAGCATTTATTTCTTTGAATCTCTTTGATTGTTTTCCCATACTAATTTTCTTTCTTTCGAGGTATTAATGCATTATTTAACGCTCCCTCGATTAATTATATTATTTAATTTTTTAATTGAATGTCTATTAAATTTACAGTTCTTTGAAAACATTCTTTCCCAATTTTATGAGGCCATTCTCTTTGATTACCATACAAATCATCCATTTCTTCACTATTGGTTTCAAATTCAGCACAAATTTCGTATTCATTATCCTCTAAAACTTTATACTCAAAATCTGTAACCTCTCCATCTCTTTCAAAATAGTCAATTTTAAGCATATTTAAATCTTTCAAATCTTCTGGTAATTTTCCATAATTCCTAGTGTAATTTTCAATTTGATATTTAATACTATTTAAATCATTAATGATGTTACGATCATGTTTAATCTTTCTAACTTGAGCTGGAGAATCAGCTACTAAAAATCCAGAAACTAGTATTACTAATACTAAAACCAATGAAGACCAGAAATATGTCTTAACTACTGTTTCTTTTTCAAAGTTCTCTCTTTTAATATTGTATAGATAGTAAGAAAGAACAACTCCGGAGATTATAATAGTGGTTAATACTTTTAAAGCAATTTTACTAGTCAAATCACCACTTAAATAATTATTAATAACTCCAATTAAAGAGACAATAATTACGATTGCGGAAACTAAAATAATAATATAAGTCATCCACTTTCTTAATTGAGACTCCTTATCTAACTCCCCTTTTTTCAAACTCTTTTGAATTAAGGAAGTCATCCAATAATACACAGGAGTAGCTACAATTACAGCTGAGATACCAAATCTTAAAGCCTCTGCTGAAAATCGACCACTATAATTAAGTGCATCTGGAATTAATTTATTAATCACTTGAAATAAGATCATTCCACTAGAAATAGCTGCGAAAGCTAAACTAAATAGTGATAATAAATAAAAGAAAGTAATCTTAGCACTGTTTGCTGATGACATAATTTTTGTTTTTAATTTTTAAGTTTATTTAACTTTAATACCCATTTGTCGAGCAGTACCTTCAATAATTTTCATTGCTGCTTCAATATCATAGGCATTTAAATCAGGCATTTTCTTCTCAGCAATTTCTTTAACCTGAGATTTAGAGATAGTAGCTACTGTTTCTAATAAAGGATTACCAGCACCTTTTTTAATACCAGCTGCTTTTAATAACAAAGCTGAAGCTGGAGGAGTTTTTAATACAAAATCAAAACTAGCATCTTCATATACAGTAATAACTGCTGGTACAATTTCTCCCATCTTATCCTTAGTAGCATCATTAAATCTTGTACAAAAACCTTGAATATCTAGTCCATGTTGTCCTAAAGCTGGACCAACTGGTGGAGCTGGATTTGCTTTACCACCTTGTATTTGTAATTTTATAATTGTTTTTACTTTTTTAGCCATACATTTTTTGAGACCTAGAGAAGCAAATCCGAAGATTATCTAAATCTTTAATTAATTTATATTATATTTTCTTAATTTGTAAAAAGTCTAATTCTACTGGAGTTTCTCGACCGAACATTGAAACTAATACTTTAACTTTACCGTGACTCTCATCAATACTATCAGTTTTACCTTCAAAACCTTTAAATGGTCCATCAACTATCTTTACTGCATCACCTTTAGCAACATCAATCTTGTATTCTGGTTCTTCAACACCCATTCTCTTTTGTAATGATTTAACTTCAGCTTCAGACATTGCTACTGGAGTAGTTCCAGAACCAATAAATCCAGTGACATTAGGAGTATTTCGAGCTACATACCAAGAAGCATCAGTAACTGCCATGTTTACCAAAACATAGCCTGGAAAAATCTTTTCCCGAACAGTTTTTCTTTTACCATTTTTAATTTTAATCTTAGTCTCTGTGGGTATTAAAACATCAAAGATAAAGTCTTGCATATTCATAGACTCTGCTCTTTGTTCAAGGTTTCTTTTTACATTTTCTTCATAACCAGAATAAGTATGTAAAACATACCATTTTTGACCAATATTTGGATCTTGTTTTGGCATAAATTTATTTTAAATAATTTATTTAACGAAATTTTCTAAAATTCTTGTTAAAGCAAAATCTACTACTCCTAAGAAGAAAGAAACAAACAAGCTGATAAACAATACTTGTCCAGTTTTTTTAATAACCTCTTTTTTAGTAGGCCATACAACCTTCTTAAGTTCAGTAATAGAATCTTTAATGTATTTTGTAAATTTTTTAATCATATTATATTTTAATAAATAACAAAAAAGTATAGCTAGAAATCTAACTAACTGTGATTAGTATAGCTATAATAAAGAAAAAAGTCAAGAAAAAACCCTGTTTTTCAACAGGGTTTAATATATTATTATATCTTTATCTATTCTTCAAAACCTCTATTTCTCTAAGGTTTTCCATATCATCATCTTCTAATACTGGTTCATAATTATCTATATCACTAAATTCTAATTTATTGACTTCAGTCCAATCATTTTCATTCAAAACACTAATTTCAGATTGACCAATGATGTATAGGTAATCATCTAAGTATAAAGCTCTTTTAATTCCAGTTTTACTTAAAGCTTTAGTTAAAGTTAATTCATTATTATCATAAGAGAAAATATATGCTCCTTTTCCACCAGGAATAAAGAATACTCCATGTTTCTTGTCTAATAAGAAAGCATGATGATTGTTGACTGCTTCTGACCAATACTCATCTAACATATATTTACTTACTTCTTGAGGGTCAGTCGGATCAGAAACGTCAAACAAAGAAAGTTTTACCTTGGAACCTTCTTTACCTACTCCTAAAATAGTATCCTTAGAAACAGGGTGGAGATAAGAAGAATATCCAGGAATCTTTAATTCGCCTTTTAATTCTGGCTGAGAAGGATTGGATAAGTCTAAAACATAGAATGGATCTGTTTGTCGGAAAGTAACTACATAAGCCATTTCTCCTACAAATCTAACTGAATATACTCTCTCAGTTTCTCCGAGATTTAAAACAGAGCCTTTTATCTTTAATTTCTTATCCAAAACATAAACATCATTTAAGCTCTCTCCTCTACCAATGAAATAGAATCCACCTGTTCTTTCTCCCACAGTAGTTGCCATTCTTAAATTACCTTCATATTCATCTAAAGCAAATTGATTTAAAGGATAACCAGGAACTTCTCCATTAGCATCTACTTTAAAATCATCTAGATTAATTTTTACAATTCCAGTTTTTTCTAATTCTCTAATATGCTCTTTATGATATCCATCCATTCTGTTAGAAAATTCATTCTCTATTCTTAATCTTTCATCATTATCTAAACCAGTATAGAATTTCTCTAATAGAACCTGCATTTCAGTCATTTTAGCTTGATTGCTGATGTTGTAAGAACTTAAGGTCTTGAGGCTATTAATTAAGCTCTCTGGGACTAAATCAGAACATTTCTGGCTCAGGAAATTAGAAAAGAACTCTAAGTTATCTTTGTTATAGAAGTAAGTGACGTAGATAGCTGATTCAGACATATAAGTTACCGAGGAATTAGCAGAACCGATAAAAGAAGTCTTGTCTTTTATTTCTCCAGATTGAGCATCAATTTTTAAAGTAATAAAAGTAGAATCTGTTTCTACTGGAATAGTTGGGTAATAAATATCAGCACACCTTATTTCTATTTCTTCTTCACCTATTCTAAAAGGAGTAATTGGACAAGGACTATAGGTATTAATATAATTCCTAGTTACTAAATAAATATCTCCGTTATACAATCTAGACTCTATTAGATGATTATTATCTCCTAACTCTAATTCCCATTTCTCTTCGGGATTTTGAGAATCACTAACATCATAACCATAGATACTTTTTCCAGAGAAAACTACTAAAGTATTTTCATGAAGGAATAGATCGCCAGACTTATCAATCTCAGCAATTTCTTCTAACTCTGCTGGTGGAAAAGCTTTAATAACTTTAATCTCTGCATTTTGATTATGAGGCATTCCAAAACTCTTGTATCGATAATAGTTATTTTGAGCATAATAGATATCTTCTCCATCTGTTTTAACAATATCTGGTTCATCAATACTCAAAACTTGAGTATTAGTATCTGATACTCTTTCTGCTGATTGTCCTCCACTAGCCCCATCCATATCCATACTTGGAACAGCTAAAGTTTCAGCCTTCATCATTATAGAGTCTTCCATAACAGCCATATTTCTCATTCCTGAGCCATACATAGCGTATTGAGAATCACTACCAGCTTTACTTAAATACTCTTTAAATTCCTCTTCTGATTTAAATTTTTTAATCTTAGCCTTAACTTCTTTAGGAATTACATCCTTCTTTAATACATCTGTATTAGGACGAGATTGCAGAACATTCTGATAATTAAAAAATTCGTTGTGGAAATAAAGGTTAAAAGCTACATAGCCTATAAATCCAATAATTCCTAAAACTATAATACTAATTATAATTTTTTTAATACTCATATTTGATTTATTATTTATTTTTTCTAAATCCTTTTTTAAATTTTTCATATATTTAATTAATTATTATTTTTTAACATATTATTTACTCTCTTTGAAAAAAGAATCCAAGTATTTTTAATTTTCCGAGCTCTTTCTTTACCACGAGAACTTAATTTGTAATACTTCCTTGCTGGACCTAATTTAGATTCTTTTAAATATGTTGTCACATACTTAAATTTTACTAATCTAGTTAATAAAGGATAAATAGTTCCTTCAGAAATAGATATTTCTTTTGACATCTCGTCTACTAATTCATAACCATAATAGTCTTTTTTCAAAAGTAAATTTAAAACTATTATCTCTAAAACTCCTTTTTTAAACTGAGCATCCATAAATTTAGTATATTACTTAATGAGGTACTATGCATTATAACATAAATTAAAAACCTCTAATAATGAAACTTGGAGGATTTTCTTGAAAAATCTTGTAAAAATAGATTAACATGCCAGTAACATTGCATATTAATATTAAATACAAGATAAACATAATAACTTTCTTTTTGATCATATTTTAATTATATCATAATAATGTTTTGTAAAACAAAAAAAATAGAGCTTAAAAATATTTATAATAAAAGAGTCGCTGGGCAAACCATACGACTCAATTTTTCACTTTCAAAGTGTTTCAAGTTTCTTGATGATTATATTATAAAGATCATCAAAATCCTTATATCTCTGGAATTTATAATGTGGCTTAAGAATTCCTAAAACCAAACGAGTTACTATTGGATCCGCCTGAGCAACGGCTAATGCTGGCATTTTACGGTCTTCAACTTGAGTTCCTAATTCATAACCCAGACCGATTGAAGGCATATCACAAATAGCAACGAAAAGATCACAACCACGAACACAAACATTAATATCGTGGTTATAGACGTCATTGTTAGTACCATTGGTTAAACCAACAAACTCTAGAACATTACAAACTTCTTTTAGTCTATCCTTCAGAGTTTGCACATTTTGTTTAAACTCTTCAGGAGCATGTGTCAAAGCACAACCAACATACAAAGAAAGATTAGCTTTCATTACAACCTCCTTTTTTGAAAAATTTCCTAAGCACTTCTTAGTAAGATTACCAATAATTTGATAATGATAAAGTATAAAATATTAATAAATATAAGTCAACACCAATGTCAAAAACTAGTAATAATAAATAAATTTAAAATTAAAAAAACAAAAAATAGAGCTTTAGGCTCTATTTAATGGTGGCTTGGACTCCCGAACGAAATTCGAACTTTTTTCCGAGAAAATCCGACTTGTGACCCGAAACTCTAGTGAAGGGTTAATGCGGAATTTTAGGCGGGCGAAAAGCGGGGGTCTGGGGGTAAAAGATTTTCGCCCGCCTTCGTCTTTGAAATTTAGCCCGCTTCGCCGGAGCGAAAGCGAGGCGAGAATTTTTGGCTTTCTTTCTCGTCTTGCCGAATCCCGTAAAACGGGAGTAGGCAGAGAGAAGACATCATTGGTCGTGCCACGCTTTGCGTGGCGCACCGCTTGAAAATTAAAAATAATTAATATTTACGTCTATAATAAGGAATGCTATTACGTTTCTTTATTCTAGGTTTTTTAAAAGTTGGTAAAATATTCACATAAAAACGACCACTCCTAGCTAATAAATTATTATCCCTAACAATAAAACATTCTATCCAATGTTTCCCTCTATACATGCTAAACTCATAATTCAACCTCTGATCTTCAGTTAAATCTCCGACTAAATCCTTACCCTTAAAAAACTCCCCTCTTAATCCATCATCTCTTTCAGCGTGATACCCAGTATTCACCACTTGCCAATAAATATCGTAATCATCAAAACAATTAGAAACTTCAGCCCTATATTCTAATATCAAATCATCTACTATATTTTTATCATCTGACTTAAGTTCCTCTCTATCCTCGCCGTTTTTATCTTTAATAAAACATCTTATTTCTACACTACAAGGAGATTCAGATATTAACCATTTTGGTTGTTGACAATGAGATATATCCATTAAAGCCAAAGATTTATTGTCATCACTTTCTTCCGTTTCATCATCAATTTCAAATTTATTATCAAATACTCCCAACCAATCCTCTTCTTCAATATTATCTATAGCTGTCTGAGCGTATTGTTTTAAAGTATCTCTAATTTTTTGATCAAATAGTTCTGATAAATCATTATTAGAATTAGCAGGATCTTCAATTGTCATATTTCCAACTTCGTCTTTTATTTTTGTAAAAAATATTTCTAATTTTTCTGAAATTGACTTTTTCTTACTATCTTTTAAGATTTTAACAATTAACAATTCCAGAATAAAAGTTTTTAAATCAATATTGTAAATACATTTCCATATTTTAATTAATTTTATTATATCTGTTAACTGACTTTCCTTTATGTATTTAATATGTTTGTCTGGATTTGTTTTAAGACGATCTTTCTCAGCTCCCTTTTGATATAGAAAAGCATCACCTTCTTTTCCCTCAACAAATCTTCCTGGCACAAAATCGATATGAAAATCAACTTCATCATCTTTATTTTTTAACCTAATAGCGGATCTTTTAGGATCTATATAATATTCTTCTGAAAGAACTTCCTTTAGATTATCATAAATTTCTTCTAAAGTGTTACCAGCCGTTGTTTCATCTGCATGAAAATAACAAAGAATATCTAAATCAAAACTATCCCTTATCATTGTATCTTTAGCATAAGAACCACCATATCTAATCATTTTCTTTGTATCACCATAAGAATCATTCACAAGAGTTTGTACCTTTTCTCTTTCATCTTGTAATTTTTTTATTTCTTCATCATCTTTTTTTATATCTTGACTCGAAATTATATCATTCAAAAAATCATTAATTTTCATATTATTTATTTTTTATTGTTAATACGGGATAAAATCCCCCTTTTTGTTTATTATTATCGTATACTAGAATATCGGGATCAATTTTTTTTAACACTTCTCTTCCAAGCAATACTGCAATGGGTGCTGGCACAGCTGGAAATAAATGAATTTTTTTCGTTTTTCCCCCTTGACTTATTTTTCTTAATGCAGATTGATAAACCTCCTTAAAATTATTTAAAGTTTTTCTAGATTTTAAAAACGTTGGTGTTAATTCTTCATTTTTTAATGTTATTTTATAAACAGGTAAATTATTTATAATTTTTCTTGGAATTGTATCTAAGTTAACAGAACCACTAAGTTCAAGTATTAAACCCACTTCATTTTTATTTTTATTTTTGTTTACTTGTTTAAATTCAAAATTACTAACCTTCTGCCGTGTTTTCCATTTCCATGTCTCGGGAACAGTTCTATGTCTTTGAAATAATTCTAGTTTTACTTTATTACTTAAACAATTACCAAGATATATAAGCAAAGGAATAGGAGCTAAAGCAAAAACGGAAACGTGCTTAACATTTTCAAAATTATTAAAATTATCTACTTTTGTTTTAATATGCTCTACAATACATTCATAATATTTTTTTGTTCCCAAGTCACCAATAGTACAATCAATCTCTACACTATTATCCACTGGATAATAAGGATGAATTGCCTCATAAATATCTTCATTAGAAATTTTAACCAAATCGTTACCAATTTTAAACTTAAAAATAATTACTTTTGTTTTTCTCTCTGGAGATAGTCCAGTTAATCTAAAAATTCTATTTTCATGCTCTCTTTTATATTTTTTTAATAAATTAACAGGATATTTTTTAACTAAACTTTTATTATCAATCAAACAATGATGTTTTCGACAAACTAACATTAAATTATCAATTTCATTTCTTTCATTTATTGTTAATTTACTGTCTCCTCTAGGACCATTCTTTTTTAAAGCAACAATATGAGCAATGTTACTAGCATTATATTCACGAAGAGTTAAATTATCTTTTAATAAATATTCATTACAACCGTTAAAAGAACAACGACCGCCAGAAGCAATTAAAAGTTTTATTGCTGTCTTTTGATTAGGACGTGAGCTATTTTGTTGTTTATTTTTTTCCATAATACTTTTATAGATTATACTTTATTAAAACTCTCTTCAATAACCCCAATCTCTTCTTTAGTTAATCCATATAATTCATAAACCATTTCATCTATTTTCTTTTCTAGTTCCCTTTGCTGAATTGGTGAGTTTTTGAAATCATAATTTTCTTGAGAAGTAATTTCTAAAATTTGATCTACGAGATCGATAAAGGGTTTTTGCTCATTAGGCGTAATTTCAGGAATAGGTAATGCATTTATGGCTGGAATCGTAATCTGCCAACCAATATAAGTTTTTGAATATAAAAAATTTACAACTTTGGAATTAAGAATACCTAAAATATATTTTAAAGAATACTTAGAATTTGTTAATAAGCAAATATACGCTGTATTCAAAAGATAAAACTGTTTGAAATCGATAGTGCACATGAAAAACATACTTCTTCTAGGAAAAATTATTTTCTCTTCTGCTAAAAACAGTCTTTCTTCTCTTGGTCTATGTAATTGTCTTGTATATTTAATGTACCTGTTTTCTTTTTTAAAATTATAATTAATTGAGTATTTACTTATATCCCTACCATCTAATATTTTTTTATATGTGCTATCGAATTTTTTATTAGAAAATACATCTTCTTTTTTTTGACCAGAGTATATTATACCTTGTTGTACTTCAATAATATTAGATAGCCTGTCCTTTCCTAAGTTTATTTTGTCTAAAATAGACTTAACACTATCGGGGTTTTTAGTTAAGATGATGTCGTTAATTTCAGCTTGTTTAATTGTTGTGATAACTGAAGACAGGTCTAATAATACTTTTATTTTAGATTTTTGATTGTACCCATTTTTTATGACTATGACGGACGTATCTACAGAAGCCTCAAAGACACGCGAGGAAAAATTGGAAATAGAAAGTATTTGTGTCTTCTCTAATAAGTATTTTCTAATATATCTATATTCTGAATTTGTGTACAATACTTCTGGTAAAATATAACTTAAAACGCCATCGGATTTTAATAACTTTTGTCCTTTTTCTAAAAACAAAGTAAAAAGATTAAATCTACCTTTTCCAGTCTCAAATAATTCAGAAAAGAGTTTTTTATTATCTATGGAAATCTTCTTAACACTTACATATGGTGGATTTCCAATCACAATATCAAAGCCACCTTTTTTCTTAAAAACATCACTAAATTCCAATTTCCAAATAAAAAAAGGTTTTGTATTTGATTTTTTATAATCTCGAATCTTCTTTAATTTTTTTTCATCTAATTTATTTTGCTCTTCCAAAGAAACTTCAATAAGATCCCATTTTAAATTATCAATTTCTTCCTTAAGATTTTGTTTTTGACTTCTTCGTGATTCAGAAATATATTCCTTAATTTTTCTTTGCAAAAGAACAGTCTTCTCTTGAGCAATCTTCCTTTTTTCTGGAACATCAAAAATACTAGCATTTCCTTTAAATACTTCTAATTTATTAACAAAATCTTTTGATTTTCGTTGAAGTGATTTAATCTCTTTTTTTATCTCTATTTCCTTGGTAGCAGTTAACTGTTTATTGGCATGAAGATTAAAATATTCTTTTTGTAACAAAGAAATTTTTTCATCAGTTACATCTTTTCCGTCTTTAATAATTCGAGCATCATCTAAAATAGAATCATCAAATAATTTTATTCCTTCATATTCAGAAATTAAACTATTTCCTTGCATTATTTTATGTTCAAGATTAGGAAGGGGATGAGGAGTATCTTCATCCACAACTAGCGCTAACCAAAGACGAAGTTTAGCAATATCCACCGCTCCAGAATCAATATCAACTCCATAAATAGAGTGAGTTATAGCATGTTTTTTTAATTCATAATCAGAAACATCTTCATTAAGATAAATATTCAAAACTTTTCTAGCTCGAACAATCTCATTAATCATTCCTAATGGAAAAGCTCCTGAACCAACGGCTGGATCAGCTACTTTTATATTTTTTAATAATTCATTAAGCAATATTACATTTGCTATAATTGAATCAGGTGTAAATATTTTATAATACTCATTTGGATATTTACCTCCTTTTGTTTTTTCTAAAGACACCTTATCATTTTCAATTATTCTATCCCCTTTGTGAATAAGAAATTCCAGATCTTCTCGTAGTATTTTATTTTTAGTTTCGGTTTCAAGATAATTAATAAGACTTTCTTGACACATATAATGAACAATTTCACGAGGGGTGTAAAATGCTCCCTTACTTTTTCTGTCTTTTATGTCAAGAAGATTTTCAAAAACTTTACCTAACATTTCAGGATCAACTGCAACTTCTTTTTCTAATGGCTCATTTTCATTCACAGTAAAATTATATCTATCAAATACATCTAAAATACCAGTCCCAATATCACCTTCCTTAGTCTTTATATTATTTGAAAAAAGTTCATCTGGAATTATAATGTCAGTTGTTTCCCATTTATAATCATTCATTGGCTCAAAAAGTCCACCGTTTAAAAATGGCATCCTACAATTATTTAATCGTGGATAAATCGATTCCTTACCACGATCTTGAGCAAGAGCTTCATAAAATAATGGTTCTAAAATATCATTAAAAAAATTACTACCATATTTTTCCCGTCGTTCAAATAATACTCTTATAAATTTCTTAGGACCCTCTCCCCATTTTTTATCAGCAGGAACGCCAAACCATCCTTTTTTTTGTAAAAAATATAAAAAAACAATTTGTCCCAGAGTTTTTTTAGCAAAATCAACTGTTGAAATTTCTTTTTCTTTAAAATCTTTTTTTATTATTTCATCTTTTTCTAACAATTCATCAAGTTTTTCTTTAAATTGAAAAAATAACTCCGTGTATTTTTTAAAAAATTCTTTTGTAACTATTTCTATATCAAAAGCTACTTCAAACTCTGCTAAATTTGGTTCTTTATCACTCATCAATAAATTCACGAATCTACTTTGTGCAGTATGACTCCCTTCGTATTCTCCTACTAAAAATGACCATCTTTTAGCAAGAGTTATTTCTTCTTTTGCTTTTATTTTTTTGTCAATTACTTCTAATGTGTGCTCTAATTTTACAAAAGATAATCGCCACTCCTTATTATTAGGTGAAATGAAAGCAACTAAAGCGGCTTCCTTGTTTCTTGATTTAAGATATTCTGCTACAAAGTTTCTTTGAGCTGTTCTAGCTCGTTCTAATGTTGATTCTTTACTTAGATGAACTTCCAAGATATCTATCTTATTGTTTTCACTATCTTCAAAAGTTCCGATTATTGTGTATTTAGTTATGAAAGCTTGATAAGCATTTTTTATTGTAGGAGAAGAATTACTTTCAGAATATTTTTTGAAAAGATTTACTACAAACTTTTGATATTTATCTGCATCAAAATCACTGCTAAAAGTATTTTCAATGAGATTTTTTGCTTCTTGTTTATTCATAATTATTTTCTGTTAAAATATTCAGAAAGTATAATTTCTTTTTTCCTAGATATTCCCTTGTCTATTTCATTTTGAGTTGGTTGAAGAAAATCATTTGGCAATGTTGTTTTCAACACAGCTAAAAGTTTTAAAGGATTTGCGATTATTTCAGGAGTATTTTGGACTTTTTTATAAATTGTTTGCGTTATCTTTTTAGGAATACCCCCAGAATCCAATTCGTTAATTACAGATTGAATATATGCTTCATTATCATCGGTAAATCCTTTATATTTTTTTATATTCTTTGCGTTTAAAATCTTAGAAAGACGAGCCGCATTATTTCTGCTTCCTCGTTTAGTAGAAAATTCCTCTTCTTCATACTCATCCACTTTCTGTAACATTTCTAAATTTTTATCAAGTAATCCATAAAATAACTTATCTAATTTGAATCGTTTTTCGCTTGGTTTTGCTGTGAATTGTTCTGCCGCTTTCATAAAATCAATTTCATTAGAAATAGATGATGCTCCAGCGTCGATAATGAAAAATTTTTGTAATTTTCCTTTTCTAAAATAAGTTAATAGCTTTGATTTACCTTCCTGCAATTTTCGAGCAGTCCGTGCTTTTTTAGGTAATTTTTTTATTTTTTCAAATAAGTCTGGATCCTTGTCTCTTATTTTTCTAATTTCTTGTAAATATTTTAATTCAGAATCTCCTTCACTTTCTTCACCTTCAATCATCTCTTTTGATAATATTCGATTAAATAAACTATGCCCTTCAGGAACTTCTCCCTCTGTTAATAGCTTTGCATCAGTTCCAAGCAAAGTGATAAATGCTTGTATTTTTGCCTCTGCTAATGATATCAATTTTATTTGTTCATCTGATTGATCTGTTGGAAAAAAAGAATAAGTGTAAATTTTATCATGTTTTGTATCAACTCTATTTATACGACCAACTCTTTGCATTATACGAGTTGGATTCCATGGAATGTCATAATTTATGACAACATTTGCTTGATGTAAATTGGCTCCTTCTGCTAATACATCGGTTGTAATAAGTAGTTTATAATCATTTTTGATATTTTTTGTGTTAGCATCAAAATTTTCCATGACAATTTCTCGTTCCGCTTGTGAGCTTCCTCCGGAAAAATAAATAATTTGATTTGGAAAAATATCTTGTAAATTCTCTATAAGATATTTTGCAGTTTCTGTTGATTCTGTAAAAACAATAGATTTTCCTTCTTTTATTGGCTTTTCTTTTGCTAATTTCTCTTTAAAAGCAATAATTTTAGGATCTCTCTTCATTCCCTTCCATAATTCTTTAATATCTTTTAGGATGATTAGGTCATTCTTCAAAGCATCTATAAATTCGACACCAGCCTCATTAGTTCCAAATTCATCACTAGAAAATTTTTCTGCCTTTCCTTCAGAAATTAATTGATCTACAGCATTTAAATTACCACCATCTAGATAATCAAATATTTTTCGTATATGTTTTTTACTTACATATACGCTACCTGTATTATATTCACTTATAAATTTTTCATAAGACGATATAAATCGGTCTAGTGACTGCGTAAATGCAAAAAAACTACTTTCTAATCTTTTAATAAGCATCATCTTCATGAACTTTCTCATATTCTTTTGTCTAGTTTCTTCAGAACCCAAATCTCCTTTATGATATAAAAAGGGTGTATAACGAGAATATTTAAAATCTTTTGATATTATTTTTATAGTTTTAAAAAAGATTTCATTTTCTTTCTCATTAAATTCATAAAGAATTGGTTTTGGGTCTGCAATTTCAGGAAAGCTCATTTTTTGTTTTTTCAAGTCATCTCCATAGTATTTTTGAATTTCTTTTCGCGTTCTTCTTACCATTAAATATTTTAATAATTTTTCACGAATAAGTTTAGAATTTTCTTTTGTTCTTTCGAGATACTCTGTTTTATCTTTTCTTCTATCAAGTTTTTTAATATTTCCTTCTAATTTTTTAAAGAATCCTTCTATATTTAATAGGTTTGGTATTGTACTTTGTCTTGCTTTTTGAAAAAGTTTGATTTGAGAAAGCAGATCTTTTGGTGAATTATTATACGGAGTAGCTGTAACAAGAATTACTTTTTTACCACGACAAATTTGAGCAAGTTTTGCATATGTTTCCGTTTCTTCTGTCCTAAAACGATGAGCTTCATCAATAAGAACAATATCAAATTTTTTATGAAGTTCTTTTTTTATTATTTTGTCCAACACCCCAATAGATTCACATTTATAATCTTTAGCGCGGAATCCAAAATTTTTAAAAGAATTTTCCCAACTACCTTCATTATTTTCATCAATAAGATGAGGAGGGGCTAATACTAAAGTCCTCCCTTTTAATTCTTGACAAAGCATAGTTCCCATGTATGTTTTTCCTAAACCAACAACATCTGACAAAAATACACCACCATATTCTTCTACAATTTTTTTTGCATTTATAACTGCATGATCTTGATATTTTAATTCTTTAAAATTGTCTGGTCTATAACTATGCTCTAAAATGTCTTCTTCATTTATTTCTTCTTTAAAATATTCATAAAGAAATTTAAGATATAATTCATACGGCGTTATATCTTCTCTAAGCCACGTATCTCTTGTAATTGTTTCAATATATTTCTCACTAACATCAATACCCTTTCCCCATAATTCATCAAATTTATCCTTGGCAAATCTATAATCAGAAGGATCTTTAAGCTCAACATTAAATTCTAAATTATCCACTAATCCGCTTTGTGTAAAATTACTTGATCCAGTTATTACACGACCGATATCTCTATCATCTTCATTAAAAGTCATTATGTATAATTTAGAATGTATTTTTTCTTCAGGATAAGCTTTAATTTCTAATTTTCCACTTTTTAACCATTCGAGAAATTTATATACACCTTTTTCTACTTGAAAATTATTATCACTTTTTTCCATCTCAGTTTTTATATTCTCACCAATCTGATCTCCTATTTCCTTATGTGATTGAATTTTTTGAAGAAGATTATATGTTTGATAATTAGTACTAATTCCAATTAAGATTTTAATTTTTTCAGTTTTTTCTAAACTAGGATAAATTGCATAAAAACCACTTGTATAAAAATAACCAACCAAAACATCAAAAAAACGAGAATCTTTTATCAAATCATCAAATCTATCTTTTAAATTTTTACCATTTTCATTGGTTATAAAAGTTAAGTCACTATTCATATATTCGATATATTAATTTATTATTTTTTATACTTTTCACTTATTAAATCATCAATTTTAACACCAAAAGCCTGAGCTATTTTTTGAGCAGTATCAATACCTGGACTTTGAATATCTCCAGATTCAATCTTAATAATTGTGTTATAAGAAATATTAGCTAATTTAGAAAGTTTATCTTGAGAGATACCTTTTTCTTTTCTGAGCTTTTTGATGTTTTTAGCAATAGTTGATAATTTGTTTGACATAGATATTATATAGTATTATCATAGTAGTAGGATAATACAAGTATATTATTAAATTATTATACCTTTATAATACCAAAAAAATACTTGCTCTTCAAATTCAAAAAGGGGTGGTGGTCGGGGTTGAGGTGGAATTTAGCGGTGCATTTCGCTTTTGCGAAATACGACCAATGATGTCTTCCCTCTGCCTACTCCCGTTTTACGGGATTTGGCAAGACAAGGAAGAAAGCCAAAAATTCTCGCCTCGCTTTCGCTCCGGCGAAGCGGGCTAAATTTTAAAGACGAAGGCGGGCGAAAATCTTTACCCCGTAGGGTCGCGAAGCGACTCCTTCGGGGTTTCCCCCAGACCCCCGCTTTTCGCCCGCCTAAAATTCCGCATTAACCCTTCACTAGAGTTTCGGGTCACAAGTCGGATTTTCTCGGAAAAAAGTTCGAATTTCGTTCGGGAGTCCAAGCCAAATTGTTTTTTTAGCGGAAAGTGCCTCTTTTGCAGTCGCAAAAGTCGGCAACTCCCATAATATTTCCCAGGGTTTCTGGGGAATTACGCGGATTTCTCGTTCCTTCTATTGAGAGCCAATATTTTTCTTTGCTTACTAGCAAAGGTGAAGCGGTAATTTACAAATACAGACCAAAAGCGATAAAAATTAATTTTAAATATATGGATAATAAATACTTCCTTTATATTAGAAAATCAACTGATGAAGATGATCGACAAGTATTATCTTTAGAAGCTCAGAAAACTGAACTTTTAGAATTTGCCGAAAAAGAAAATCTAAATATTATTGATATTTTTATTGAATCTCAAACTGCTAAAAAACCAGGTCGTCCAATATTCAATAATATGTTAGATAAAATTGAAAAGAATAAAGCTAATGGAATTTTAGCGTGGCATCCTGACAGATTAGCTCGTAATTCAGTCGATGGTGGTAAAATCATCTATTTAGTTGATAGTGAAGAAATTAAGTCGCTAAAATTTCCTACTTTCTGGTTTGAAGCTACTCCGCAAGGCAAATTCATGTTAAATATCGCTTTTGGTCAATCTAAATATTTCGTTGACAATCTTTCTGAAAATACTAAACGAGGTTTAAGGCAAAAATTAAGACGAGGTGAACTTCCTGGACCTGCTCCGATTGGTTATCTTAATGATTTAAGAAAACATAATATTATTAAAGACCCGCAAAAATTTAATTTAGTTAGAAAAATATTTAAACTCTACTCTACTGGAAATTATACTATTAAATTTTTGCGGGATACTATCACCTCGGTCGGATTATTAAGTAAGCATAATAAAGCTCTAGCGGTTTCTACTATTCAGCATATTTTAAAAAATCCTTTTTACTATGGATTGATTAGGTATAACAACGAAATATTTAGAGGTAGTCATGAGCCAATGATTGCCAAGAAACTTTTTGATAAATGCCAAGAAGTAATTTCACAACATTCTAAACCAAAGAAAAAGCAAATTAAAAAATACGCTTTTAGAGGGTTATTTAAATGTGGAGAATGTGGTTGTGCAATTACTTCCGAGACTCAAAAGGGACATAATTATTATCGTTGCACTAAGAAAAAAATTAAGTGTTCTCAAAAATATATTCGTGAAGAAATTTTGAGTCAACAAATATCTGAGATAATTCAAAAAGTTTCTTTATTTCCGTCTTGTGCTGATTGGATAATCCAAGAATTGGAAAAACAAAATAAGCAAGAAGAACAAGACGGAAATTCTTTCGTTCAAAACTTAAAAGAAAAATTATATAATTATGAAAATAAGTTAGATAAATTATTAGATTCTCATTTAGAAGAACTAATTTCTAAAGAAGAATATGCTTCTAAAAAACAAAAAATCCTCAATGAAAAAATCGATATTGAGGAGAAATTAGAGGGTTTTGAACAAAAGGGCAATCATTGGCTCGAACGGGCTAAGAAGTTCATTCTGGACGCTAAACAAGCCAAAATTATCGCTTCACAAAAAAATCTCTCGACGAAGAGAGATTTTCTTAAAAAGATTGGCTCGAACCTCATATTGCAGGAACGAGAAATCCGCGTAATTCCCCAGAAACCCTGGGAAATATTATGGGAGTTGCCGACTTTTGCGACTGCAAAAGAGGCACTTTCCGCTAAAAAAACAATTTGGCTTCGCGGGTCGGGTTCGAACCGACGACCTACTGGTTAACAGCCAGTCGCTCTAACCAACTGAGCTACCGCGAAATAATTCTTATTTTAAGACAATAAGATTATAATTTATAATCAAAAATAAATCAAGACTAAACTATTCAAATTTAAAAGTTATTTTAATAATCCTTTAACTTAGCAATTCCTTCTTTAGCAGCAATTTTCTCTAAAGATTTAGCTTCAATTTGTCTAATTCTCTCTCTAGTAACACCAAACTCTTGTCCTACTTCTTCTAAAGTATGAGCAATACCATCTGTTAAACCAAAACGCATCTCTAAAATCTTTTGTTCTCTTGGAGTTAAATCTTCAATTATTTCTTTAACATGATCTCTTAATAATCTTAAAGCTGCAACCTTGTCTGGTGGAATAGTTTTCTTATCTTCAATAAAGTCACTTAAAGTAGAATCTTCATCATCTTCTCCAATAGTTGTTTCTAATGAAACTGTTTCCTGAGAAATTTTAATCACATGATGAATCTTATCTAAATCCTCTCCCATTTCATAAGCTATTTCTTCTGGTAAAGGTTCTCTTCCTAAATCTTGAATTAATCTTCTTTGAACTTGTTGAAATTTATTTATAGTTTCGACCATATGAACTGGAATTCTAATAGTTCGAGACTGGTCAGCTAAAGCTCTAGTAATTGCTTGTCTTATCCACCAAGTAGCATAAGTTGAGAATTTATACCCTTTTCGATATTCAAATTTCTCTACTGCTCTGAATAATCCAATATTACCTTCTTGAATTAAATCTAATAATGACAAAGAATGTCCAGTATACTTTTTAGCAATACTAACTACTAATCTTAAGTTAGCTTTAATTAATTGAATTTTAGCAGCAACATCTCCTCTTTCTTTTCTCTTAGCTAAAGCGACTTCTTCTTCAAAAGTTAATAATGATACTTTACCAATTTCTCTTAAATACATTTGAATAGAATCAGAAGAAATTTTTCCTAAATCAAAAGTAACACCAGAAATATCTAATTTCTTTTCATCATCTTCATCCGCATCATTTAAGAGATTACTTTCATTAGTTAATATTTCAACACTATTTTCTTCTAAAGTGTTTAAATATTCTTCATATATTTCTGAGTATTCTTCCAATTCTGGAAAAACATACAAAAGTTCATTTTCTGTTATGAATCCTCTATTCCGACCCTCTTTAGTTAGAGTAGCTAAACGATCTGATTCTGGAAAAATAATATCTTCTTTTTTTCTTTTAATTGCTTTCTTTCTTCGTTTAGCGGGTTTCTTCTTTTTAGGAGTTTTTTTAACAGGTTTTTTAACAACTTTCTTCTTTACTACCTTCTTCTTAGCAATCTTTTTAGCTGGTTTCTTTTTTGGTTTAGGAGTTGCTTTCTTTTTAACTGGTTTTTTAGGAGTTTTTTTAACAGGTTTTTTAGCAACTTTCTTTTTTAGTTCAGGAGTTGCTTTCTTTTTAGCTGGTTTCTTCTTATGAATAAGCTTAGAAATAACTTTTTTTAAATTTGTTTTTTTCTTTTTGGTTTTAGCCATATAGTAATTTATATATTTAAAAATTTTAACTTATACTACTTAACTTATGAGTGACAGATACAAATTCTTTAGTAATTTTTTCAATCTCTTCTTGATCGCCTTTTCTTTCTGCTAATTTTAAAGAAACTTCTAATTTCTTTAACTTCTCATTTAAAAATTCCTTTTTGTAAGACTTTACTAAAGCTTGAATATCGATAAAAGCTTCATTCTGATCATGCTTAGAATATTCATTTTCAAAAATAAAAAGAATAATATTCAATAAATCACTTTTGTCTTTATCTAAGCCATTTTCAAAAGCCTTTCGGTCAAAAGAATTATTCTTAGTATAATAGATTATCATCTCTTTGTAAAGTTCATCTATTGTTGATTTACCAATATATTCTAACTCTAAATTTGATGACAAATACTCTATATTATTTAAAAAATTTATCCCTAGAGCTATAATTTTCTTTAATAACTCCTCTTTTTTATCTAAAACAGATAGCTTAAATTCTTTTCTTTCTTCTTTTTCAACTGGAATATTTCTTTTATTCTTATTCACAAAATCATCTAATTTTTCTTTTAATAAATCATATTCCACATCAATTAGATCACCAAGTCTTTTTAAATAAGTTTGCCTTTCAATATCATCTCGAAACTTACTAATCAAAATCAATAATTTCTTAGCTATTTGTTTTTTCTGAAAGACATTATTTAAATCACCGGTTGCTAAAACTTTTTCAAAAACAAAATCCATTAAAGGTTGAGCATTTTTAACAGCATCCAACCATTTCTGTGGATCTTTTTTAATCAGTTGATCAGGATCCATACCTTTAGGAATCTTAATAATTTTAATATTAATATTCTCTGCTAAAGCATTATCTACAATTCTAAAAGTTGCTTTTAATCCAGCTTGATCAGCATCATAGGCAATCATTAAATTTTCTGAATATCTTTTAAGGATTTTAACTTGTTGAGGAGTAAGAGCTGTCCCAGAAGAAGCAATAATATTCTTTACTCCCGCCATGTATGAAGAAATGACATCTAATTGCCCTTCAGCTAAAATAGTATAATTCTTTTGTTTAATAGTCATTTTAGCTAAATCCATATTATACAAAACACTAGATTTGTCATAAGCAACGCTTTGAGGAGTATTTACATATTTACCTTGTTGATCATCCTCTTTTAAAACTCGAGCTGTGAAACCGATAGCTTGTCCAAAAATATTATTTATGGGAAACATTAAACGACCTCGAAAACGATCATAAAATTTCCCATCTTTCTTTGATTTCACTACTAAACCAGCAGCTTCAATATCTGAATCTGTAAACTTCTTAGACCTTAAATAGATTAATAGATCATCCCAAGAATCTTTACTGTATCCTAAATTAAATTGTTCAACCGCTTTGTCATCAATCTCTCTCTCTTTTAAATAATCTTGTGCTATTTTAGCATTGCTGTCTTTTAACAAGAGTTGATGATAATAAGTAGCTGTAACAGTTAAAATATCTAATGCTTTAGTTTTTTGATTCTTTAATTCTGGACTATAGTCATAATCAATCTTAACATTAGCTTTATCCGCTAGTATTCTTAAAGCTTCGGGAAATTCTAAACCTTCAATCTTTTTTACAAATTCAAAAATATCACCACCAGCACCACAACCAAAACAATGCCAAATCTGTTTTTCTGAAGATACAACAAAAGAAGGTGTTTTTTCATTATGAAAAGGACAAGGAGCTTTAAAATTTACTCCCGCTGGTGTTAGCTGAATATATTCTTTTATTAAATCAACTACATCCAATCTAGATTTTATATCTTCTGTTACATTACTCATACTTATATCTTATATTAACTCTAGCCTTAAGTAAACCAAATTTTGTTTAAATCTTGATAATTATCCTTTAATAAATGCATATATATTAATTCTAATTCAATCATTTCTGGAATATCCTTTCTGAGCCATTCTGCTAACCAAGCAAAACGAATAGCTATCATAGCGTCAATTAAATACTTCCAACTAATATCTTGAATTAGTTTAGTTGATTTAATTTTTTTAATAAACCCAATAATCAAGCCTCGCTGGAGACATTCGGGATTTTCCATGCCTACACAAGAAACCATATTAGCAATATCATAAATTTCTGGCTTTAAACCACAAAACTCCCAATCTATTACGGCTTGGATGTTATCTTTAGACCAGATTACATTCACTGGATGATAATCTCCATGACAAAAAGCTATGGGTAATTGATTATAATTATCCATAAGATTAGATTCTAAGAAATCAATAATAGGTTTTAATCTAGGTATTATTTCTGGATTATGGTTTTGAACATCGGTATAGATTTGATAAACATAGTCTTTCAGAGAAAAAACCTCTTGATTCTTAACTTTAATATCTTTAGATTTATTCTTAAAATTAATTAACCACTCTGCTAATACTTCTCCCCGCCACTCTTCAAAAATATAGTTAATTCGATCTAATTTAGTTCCAGTGATAAATTTCTGTAATTGCCAAAACTTTCCCTGATCCTCAATTATATACTTACCATCTTGATTCTTAATATAGTTATTAATTTTTCCTAGCTCCTTATTTTCTAAAAACTCTAAAACATTGATGATTTTTTCTTTAACTTCTACTAATTTATCAGAAAAATTCTCTACTAAGAATAAACCACCGTCTTTAGTTTCTAAAACAACTCTAAAATCAGTCCTTTCCGGGCTACCAGCAATTACTAAGTCTTCTCGGATCTTTAATAATTCTAAATCCCAAGATTCTAAAATTTGTTTTAAATTATCTAAGCTATATTCCATAATATTTAGAAAATAAAAGTATTAAAAATAATTTTAATACTTCTTCATATTTAATTTTAAAATTATAACAATTCTCTAATCTTCTCTGCTTCCTTCATGCCCATTTTGTAAGTTCTTTTTAATTTTTTAGGATCAGTAGTAGATGAGATAGTTGGATTATTCTTAGGAGGGTGAATGAAAAGTACATTTTTAGTTCTTTTAGCATAAGCAATGTCTTTCCGAAGCTGAAACTCACCTTTTACAAAATATTCTATTGCTTTAAAACCACACATTGATATAGCGGCTAGAGATTCAAAGAAACTCTTAGCATAATGTTTAAAACTTCTGTCTACATTAGTATTAGAAATTACAACTATCTTGTGAGAAGGATATTTATCTAAGAAATATTGAAGGTTTATAGATTCTAATATAGTTCCATCAACATATTCTTTCCCATCTATGCCTTCAGATTCACTAACATAAGGGACCACATCAACACAAGCCTTTAAAACTTTAAAAGGATTATGTTTTTTAACATCCATATACTCTATTTTTTCATCGGTTAAGTTAAAGACCTTGGCATAAAAAGGGACTGCTTGTCTTTTCAACTCATCAACATCCAAAATCCTCTTATACTTAATAATATCAAACAAATACTTCAAATTTACAACATCAACCATTTTTCCTCTCGGAATTCGATAAATTAATCCACTAAAAATTCTTTGTAGAAATGCATAAAATATTCTACTTTTATGAATAAAGTTACTAGTTAGATCTTCACAAAAAATATAATACCCTAATTCTGTTTGTTTAGTTAAAAAACAAGCTGCATTAAGAGAGCCACAAGAACCACCATAAACAGCTTCTATTTTGTCATAAATATCCATCTCCTGAAATCTTCTAACAACTCCCGCACTAAAAACACCAGACATTGTTCCCCCTCCAAAATAGATTATTATTTTACCATTACTCATTGTATTAATATTTATTCTTTAAATACTTTTTTCTTTTACCTTCTTCAAATCTCTCTATCGCATATCTTAACATAGTTCTCGGCATAGACCTATAATACTTCTTTAAGAACTTTTCTTCAATAGCTTGATCTATTCTTTTACCAAGCTCTCTCAACATCCAACCTACTGCTTTATGAATTAAATCATGCTGATCATCTAACAAAAGTTGAGCTATTTTTAAAGTATCTTCAGTTTCTTGATTACGAATAAAGGTAAAACAAGCTAACATTGCTATTCTTCTCTCCCACAAACTCTGAGACTTTACTAATTTATACAAAATATCACGAGGTTTGTCTAATAAATACTTACCAACTATATTAGGAGCTGTTAAATCCACTAAATCCCAATTATTAATATACTTAGTATTCTTTAAATACAAATTAAACACTCTCTTTCTTAACTTTTCATCACCTTTTTCAAACTTCTTAACTAAAATTAACAAAGCTACTAAACGATATTCATGAATATTAGTTTTTAAGAGACTTTCTACCTCTTTTAAATCCATCTCCCAATACTTCTGAACTACTTGTCTTTGAATCGGAACTCTAATTCCTAAAAAAATATCTCCTTCTCCATATTCTCCTGGTCCAGTTTTAAAAAAACGCTGTAATATCTGAGCATCTTTCTTATTTGCTAAAGAATTAAGTTCTTTTTTAATCTTATTTAACATGTTTTAAGATTGATAGATTTTTTTATCTAAATAATTTTTAATAGTTAATTCCGTTCCCTGAAATAGTTTTTCTGGTAAATCATTTAAATCAAACCATTTCCATTCTAAACATTTATCAGGTTCCATAATTTCTGGCTCTCCATCTTTATACACAGCCTTAATACCAATATTTATGTAATGCTTACCATCTGATTCCAAATATCTCATTTCATTAGCTACTGATATTAATTCAAACTCATCAATCTCTAAATTAGTTTCTTCCTTGGTTTCCCTTTGAGCACAATTAAAAATTGTCTCTCCAAAATCCAAATGACCGCCTGGGAAACTCCATTCTCCTGCTCCATGAGAACCCTGTCTCAAACCCAATAATACTTGATCCTTCTCATTTTGGATCATTACTCCAATTCCAACCTTAGGATATTTTTTCTCTACCATATATTTATTTTAATAATTCTAAAGCTTTATTTAATTGAGCATCAATATCATTATTGTAATCCTCTACTGTATTTTCTACAATAATGTCTGGAGTAATTCCATTACCATCAATAGATCTATTAGCTGGAGTATACCATTTAGCAGTAGTAATTTTAATATATGAACCATCAGAAAGTGGAGTTAATTCTTGAACTGAACCCTTACCAAAAGTCTGTTGACCAACAATAGTTGCTAGACCATAATCTTGTAAGGCTCCAGCTACAATCTCAGAGGCTGAAGCTGAACCATCATTAACTAAAACTACACTAGGAATATCTTTGAAATGTGGCTGAACATATGATTTGTAGGCATTAGTTTCATTAATCTTCTTTTCAATAACTACCACATCCTTATCAATCCAAAAACCAGCAGCATTAATAGCCATATTCATATAACCTCCAGGATTGTTTCTAAGATCTAAAATAATACCTTCAACTTCATTCTCTAACATGTATTGAACTGCTCGATCAAAAAGATAGATGACATCAGTATTAAATCTAATCATTCGGATATATCCAATATTATCTTCTTTTATCTCATAACTTAAACTAGAGTAAATAATTTCATCTCGAACTATACTTAACTTCTCTTCTAAACCATCTTTATGCTTAACATCTAAAATTAAAGTAGAACCTTTAGCTCCCTTAGTTCTTTTAATTGCTTCTCCTAAGCTCATACCTAAAGTACTAATTTCATCAATCTTTAAGATTTGATCTCCAGCTTTCAAACCATATTTCTCTGCTGGACTATCTGGTAAAGGAGAAATGACTGTATAGATATTATTCTTCATTCCTACTTCAGCTCCAATTCCTTCAAATTTACCACCTAAATCCTTCAAAAAGGTACTAGATTCCTCTTTAGTCATAAAGTCTGAATAATCATCACCTAAAGACTCTACTAAGCCATCTTTAGCCCCTTCAAACAAAACCTTAGAATCTACTGAATTAATATATTTATTCTTTATCAACTTCCATAACTCCCAAAAAGATTTAAATTCAGAATCATTTTCTAATGAAGCTATACTAGTATCTTGAGTAGTAGAACTTTTCTTTTCAATAACTTCATTTTCTAAAGTTCCAATTGGTATTTCTTCTAAATCCTTATTAGTAATCCCTAAAGATAATTTTCTAAATATCTCTAATAAAGTATCTTGTTTAATTTGATGTCGAAAACCCCCAAAATCTACATACCAAATCTTTCCCCTATTCTCAACATCTAACAAAAATTTACCCTTGAGTTTTAAACCAAAGTCTTTAGAAATACTCTGATGAAGCATAGGAACTTTGTTCAAATCTTCTGTATTAATACCTAAAGCAAATTTTCTAAACAAAGGTAAAGCATTTAAAAGAGTAACTTCATATCGTAAACCATCGTCAGGATGGACATACCATATTTCTCCTTTATTTTCTACCTGTAATAACAGTCTCCCTTCTACTCCTGCCAAATCAATAGCCTGAACATTAACAAAAGTTAATGTAAACAAAAAAATCATTATTAAAAAAATGGTAATTCTTTGTCTGATCTTCATATTTTATATATTATTTATTAACAAATTTAAAACGGGGAACTTTTTTCCCTTCAACAATTACATCTTCTAAAAACATCTTTTTAGGTCTAATCCACATAGATTTTTCTTTTTCACCCTTAACTGGATCATGATGAATATATACTACAAATTCTTCTAAATTCTCACTATCTTTAGCAACTCCTAAGACATTATAAAAACCACCCTTAAAATGTTGATATTTTCCTAATTTTAATTCTGACATACTTAATTTATTATTTATTACTCTATCATAGCAAAAATAAGCAAAAAAATCACTTAAGAGTGATTAATTAATGGCGGAGGATGAGGGATTCGAACCCTCGAGGGCTTGCACCCAACACGCTTTCCAAGCGTGCGCCATAGGCCACTAGGCGAATCCTCCGAACTCTTTCAATATACTATAACTAAGAAATAAAGCAATTAAAAAAGCTCTTACATAGTAAGAGCTTTTTTATTAATCTATTTTACGTCAACGCCGACATTTACAGCCTCGACGATTACAAGGTTCTTTCTGTGATCCACACTTACATTTTTTAATCTCTTTTTTATCTCCAATTATATTCTTCTCTTTTCCTTCTTCTCTTTTCCTATTAAGATGTGCGAACTTCTTTTTTCCACAACCACCAAGCATTTAATCCTCCTCTTTGTATTCCTAATGAACATCATTAAAAATTATCGTTAACTTTCAATACAAATTTGGGTTTTCTGGTAAATTCCCATCTCCATTCTTTCTTTCCAAAACTAAAAAAAATCTGTATTAATCTATATCCAGAAATTTTTTCAGTCCACATTCTAAACTCAAATTTAAATAACAATTGTCCTCCTTCTTTTTATGTAATATATAAACTACTCTATATTTAATATTTAGTCAATCTCTTGTAATTTAACTAAACTCATCTTCTTTTTCTGAACTGTTGACTTACCAGTAACAATCACTACTGTATCTCCTTTTTTAACTAGTTTCTTTGATTTAACTAACTTAATTGATTGCTCAATAATCTCTGAAATAGTCTTACACTTTGGCATATTTAAAGCATGAACTCCCCAAGAAATATTAAGTTGTCTTTTAATTACATCATCATTAACTAAAGCAATTATCTTTGTTTCTGGTCTTAAACGAGAAATCATTCGAGCTGAATATCCTGAATTAGTAGCTACTATAATAGCTTCAGCTTTAGTATTTAGAATTATGGTTTTAATTGATTCTGGAATAGCTAAGGGTTTTTTTAATTTAGAAAACAAACTTAAATCAATTAGATCATCATAAGCAGAATCTTCAGTTTGACCAATTATTTTGTCCATCATCGCTACAGTTTCTACTGGATACTTACCATAAGTAGTTTCTCCAGAGAGCATAATAGCATCAGTATGATCAATAACAGCATTAGCTACATCAGAAACTTCAGCTCTAGTTGGTCGTAAGTTTTCAATCATTGATTCTAGCATTTGAGTTGCTACTACTACTGGTTTACCTAATTTCAAACATTTAGTAATAACATCTTTTTGGATGATTGGTACTTTTTCAATATCTATCTCTACTCCTAGATCTCCTCGAGCAATCATAATTCCATCTACTTCATTCAAAATCTTGTCTATTTTACTGACAGCCTCTGGTCTTTCAATTTTAGCCATAATTTTAACTTTAGACCGAGGATCATATTTCTTAATTAACCTTCTTAAACTTTTAATATCTTTAGGGTCTCTAACAAAAGACAAGGCAATCCAATCAACCTTTTGTTTTAAACCAAACTTTAAATCTTTTTTATCTTTCTCAGTTAGAACATTTTTAGTAATTCTAACTCCGGGAATATTTACTCCTTTATGGGGAAAAATAATTCCAGCTGTATTTGCCTGACACCAAACTAAATTACTTTTTACTTTAATTACTTTTAATTCAATTAAACCATCGTGAATCAAAATTCGATGTTTAGCTTTAACTATTTTACTAATATCAAAATCAACTGGAATAGTTTTAACTTTAGGATTAACTGAAGAATTAGAATTCATATTCTTTTTACTCACTAAAATAATTTCTTCATTCTTTTCAATTTCAATTCCTTTATCCCCTAGATCAGCTACTCTTAACTTTGGACCCTGAAGATCTTGAAGAATAGCTATAGGTAATTTCAATTCTTGACGAACTTTTTTAATATTCTTAATTAATTCCAGATGAGATTGATGAGAATTGTGTGAAAAATTAAGTCGACAAACATCCATGCCGGCTTGAGCCATCTTTTTTAATTTCTGATAACTAGAAGATGCTGGACCAATAGTAGCAACTATTTTAGTTCGATTCATTGTATTAAATCTTTATTTTTTTAGACCAATTGTAGACATAAGGGATTTCCCATTTTTCACCATTTAAAGCTTTAATTAAGCCAATAATAGCGACTAGAGCTACGATTAATGATAATAACCAACCAATCACCGGAATCCAAGCTACTAAGATTAAAGCTAATTCAATGATGAATAAAACAAAACCTTGTTTAGCATGAAATTTTACAAATTCATCCTTAGATCCTAACAAAGGAACTAAGCATAAAACCCAAATATAGCTTAGCGCTGCTAAACCATTTTTATTAGAAACTTTTTTACTTACCTCTTCAAAAACATTTTGATCTTTTTTTTCATTATTCTCTTCCATATTTTTTGTTTTAATTATTAATTTATTATAATTTATTTATACTCTTCATAAAATAATGCTGAGGATGCTAGAGCTACTACCAAACCAGTTAAAGCTAAAAAGATGCTCTCTGAAGAAAGGTAGAAAATATTCCACATCTCTCGATACCAGAATAATTTAATAACTGAGATTATTACTCCAGCTGAAAAACCAATAATAATTCCAGCTATTCCAGCAATTCGTGGTAATTGTTTTTTCTTTTTAATAATTACATAGGTAATGATTAAAAATATCAAAATTTCAAAAGGCCATTTAAGATTATCAAACCAAGGTATACTCTGAGCAAAATTAGTTAGATTAGAAGAGATAGTGATTAAATAACCACGGATTAAAACTAAAGTACTATACAAAACAATTAAAAAAATTGGTATTCTAGATACTTTCATATACCAACTTAAGCTTTCATTAGTTCTAGTTCTACTTTTTTTACTTCTAAAAAAGAATTTTGGTAAACGAGAACGGTCCCCTTCTAAAAGATCATCTTTAAAATCCTTTACCTTCTGAATAGTCTTCCCTTGAAACCAAGTATCTTTTTGAATTCTAGGAACTCCTTCATCATCTTCTACTATTAAATTATCTTCTTTATCTAAACTAAAACTTTGAATTCTCTTTTTTAATTCTTCATGGTCTATTCCTGCTTTAGAATCTTTTTTCTGTTCATCTTTAATTAAAAAACTATCTGAATCATCAGAGTCTGTTTCTAAACCTACTTCATATTTATTTTCTATCTCAAAATCATCTCCTTTACCTTCATCAGGATAAAAAGGCATAAAATTATAAATATTAATTATGTATATATTATATCAAAAGCTAAGGTTTTTTAGAAGTAAAAACGCCGAGATAAACTCGACGTTTTTTATTATATCTAAATAGTATTTTACATCATTCCCGGCATTCCCATTCCACCCATTGGAGGCATTGCTGGAGCTCCACCATCTTTCTTAGGAATTTCAGCTACTACAGCCTCGGTAGTTAAGAACATAGCACCAATTGATGAAGCATTCTGAAGAGCAGAACGAACTACCTTAGTTGGATCAACTACACCAGCTTTTACTAAATCTTCAAATTTATCTGTTTTAGCATTGTACCCAAAATTAGTTTCATCATTACTTCTAACCTTGTCAGCAATAACTGAACCATCTTTACCAGCGTTCTCAGTAATTTGCATAATTGGAGCTTCAATAGCTTTAGCTAGAATATCTAGACCAACTTTTTCTTCACCTTCAACTTCAACTTTCTCTAAATCTTTAGCAACTCGAATTAAAGCTACTCCTCCACCGACTACAATACCTTCTTCTACAGCAGCTTTAGTAGCAGCCAGAGCATCATCAATTCGATGTTTCTTTTCTTTCATTTCAGTCTCAGTAGCAGCACCAACTTTAATTACCGCAACACCACCAGATAGCTTAGCCAACCTTTCTTGAAATTTTTCTTTATCAAAATCAGAATCAGAAGATGTAATCATTTTTTCTAAATGTTTAATTCTTTCTTCTAAGACTCCTTTATCACCCTTACCTTCAACAATAGTTGTATTCTCTTTAGTAGCAACTACTTTTCGAGCCTGACCTAACATATCTAAATCTGCATTCTCTAATTTAAGTCCTACTTCTTCGGAAATAACTTTAGCGCCAGTTAAGATAGCAATATCTTCTAAGGTTTCTTTCTTTCGATCACCAAATCCGGGAGCTTTAACAGCTAAAGCGTTAAAAGTTCCCTTTAATTTATTAACCACTAAAGTAGCTAGAGCTTCACCTTCTAAATCATCAGCAATAATTACTAAATCTTTTTTGCCAGTTTGAGCAATTTTTTCTAACAAAGGTAAAAACTCCTTTAAAGATGAAATCTTTTGATCAGTTAAAAGAATATATGGATCTTCAAATTCAGCTTCCATTCTTTCAGAGTTGGTAATCATATATGGAGAGACATATCCTTTATCAAATTGCATTCCTTCTACTACTTCTTTTTCTACTCCAAAGCTTTGTGATTCTTCTACAGTAATTACTCCATTCTTACCAACTGATTCCATAGCTTCAGCAATAATATTACCAATCTCTGAATCGTTAGCTGAAATTGAAGCTACCTGAGCAATTTCTTCTTTAGAATCAATTTTCTTAGAAATCTCTTTTAAATTATTTACTAAATGAGCTACTCCTTTTTCAATACCTGATTTAATTTCTAAAGGATTAGTTCCAGCAGTTACATTTTTAATACCTTCGCTAATAATTGCTTGAGCTAAGACAGTAGCAGTTGTTGTTCCATCACCAGCAATTTCATTTGTTTTAGAAGCTACTTCTTTTACTAACTCAGCACCAATATTTTCAAATTTATCTTCTAACTCAATATCCTTAGCTACAGTCACACCATCTTTAGTAATCGTTGGTGAGCCAAAACCAGAACCAAGAACAGCATTCCGTCCTTTTGGTCCTAAAGTTACTTTTACTGCGTTAGCAAGCTTATCAACGCCTTTCTTTATCTCTTGTCGAGCATCTTCATTATATTTTATTTCTTTTGCCATAGTTTTAAATTATTAATTTTAATATTATTTAACAATTGCAATGATATCATTCTGAGTCATTACTAAATATTCTTCACCATCTACTTTAATTTCATCTGGAGAATACTTTTTAAACAAAACTTGATCTCCAACTTTAACTTGCATCTCTATTTTATTACCAGAGTCAGTAATTTTACCTTCACCAATAGCGATTACTTCACCCTTCTGAGGTTTTTCTTTATCTATTGTATCTGGTAAAACAATACCACTTTTAGTCTTTTCTTCTTCCTCTATTCTTTTGACAATAATATTGTCGAATAATGGTTTTAAATTCATATCTTTTAAATTAGTTATTAATATTATTAGCACTCTACTATTTCAAGTGCTAATTACTTTACTAATATTAGCATAAATTAAAAAGAGTAGTCAACACTCCTCTATTTACAAAATTACTTAAAAGTATTAAGGTAGGGATAAGAAAAAATAGGAGGAACAAATGAAAGATATAGGAAATGGTAGAGTTGAATTAACTACCAAAAAAGAAGTACTGGATAAACTCAAAAAAGGAGCTACAATTTTTTATGACTTGTCAAATTGCTACTTTTCTGGACTTGAGTTTATATCACCGCTAATATTTAAACAATTAAAAGAAAAGGGGAAGATCAAGGAAATAGATTCCCCTAAACATCCAGTTACTGGTCAACCAACTATCGTTAAACAATATATTTTAAATTGAGGAGGAACAAATGGGTATATTATTTATAATAGGACTTATAATAGCTTTAATAATTTCAAAACATTTCCGTAATAAAGAATATGATGAATATGCTAAATATCATAATGAATATCCTACCCCGAGAGAAACATTTCAGAAGAGTGATCGAATATTCTACACGGTTATAACTATGTTTTGGATTATTGGTATTTTTATACCTATAACTTATCTTTCAGGATCAATCTTGATACTTTGGGGAATTTATTTAGGAATTGAAGCTATTGTTATGAAAGAAGGAATTGATCAAGAAAATGGCAGAAAGAAAATTAAGTTATTTGCTTTCTGTTTTATCTGGGTAATCTTAGGAGCTTTCCTCTGTATTATCAACAAATTACCCTTTTTAAGCTAATTTATCAAAAAAACTCGTTGAGTCCCATGACCCAACGAGTTATTTTTTTACAATGTATATATTAAATATCCAAATTCTTTACACTAGTAGCATGAGTTTGAATAAATCTCTTTCGATGGTCAACTTCAGAACCCATTAGTTTTTCAAAAATTTCATCAGCTTCTGCAGCATCTTCTACAGTTACTCGCTTCATCTTTCTAGTTTCCGGATTCATGGTAGTAATCCATAGTTGTTCTGGATTCATTTCACCAAGACCTTTGTATCTTTGAATATTAAATTTCTTGTTTGGAGCTTTCTTATTTTTAGCATCTTCCACTTCTTCAACTTCAATTACTTCTGGTTCAGACCCATCTTCATCCAATTCTTGAATATCATTAATATCAACTTTAATACCCCACTCTTTCATAGTTTCTTGTAATTCATCTTCAGTATATATCCATTTCATTTCACTACCTTTTTTAATCTGATACAAAGGTGGTTGAGCAATGTAAATATATCCAGCATTTACTAACTCTGGAAAGTGTCGATAGAAAAGAGTTAGTAATAGTGTTCTAATATGAGAACCATCTACATCCGCATCAGTCATAATTACTATTTTATGATATCTTAGTTTTTCAATATTAAATTCTGAACCAATGTTTGTTCCTAAAGCAATCACTAAAGCTTTAATTTCTTTGTTAGCTAACATCTTGTCTAAACGAGCTCTCTCTACATTTAAAATCTTACCTCTTAAAGGTAAAATAGCTTGAGTATTTCTATCTCTTCCTTGTTTAGCACTACCACCAGCAGAATCACCCTCTACAATATAGAGTTCTGTATCTGCTGCCTTTCGAGAAGAACAATCAGCTAACTTACCTGGTAAAGTAAATCCTTTCAAAGCTCCTTTTCTAATTACAGCATCTCGAGCTGAACGAGCAGCTTGTCGAGCCTGAGCAGCTAACAGACATTTACCTAAGATTGTTTTAGCATCGCTAGGATTTTCATTTAAAAAAGCAGTTAGATAGTCTTTAGCTACAGCATAAACAGCTGGTCTTACTTCAGCATTACCTAATTTAGCTTTAGTTTGTCCTTCAAATTGAGGTTCACTTAATTTTACAGAAATTACAGCAGTTAAACCTTCTAAAATATCCTCGGAATTTAAATTACCATCTTTTTCTTTTAGAATACCTTTCTCTTTAGCATAGTCATTTAAAGATTTTAATAAAGCTGTTTTAAATCCAGTTAAGTGCATTCCACCTTCAATAGTTGGAATATTATTTGCAAAACAATAAATATTACTTCTAAAATCTTTACAATATTGTAAAGCAATTTCTACTTGAATTTTATCTTTTTCTTTATCTATATAAAAAACATTATTCTGTTGAGACTCATTATTAGTGTTTAAATGTTTAACATAAGAAGCAATACCACCTTCAAAATAAAATGTATATGATGGATAATTTATTTTTTCACCTTTCTTATCTTTTCCTCTTGAAATTCTTTCATCAACGATTTTAATTGTCACTCCTCTAGTTAGATAGGCTTGTTGTCTTAAATGACTAATAACTATTTTTAAATCAAATTCTAAAACTGAGAATATTTCTGGATCTGGTTGAAAAATCTGAGTAGTTCCAGTACCCTTAGCTTTTCCATTGATAACTAATTTAGTAGTAGCTTTACCTTTTTTATACTCTTGAGAATACAGTTTTCCATCTCTTTTAACTTCACTGCGCATCCAAATTGATAAAGCATTAACCACAGAAACACCAACACCATGTAAACCACCAGAAACTTTATACCCTTCACCACCAAATTTACCACCAGCATGCAAAGTAGTCATTACTGTTTCTAAAGCACTTTTTTTACTAACCTTATGCTTATCAACTGGAATACCACGACCATTATCAGATACTGAAACTCTACCTTCTGGTAAAAGCTTTACTTCAATTGTATCACAATAGCCTGCCATTGCTTCATCAATAGCATTATCAACAGCTTCCCAAATTAAATGATGTAAACCAGCTGAAGCAGTATTACCAATATACATTCCTGGTCTTTTCCGAACTGGATCTAAACCCTTTAAAACAGTAATTTGACTGGCATTATAACTCGATTTTTTTACTTTTTTTTCTTCTTTTTTAACCATATATTTTCTACTAACTATTAATAGCTTTGACAAGTGCCAATTAAAGTAACTCTACAACCACTATCAAAAACAACTTCTCCTGGGGCATAACATTTACCATCGAACATAATAAAACCTAATTCATTATTTTGAGTTGTGCATTTATCTTCATTTTGACTTAATTCTTCTGAACCTAAAACTTCACATTCACCAGTTGATGATACAGTACAATCTGTTTCTGGGATTACTTCTCCAGGTGCATAACATTTACCATCTGACATTAAAAATTCACCCAAATCAATACATGGGTCAGTAATGCTTGATGAATTATTTTCCTTTTTATTAAGATTTCCTTCATTACTACTAGTACTACTATTATCAATTGTTTCTATTTCATCTACAGAGTTTTGAAGAGAAGAAACTTCACTTTGTTTTATTGCAAAATACCAGTAAATACTAATTCCGATAATAACGATTATAATAGTAATGATTATTTTGTTAATTTGACTCATAGTTTTATTTGTTAATTATTTAAAAGATATTAATAAAAATAAATAGAATTTAATTAAATTCTAGCTTAATTTTAACAAAAAATAGCTCTAAAATCAAGCGTTTTAGAGCTAAATAAGATAATATTCAAGCATCAAAAAACCACTTAATAATCTAAGTGGTTTTTTGCTAAATATTCCTATTTAATATGTGATGTTGTTTCTACTTTAGGAACAGTAGTTAAACTACAGCTTCCATCTTCCTGACAAGATTCATTTATTGGACATCCACATTCCTGACAATTATCTCTCAATTCTCCATTACTACAAAATAATGGTTTTTCAGAAAAACATTGATCATAAGCTATTTCATTAGAACATCTTTCAAAATTATAATTTCCAGTATATTGAGCATCATGTTGAAATTGTGACCATTCAATTGTTAAAGGATCATATTCCTTATCTAAATCGAGAACAAGTATATCCTGTCCATTACTAGATACTGCTATTAATTCTAAATCTCCATCATTGTCTATATCATTTACAATAGACGAATATATAGACACCAATCCCTCAAATTTAGGAAATCCTTCAACAAGAGTTCCATCTAAATTATAAACATACAAACCTGGTTTCTCGCCAGTATATGACCACCAAGAAATAATTATTTCTTTTTGATTATCCCCAAATAAGTCTGCTACAATAGGAGTTCCGTCTGCATATATATTATCTTCAGGTTGATCAATTGGCCATCCAGTTAAATTATTCCCTTCATGATCAACTAAATAAGCTTTACCGTCCGCATCTCCATATAATATTTCTAAGTTGTAGTTGTTGTTAACATTTGCCATACTTACTGAGTACATCTTAGTGGATGTGTTTTCCCAATACATACTTTCTCCATTATTTGTTATAGGTCCTTTTTGTGTAACTATTTCATTAAGTCCATCATTATTTACATCTCCTGAGATTATAGTCCATCCCCAATAATTATCAAGTGAATAAGGAAAACCATCAACAATAGTACTATCATGATTAAATGCATAAACATAATGGGTTTGAGTATTTGGATTATCAATTGAATGAAATGCAGTTATAATAACTTCTAGTTCTGGATCATCATCCAAATTAGTCAAGACAGGTGAACTTCTTGGAATATATGGAATTTCAAACTCAATTGGCCATCCAGTTAAGTTTGTACCATCATAGTTAAAAGCATATACTTCTCTATAAATATCCATACAATACCCATAATTACAAACACCTGCAGGCTCACAATCTTCATTAAAATCACAAGATATTACAGTACCATAACTTGATCCTGAACCAGCAATTATATCTAAATTTCCATCTAGATTAATATCCGCAACACTAACCCTAACTACTTGATTAGATGGATTTATTAATCTTGGCCATCCAGGAAAATCTGTACCATCGTGATTATAAATCTGAATATAACTGTTTGGCCAATTAGGACTATTAAAACCATATCTAGCTAAAATTATTATTTCTTTATCACCATCACCATCTAAATCTGCTAGTGTGGCACTTTCTCTTACATAACCATCTTCAGGTAAAGTTTTTGGCCAACCTGGCATAAATTCACCATTTGAATTAATAACATAAACTGAATCCGCATAGTATGGAGTATTAATATCATGCGTAGTTGTAATAACAACTGTTTCTTTAGCTCCATCATTATTTAAATCAGAAACAGAAAAAGCTCCACCATATCTAGACTCATTGGGATAAGCAGTAGTTATTTGAACTGGCCATCCTTCTTGAAATTGAGAATCATGTTCTAATTCTATAAATAGCTCATCAGTCATCCCTTCTTCGACATCTATAATTGTAATTGATTCAAAGTACCCAAATTTTCTAATTTTTATTTCTCTTTCTCCAACATTTAATTTAAACTCCAAAGGTGTATTCCCTCGATGAATCCAATTATTAGAATCTAAGTCTTTAATATAAACTTCAGCATCAGACGGTTCAGATATAATATTTAAAAATCCAATAACTTCTGTATTTTGCCCACAATCTTCAAACATTCCTCCATTAGCATCATTACAATCCGAAATATCTAAAATACAAGTAGAAGAACAAGTACTTGGCATATCACCTAAACCCCAATAACAATAACCATCTTCATCTTGATCTACACATAGTCTTTCTGGACTATCTCCTATTAATTGTTCTGGTATATTTATACCATAAGCAAACCAAGAATCTATCATTGAGTCTCCTGTTAAAATTTTAAAATATCCATTATCGCCCCAATCTTCTCCCCAAGAATTTTTAACAATCCAGTAATCCATTCCATCATAAACACCAAAACCAACAATTAAAACCGCATGATAACCTAAGAGACCACCAGTAACATGATGATATATTCCATTATTATAAGAAAGGAAATCAGCATAAACTTCCATTCCAACTTCTAAGGGTCCGTTCTCTATTAAAGCTGTTTTTATAGCATCAACTGTCAATTCTACATTTTCATAAGAGGTAGTAATCCAAGCTTCATTTTGCCAATCAGAACATTTATTTTCACAATCGTTATTAGTCGCTGTATATGGAAAACAACTTTCATTAGCAACTCCTATGTCTTGAAAATAATTATTAAATAATGATTCGACTTCACTTGCATAAGCACCAAAACATCCGTCTCCTAAATAACAAGAAACTAAATCTTGTTCAGATAAATCAATATTTAAATTAGGATTATTATAATAAGCTTCTATTCCAGCTTCTAAAGCTCCTAAAGCTCCAAAAGCCCAGCAAGAACCACAACTTCCCTGATCTCTAACAGGAGTCGTATAATCTAAACCGCCATGCAAATCTCTCCAATCAAAAAAATCAGGCAATTCACCATCTCTCGACCCTACTTGATTTCTTTCTCTTTGTTTAGCTTCTCTTAATTCTTCTTCTATTATTTGTAAACCTAAAAGGTTTCCTCTTTTTTCTTTATTCAATTTAAAAATTCTATTTTCAATTCCTTGCCATAATGTTCCTTTTTTCTCTAAAGCCTTTTGAATTTCTTCAATATTCAATTCCTTTTCCTCTCTATCATTAAAACTTCCGTTCGTCATATATTGACCTGAACTATCAAAGCTGCTATAAGGATCCATATCTTGATTTACAAAATATCCCTTTTCCTCTGACTGAACTTGAATATCACCTTCTATAGTAAACTTTTTAACATTTTCAAAAGCCATACTAGCAAACCCCAACATTCCTACTATCGCTAAACCCATAACCATACCTACTAAAACTTTAGTCTTAGTTGCTACTCTTTGAGTTACTTTAGTAGTAATCTCAGATGTATTTTTCTCTCGTTTCATCTTATTAAAACTTATTAATTAAATCTCCCCAAAAATTACCCTGAGATAATATATTTAAAATTAAAAATATTCCTATAGAAGCAAAAGTTAAAACTACTAATAACAAAACTTTAACTTTCTTAGAAATTTTCTGTTTTGTTTTAATATCATCTTTTTTGTTTTCTACGCTTTCTGACATAAAATGTTATTTAAAAAACTTTAAAACTTCTATTAAGTCTTTGTTAGTAATTTTTACAACCTTATTACTATTAACATTATCTAATCTAACCTTAGCACAAACTTCATCCATAATATCAATAGCTTTATCTGGAAAAGTCTTGTTCTTAATCTTAATAGAAAATTCAACTATTTTCTTAACTATCTCATCTGAAATAACAACTCGGTGATAATCTTCATATTCTTTCTTTATACCTTGTAATATTTTAATAGTTTGAACTTTATTCGGTTCAGACACTTCTAAAGCTTCAAATCTTCTAGTTAAGGTAACATCTGGTTGGATAAATTCTTTAAACTCTTTGGTAGTTGTAGTACCAATCATTTGTAATTCTCCTCTAGCTAAAGGTGGTTTAATAATATCATCAGCATCAATTGCTCCCTCTGCTCCTCCAGCTTGAACAATAGTATGAATTTCATCAATAAAAACAATGAACTTTTTGTTCATTGCAATAATAGTGTCTACTAGAGTTTTAAACCTGTTTTCAAACTCTCCTCTATATTTAGTACCAGCTAGAATAGAAGACATATCAATCTTTAAAACTTCTTTATCTGACAAAGAACTAGGAACTTGATGTTTGACAATAGCCATTGCTAAACCTTCCACAATAGCAGTTTTACCAATTCCAGCCTTACCTAAAAGAATAGCATTATTCTTTTTTCTTCGAGAAAGAATTTGAACAACTCTTTTAATTTCACTCTCTCTACCAATTACTGGGTCTAACTTCTGATCTCGAGCTAAATCAGTTAGATTAATAGTAAATTTACTAATGATATTTCCTGATAATTTAGTACTTGATTTATTAGCTTTAAAAAGATACCAAACTATAATAATTATTAAAACTAAGGATACTGTTAAAATATAATTTAAATTCATTTTTTTATTTTTATTTTATTAAATTTTAAACTACAAATTTATCTTCTTGTTCCTCTTTCTTTTCCTCTTTCTTTTCCTCTTTCTTAATCTCTTTTAAAAGTTCTTGATCAGCTAATTTAAACTCAATCATTACTCCCTTAGCTTTAAAAGTTACTGAATTATATATTAAAGCAAAGATGTAACCGATGATATAGAAAAGGATAGCAAAGAAGATTACACTAGCTAACAAACTAGTTAATTGCTGATCCCAAGGGATACCATATTGGACTCCAATTCCTAATAGATTTAAAAGGAAATTAATTAATCCTAAGATTAAAACTGTCATCGCTACCATAATGGCAGAATATTTAGCTAGAGAAGCTGGAAAAATCTTTTTAATTTCATACATATTTTTATTTTTATTTATTCTCTTATTTTAACTTTAAAATCCTTAACTAACATTTCTCTAACTTGTTTCATTAATTTATCAACCTCTTTACTGGTGAGAGTTTTCTTTAGATCATGAAAAGTAATATGGAAAGCTAAAGAACGCTCTTTTTCTTCTTTTTCTTTGTTTTCATAGATATCAAATAGTTCTACTTCTGTAATTAAAGAAGAAATAGCGTTAATCTTCTGTTCTACATCCTGCCATTGAACACTATTTGGAATTGTCATAGAAATATCTTGAACCATCTTTGGATATTTAGACAATGCTTTGTATTTTTTAGAGTCTTGAACATATTTCAAAAACTTAGAAACATTAAATTCAGCATAAAGTACTTTAGCGTTAATATTAAAATTATTAAGAAGCTGAGCATCAATTTCTCCCATTACACCAATAACTTCATCATCTACTAGATATTCTAAGGCCTGACCCTTAAGCAAAGAGCTACTCTCAGTAATAGTACTAGTATATTTAATATTCATTTCATTTAACATTGCTTCTACGTCTCCTTTGAAAGACAAAAAGCTATCATCACCTACTGACACAAAGGATAGTATTTTATCCTGACTTGGTAAAAACTCACTAGAATCTTTAGAAATTTTAAAATCTCCCTGTTCTAAATTAAATACTCTTCCTATTTCAAATGTTTTGAAAGATTTAAAATATCTTAAATTATCACTAACATTATTTAAAAATCCAATTAACAAACTATTTCTTAAATATTTTAAATTTTTAGAAACCGCATTTTTTATTCCAATATAGTCTTTCTTACTACCATATACTTTCTGAATATCATCTTCAGAAACCATAGAATAATTATATACTTCATTGTATGCTAATCCAGCAGACATAAAGTCTCTAATATTCTTTTCTACTAGCAAAATCCTGTCTTTTAGAGCTGGAGTTAATTTAATCTGAGGCTCTTTGACTTTAATATTGTCATAACCATAAATCCGAGCAATTTCTTCAATTAAATCTTCAGGAATATTAATATCACCAGTACTTCGATAACTAGGAACTTCTACTTCTAGTTCTTCTTTCTTTTCTTTAATAATAAATCCTAAACTAGTTAAAATATTAATAATAGTTTTTTTAGGAATAACTTGTCCTATCTTTTTGTTTATAAATTCTAAATTTAAATTAATTTTAATCTTCTCTTGTTGAGAATAATCTCGATCAATTAATTTACTAGCAATAATACTATCAACATTTAATTGTTGAATTAATTCAATAGCTCTCTTGATTGCCTCTTCAGCTAAATTAACATCTAGATTCTTTTCAAAACGAGCACTAGACTCTGTTCGTAAACCAGTTCGCACTGAAGTTTTTCTAATTCTGCTTGGCTCAAAATTAGCAGATTCTATTAAAATTCTAGTAGTATCCTCTTTAATTTCACTATTTAAACCACCCATGATTCCAGCTAGAGCTACTCCCTTAGCTCCATCACAGATTAATAGGTCATCAGTATTTAAGTTTCTCTCTTCTTCATCAAGGGTAATAAATTTCTCTCCGGCTTGAGCTTTTCTGACAATAATTCGATTATCTTTAATATCTCTCAAATCAAAAGCATGTAAGGGCTGTCCCATCTCCATCATTACAAAATTAGTAATATCTACTATATTATTAATTGATTTTACACCAACACCTTCTAATCTTTTTGTCAACCAATCTGGAGAAGGACCTATTTTAATTTTATCCATAACAACTCCCAAATATCTTCGACAAGCTTTTCGATCTTCAATATCAATATGTAATTTATGCTTCTTTTTTATCTTTAATTTTGATGAAAATATTAAAGGTTTAAAACGAATATTTAATAATGCTGAAATTTCTCTAGCTATTCCATAATGTCCCCATAAATCTGGTCGATTAGTTAAAGACTTATTATCAATTTCAAAAATAACATCATTTAAATCTAGAGCTTCAGAAATATTATTCCCTACAGCTGAAGTATTTAATTCTAAATCAACAATTCCACCTTCAATATTATATTTCTTTGCTAATCCAATTTCTTCCGCAGCGCAAATCATTCCTTCGGACTCTACTCCCCTAATCTTAGCTTTTTCTAAAGTAACTAAATCTCCTTCACCGTGCCATCTAACTTGACTACCAACCATAGCTAAAGCTACAATCATATCTTTCCGGAGATTATTACCACCACAAACAACTTTAAAGGATCCTTTTTTACCAGCATCAACACTACAGACTTGTAATTTATCAGCATCTGGATGTTTGTTAATTTCTTTAACCTGAGCTACTACAATTCCTTCTGAATTATCAGCTTGTTTAATAATTCCCTCAACTTCTACAATAGACATCGTAATTCTCTCAGCCAATTCTTCAGCTGAAATTTCCTTAGGAATTTCTACATATGATTTTAACCACTTAAGAGATATATTCATAATTTATCTAATTTAAAATTGTTTAGTAAATCGCAAATCACCAGATTGTAATAATCTGATATCATCAATTCCATACTTCATCATTACTAATCTAGTCATACCCATACCAAAAGCAAAACCACTCCACTCTTTTGGATCAAGACCACCAGCTTTTAAAACTTCTGGATGAACTAAACCACAGGGAATTAATTCTACCCAACCATCTCCACAAACCGAGCAACCTTTTCCACTACAAATTACACAAGAAAAATCTAATTCAAAACCTGGTTCTACAAATGGAAAATAACCTGGTCTTAATCTAGTTTTTACATCTTTTTCAAAAACCCTTGATAACAAAGTATTCATTACAGCTACTAAGTTAGCAATAGATATATTCTTATCAATCATTAAACCTTCTAGTTGATAGAAAGTATTATCATGAGAAGCATCAGTAGCTTCATTTCGAAAACACTTTCCTGGAAAAATAGCTCTGAGAGGTGTTCCTAATTCTTCAATAGCTCGTACTTGTTGATTAGAAGTATGAGTCCGCATTACAAACTTATTAGGATCTTTAATTTCTTTATCCTTATCTACAAAAAAAGTATCTTGCATATCTCGGGCTGGATGAGTCTGGGGAATATTTAAAGCTTCGAAGTTATAGAATTCTGATTCTAATTCTGGACCATCTAAAACTGAAAAGCCCATGGAAGAAAAAATTTCTACCACTTCATTTTGAATAATAGTACTCGGATGAAGATGTCCTAATTCTTTTTTTCGAGATTGTAAAGTAGGATCAAAACTAGATACAAAATCCTTAGTCTTTTCTAAACCAGTATTAATATTCTTTTTAATTTCTGAAAAGGCACCTTCTAATTCAACTTTCATTTCATTAGCAAATTTTCCCATTACTGGTCGTTGTTCTTCAGCTAAATCTTTAACACTCTTAATTAATTTAGTAAATTCACCTTTCCGACCTAAATAATTCTTTTCTAGTTTTTCCAACTCTTCGGGAAGATTAATTTCCTTAATCTCTCGTAAAACTTTTTCCTTAATTTCAATTAATTTATCTTTCATATATTTATTTTTCATTATGTCCTAAATAGAAAAACTCAATCAAACCTAATCCTAAAACTAATAGTATAGCGTTCCACCAAGCTAGTAATTGCTGAGACTGTAGATACAAGGAAATGATTAAGATTAAACTCAACCAAATAGCTTGTCGGAAAGAAACAATAATATGTTCAAAAGCTAATTCCTTCCTATTAAATAATTTTCGTAGTAAAAATCCTAAAATTGTTAGGGTTCCAATAACAGCTAAAGCTAGGATTAAATAGAATAACAAAAAAGTTAAAAACCCTATTTCCTGAGGACTGATAAAAAGAATGACCATGAAAAAACCAAACCAACAAAGTAAGGTTGCAAAAGTCATAGATAACAAAAATTTTTTAAGATCCATGATTCTTAAATATTATTTAATACTATATTAACTTAATTATATCTAAAAAATAATTTTATAGCAAAGTTAATATAATACAAATTGACAAGAATTAGAATAAAAGTAATAATTAATATACAAAAAGGAAAAATCAAACAAAAATGTGTTCAAATCGGACCTCTATCTAATTTGGAGGATCATGAAAAGTGAATTTTACAAATCACACATCTTTTCTGTAATAAAGGAGGAAAAATGGGAAAGAAACTATTCATTGTTCTATTAGCATTACTGTTCATTTCTTTAACAGCTAATGCGATCGTAGGAGATCAAGACGGAACAATTGTTCAAAACCAAAAGCAAGGTGATGCAAATAATAATGGGCAGGTGGTTGTCTTATTAGGTGCATCCGTAGAAACAACAATGATCAATGCAAATCCTAACACTAAAGCTAAAAATGAATTTAATGAAGCTATCAGCAACGATGAAAAGGCAAAAAGTAATCGTTATGATGAAATCGGAATTCTTGAGCAAAAAAATATCCAAAAAGGTATTTATTTTGAAAAACAGTTACAAAGAGTGCTTATCCTAAAGCTACCCTCTTCTGAAACAAGCTATGTAGCAGAAAAAGAAGAAGCAGCCGGAAATAATACGAACTCTAAAGCAAAAAATGAAATCGGCAAAGAAGAACGTGTAGTTGAAAAGAATGAAATGTTAATAGGTGTTACGGAATTTCTCTAGGCCCTGTTTGCCAAAAAAGAAATACAAACACTGAAGGGATACAATAACGTATCCCTTCTTTTTTTATTTCAAATATTTCTTATTCTTTAATTTCTCTGGAAGATATTCTTGCTTTTCTTGATAATTATGATCAGGACTATACTTATAGCCTTTACCATAATTTAACTCCTTCATTAATTTAGTAGGAGCATTACGAATATGTAAAGGAACCGGTAAATTACCATATTCTTTGATATCCTGAGCTACTTTTTGATAGGCAGAGTATAAGTCATTAGATTTCTTACACTTCGCCATATATACTACAGCTTGAGCTAGAATTACATTACATTCTGGCATGCCAATAAAATGACAAGCTTGGTAAGCTGATACAGCTTGTTCTAAAGCTCTAGAATTAGCTAAACCAATATCTTCAGAAGCAAATCTAACTACTCTTCTGGCAATGTATAAGGGGTCTTCTCCAGCTTCTAACATCCGAGCTAACCAATACAAAGCAGCATCTGGATCTGAACCACGCATTGATTTATGCAAAGCTGAAATAATATTGTAATGCTCTTCTCCATTCTTGTCATACATTAGATATGAATTCTGAAAAGCTTCTTTTATTTCTTCTTTACTAATCTTTTTATCCTTAGAAAGAGAAGTAGCATATTCTAAAACATTCAGGGCTGTTCGAGCATCACCATTGCTCATGCTCGCTAAAATTTTTAAAACTGGTAAAGCAACTTTCATTTCTGAATTACCAAGTCCTCTCTCTTTGTCTTTAATAGCTTTCTTTAAAATCTTAATTAATTGCTCTTTTTCTAAACTTTTTAAAACAAATACTCGACAACGAGATAATAAAGCGCTAACTACTTCAAAGCTAGGATTTTCAGTAGTAGCTCCAATTAAAGTAATAATCCCTTTCTCTACATGAGGAAGTAGAGCATCTTGTTGTTTCTTATTCCAGCGATGAATTTCGTCTATGAATAATATTGTATGAATTTTTAATCTTTTACTTTCTTCTGCTTTAGCAATTACTTCTTTTAAATCTTTAATTCCACTAGTTGCTGCTGAAATTTGAAGAAAGTCTGATTTAGTTTTCTGAGCAATAATAAAAGCTAGAGTGGTTTTTCCACTCCCCGGAGGTCCCCAGAAAAGCATAGAAGGTAATTGGTCAGATTCAATAGCTTTCTTTAATAAAGAATCTTTTCCCACTATTTCGTCTTGACCAAAAAAATCCTTTAAATTTTCAGGACGCATTCGATCTGCTAGAGGTGTTGTATTTTTATTAATCATATTTAAAGATTAACATTAAATTTTAAATTTTAAAACATTGACAAATACCTGAAATAAAGCTAATGTTTTATAATCACAAAAAAATAGGAGGAATAAATGAAAGATGGAAAACTAGAAGCACAACATCCTTTCCACAAATCTGTAATAGTTTTTATTCTTGGAGAGGATAAAGAAAAATTAAAAGAAATGGGATGGACTTGTGTCCCTTGTAATTGTAACCATCCAGACAGATTAATTGCTGGATTACATATGATCGAAACTACTGATATTCCAAGTGAGGAAATCCCTACAATAAAAAAATTTCTTCAGAAAATGAAAGAAAGAGAAACTGTCGATCCTTGCAAAAAATTTAAATATGATATTGCTGAATATATTCAAAAAGTCATAGAAAGCCTTGGAAAAGCAAAAAAGCCGTTTCATGAGTCCATAAAAGATTTCATTCGCGGAACAGATAAAACTGCTTTAGAAGAATTAGATTTAGCTCCATATGACTTATGTCGAATATTCAGTGGTCTTTATTTACTTGCAACAACAAAAATTCCACACAAAGAAATTCCAGCAATAAAAAAAGTTCTTCAAGAAATTTATAATCACAAACAAACAGGACATCAAATGCAACATTATACCGGAATAACTTTAGAATTATTATAAAAACAAAACCGACCACACAATCTTGGTCGGTTTTTTAATTTCTTTAAAAGTAATCTATTGCCAAAAAACAATATCTGTAATTAATTCTTCTCCACAAGATTTATTCACCTCTTCTACTATTTTCTTCTTAGCTAGACTTAGAGCATTAGCTGCTGTGGAAGAATTACAGTGCATATACAATATTCTTTCTTTAACATATTTAGGTTCTACTAAATTAGAAATTTCTTTTCCCCAAACTTGTTCAATCAACTTCTGACACTCAACTAAAACATTAGTCGCTTCTATTTGCGGCTTAATTCTATTCCTCGTTAAACTCTGAGGTAAGAGATTGTTTAAATCTATAAATGACATAATTTTATTAACTTCTAATTAAATAATCTAAACTTTAAAGGGACAAATATCCTTGAAATCACAATAAGTACATTTAAATTCTGAAGGGTCAGCCTTGAAATTACAAGAATTAATTTGATCAATGGTTTCAACTAATTTCTCTTTAACTTTAATTAACTCTTTTTCTTTACCTAAGAAATCAATCTCCGTATTATTATTCAAATAATGAAACTTTAGATTCTGAACTTTTTCTTGAAAGACATCTTCATAGGCAATTTGATAAATTAACAATTGCTCTTTGTCAGCAAAGGTTAATTTTTCTTTAGGATTACCTGTTTTGTAATCAACTAATTGTACTCCTCCCTTAATTTGATCTACTCGATCAATATTACCCTTAAAACTATAGTTTTTAAAGCGAACATTAAAACCTTTTTCTAAATACTTTACTTGGGGAGGATCTTTTTCAACTGATTTATATATATCTTTTAAAGTCTCTCGACCTTGCTTTAAATATTTATCCTTATCAGACTTATTCTCATACCAATCATCTATCCAAGATTCTTCATAGATTTTTAATAACTCTTCCAAGCTAACTGGTAATTTATCCTTAGTTTTCTTAGTTTTAACTTCGAATAGATCTCCTTGATTGATTTCAGAACGAGTTTTAATTAAACCAAAGAACTTTTGTAATGCTAAATGCATTGATTTTCCATAAGAGAAAACATGTTTTCCTAAAATTGGAATCTTTAAAATATAGGCATAATAATATTGTCGGGGACAAGCACTATGAGCTGCTAATTGACTAAAAGAGAACTGTTTTGGTAATAATTTCTGTAAATCTTGTTTGGTAATCCGCCGAACATCTTTAATAGCCCTAGCTCCTAGCTTATTAAAATCTATTTCCACATCTTTACTTAAATCTTCTTCTAATTTAATCAAATCTAATTCCTTCAAAAAGATTGAAGGTTTCTTCAAGCGAGCTCCACCATAATCTAAAGCCCAAGTAAAATAGAGTCCTTGTTTAGCTCTAGTCATAGCTACATAAAATAATCTTCGTTCTTCTTGAAGATGAACATTACCATCAATTAAAGTTTCTTTCACTAATTCATTAGGAATCTGAATTTTTTCTTTTCTTTCCATACTTGGAAATCTCTTATCCACCAAACCAACAATAAAGACATATTTAAATTCTAAACCTTTAGCACCATGAACTGTCATTACTTTTACTGATTCTGGACCATCATCAACACTAGAAGCTAATTTACCTTTTTCACCAGAATCTAGTTCTAGTTTAAAAAATTCTAAAAAATCTTTTACTCGCGGAGCTTCACTTTCTTTTTCAAATAATTGTACTTTTTTGTAAAACTGACTTAGATGAGAAAAAATTTCTTGTTTCCGAGCTTCATCTAAAGTCTCCACCCAAGCTAAATAACCACTATCAATTAAAAAAGCCCAGATTATCTTCCAAACACTTTGTTTAGTAACTAATTTACTATGTTTTTCAATTAAAGCAACAATCTTATCCAAAGCTTTAGTTGTTTTCTCTGGTAGACTTAGATAAAAATGATTATTTTTAATAACAGTATATAAAGAGACAGTTTTTCTACGAGCAGCATGACTTAAATTAACTGCGTCTTGAGGATTAATATCTAAAAATCTGAGATTCAAAATTCTCCAAACGGCAGATGATTCATGATAATTATCCAATAATTTTAAATAGGCGATAATGTCGATAATAATTTCTTTTTCATAAAGACCATTGGAAGCTACGAAATTATAAGGGATTTGAGCCTCTTCTAGCCCAATAGTGAAAGGTTTAGCTTGAGAATTAGAACGAACTAGAATAGCGAAATCACTCCAAGATAGATTAGATCCTTTTTTTAATAAATCATGAATTTGATCAATAACTACTTTAACTTCATCGCTTTCTGATTGAGCTTTTAAAACAGCAATCTCCCCTTCTTCTTTAGAATTAGATTTTAATTTTTTACTAAGCTTATTCTTTCCTTCAGACAATTTTACTTCTAAACGATGAGGATTATTTTGTTGAATGAAATCATAACTTAAATCTAAAATATTTTGAGCAGAACGATAGTTTTGATTTAAAAATATTTCTTTGGTTTTTTTGTAATCTCTTTTAAAACCTAAAATATTATTCATAGATGAACCTCGGAAAGCATAAATAGAATTATGAACTACAACGCCTTCTGCCAAAAAATTATGTGTTCTATCTACTTCTAAATCATATACTACTGATGTTTTCAATTTTGATTTTATCTCTACTATTTCATCATAAATAATCTCATTCTTAACTTTTACTGGAAGATAATGTCCTAATAATAAATTCTTAGCTGGAATTACTAAAGCTGGCAAAGTTTGATAATTTAATTTAGCAATTTTAGCTCTAGCTTGAACAATACCATTAGTTATCTTTTCAATTTTCTTTAAATCTTTCTTTAAATCTAATAAATTTGCATTAGTGATTTTTAATCTTTTCCCTATTCTCGCCTGATGTAGGCTATATCCATTATTTTCTAATTTTTTTAAAATTTCTTTATCTGAAGTTTGTAAATTAATCTCATGATAAATCGTATAGGATCTCATTAATTCTTTTTTATTCTTAACATGCGATTTACTTCTATATCTTCTCTGACATAAATTCAAATTTATTTTAATTCTTTTTTTATTTCCTCTAATCACTCCATATAAACAAACATGAAAACTAGTTAAATCAATATTTAAATCACTAGTTAATCTCGCTACTCCAGCATCAACATCTAATTCTTGATATAAATTTTTTAAACTCTCTTCATTAATACTTAATCCTTTTCTTTGTTTAAAACAATAAGTTGGTATAGAGTACTTTAATGAATAAAGTTGTTCATAGAATCTAGCTTCTGCTTCAGATTGACAAGCTTTAATACCTAAAATCTTGTCAGCTGATCTTTCTAAAGAAAGACGCCAAGACAAATTCTTAGTAATTCCGATTCTCCAGCCAATATCATGTCTCCACATTAAATAAACATATACATACTGATTAGTGATTCTAGACGACGGAACATGACAAAACATTTTATGATTATCTGTCACTTCTAATTGATAACCTCTTTTTGTCTTAATTGTTAAAAACTCTGTCTTTTTCTTATTCTTAAATACATGATTTACTTTAGAAACTCCCACATGTCCCTTACCAACTGCTGTTAATATTTCGTCTCCTACTTTAAAATCTTTAATAGCTTTCTGACCATCTGGAATTAAAACCTTTGCATTAGGAGCTAAACATTGGTCATCATCACCAACCACTGTAATATTATTCTGAGGTAAAGCCAATAATTTTACTAATTCATATTGAGCATAATTAGTATCTTGAAATTCATCTACTAAAATGTATTTAAATTGTTCTTGATATTTCTTTAAAATATTTGGTCGTTCTTTGAAAAGTTTTAAACAATAATTAATTAAATCACCAAAGTCTAAAACATCATTTTCTAGAAGAATTTGTTGGTAGGTGTGATAGGCATTAGCAATTTCTTCTAAACGCTTGGTTTCCCATTCGGCATCCTCGTTATTTCTCTTATCCTGATTCATTTTCACTTTCTCGGCATAATCTAAATAATCTTGAGCTTGAATCAGTTCATCTTTGCAACGAGAAAAATGATTAATTAACTCCTTTATAAATTTAGTTGGATTACTTAAGGGCTGATAATAATCTAAATTAAAACGATCTAAATTTTTCTTAATCAAAATCCATAAACCAGTTTGATCCAGAACTTTAAAATTACTTGGTAAGCCAATGTCCAGACCATTGTCTTCTAGAATCTTTTGACCAAAAGAATGAAAAGTCATTACCCAAAGGTCAGTATAAGCATAAGGTAAAATCTGATCTAAACGATCTTCCATTTCTCCAGCTGATTTTTCAGTAAAAGTTAGAGCTAAAACATTATCCGGTTCAAGTTTCTTTTTTTCTAGTAAATGAAAAACTCGCTGAGTTAAAACCGTAGTTTTACCAGTTCCAGCACCAGCTACTATTAATAGTGGTCCCTCTCCATATTCAATAGCTTCTTTTTGTTCTTTATTAAGTTTTAAATCATTACTCATATAGTGAATATTACCTTTTTAATGTTTTTCAGTCAAAAAAAATATCCTCACTCTTATAAGTAAGGATATTATATACTATTAGACATTAAAGATTTATTTTTTTAATAAAACTTTTTTAACTTCCTGAACTTTGCCATTTTTCATTTTGCAGAAATAAAATCCAGGACGAGTCTTCAAATCTTTCGGATCTTTTAGGGCCTTCAAATTACAGGCTTCAGAATAATCACCAATATCTACAGCATTTTCATCAACCAATACTTCAACTAATACACCACTGGGATTATAAATCTTGATAGACACTGAATCTTTTTCAGTTAAAGTATATTCTATTCTTAAAGAATCACCTTCTATCCAACATTTTTTAAAAATAGTAAATTCTGTAATCATCTGATCATTAATCGAATCAATAACTGATAAGGGCAACTCTTTTGGAGATAATTCCTCTGGTTCTGATTGAGTAACCGAACAAGCAATGAGAACAAACAGTAAAATAATAAATAAAAAACATGTTTTCATTTTTTCCTCCTTTTTTACATATTTTTGTATTCTTATTCTTAAACTTACTCCTTTTCTCTAAAATCATCAATAGGTTTATCCACAAATAGACATAAAAATTTTATTGACTTTGAAGTTAAATTGCTGTATAATTTTTCCTATCTTACGCCTATTTTAGTTAAAATTCTAAATATCTAGTATAATTAAGATTATGGAAAATAAATTAAACAATCAGAAAGAAAAATTATTCAAACCGACAGCTATTAAAGATATTGCCACTGGAATGCTATATTATAATGCGGCTTCTATTTTAGGACCTATTCTAGTATTTGTTGGTAGTGGACTATTATTAGACAATTATTTAGGAACTAAACCCTATTTAACAATTGGTGGTTTAGTAGTAGCTTTTGTATTCAGTAATATCTTAATTTTAAAAAGAATCCGAAAACTAACTAGTGAATTAAAAGAATACAGCCAAGAAAAAGAAAAGAAGAAGAAAGAAGAACAAGAAATAATTAATCAAGATAATAACTCATAAATACTATGGACGGAGTTTCCCTAGCACCACATATATTATTCTACATTGGATCATTTGCAGTAAGCAATGCATTTTTTTGGGGAATAATTTTAAATACTGTTGTAGTAATTACTCTTGTTTTAATGGTTAAATCATTAAAGAAAGTCCCTGGCCGAGGCCAAGGTCTTTTTGAACTTATCATTGGTGGAGCTTTTGATTTTGTAGTTAGTGTAGTTAGTAGTGAAAAGAAAGCTAAAAGAGTTTTTCCTTTAGTATTTTCTATGTTTTTAATAACTTTTACTGCTAACTTAGTTACTTTCATTCCTGGGCAAGCTGCTGTGACTATTAAAACAGCTGGTGGCATAGTTCCTCTTTTTCGAACAATTGTAGCTGACTATAGTTTAGTATTTGTAATGACTTTAGTGTCAGTAATCACAACTCAAATTGTAGCTATTAGTATTCACGGTCCTTTTAAATATGTTGGAAAATTTTTAAACTTTAGTGGAGTAAAAGATTTCTTTGTTCAAACTTTTAAAGGAAAATTAGAATTTGGATTATTAGCTCAAGGATTTTTAGATTTATTCTTAGGAGTCATGGATATTGTTGGAGAAGTTGCTAAAATTATTTCATTATCATTTCGTTTGTTTGGAAACATGTTTGCCTCTGAAGTATTAGCGGCTGTATTTCTATTCCTAGCCCCTTTTATTGTTCCCATACCATTTCTATTCTTAGGATTATTAACAGCTATTGTTCAGCCTTTCGTGTTTGCAGTTTTAACTCTAATATTTATAAATATGGCTTCGGAGATTGAAGAAGACAAAATGATCGAAGCAGCCACAATTTAATATAATTAATAATTAAAAAATAATAATATGGATGCAGAAGCAGCAAAACTTATCGGCGCTGGAATAGCCGTTGGATGTGGAGCTATTGGACCTGGAATCGGTGAAGGTATTGTAGCTAGTAGAGCTTTAGAAGCTATTGGTAGAAACCCAGAAGCTGGTGACAAAATTATTCCTTTGATGTTTGCTACCATGGCGGTTGCAGAATCAACAGGTATTTACGGTCTAGTTATTGCCTTATTAATCTTATTCGCTTTTTAAGGGCAGAGTCCATTCTACTCTCTTCAGAGTAGAATACCTTTGATCTTAAATTAAAAATTATAAAAATATGGAATTATTTAACGCCCTCGGCTTAAACTTAAAAATCTTAATTGCTCAATTTTTTAACTTTGCAATATTTCTTTTCATTCTCTGGAAGTTTGCTTACAAACCAATGCTTAAGTTTTTAGATGATCGAAAAGATAAAATTGAAAAAGGAATTACTGATGCTGAAAAAGCTGAAAAAAGATTAATTGAGTTAGAAGAAGAAAAAAAGAAGGTTCTAGAAGAAACTTTAAATAAAGCTAAAAAAGAAGCTAAAGAAATCATTGAAACATCTACTAAAGCTGGTGAAGATAAAAGAAATATGATTATTACTAAAGCTAAAGAAGAAATCAAAGATATTATTACTAATGAAAAAGAAAAAATTGGTTTAGAAAGAGCTCAAGCAGTTAAAGAGGTAAAACAAGAAGTAACAGACTTAGTAATCCTCTCTTTAGAAAAAGTATTAGGGAAAAGAATTGATCCTAAAAAGAACGAAAAAATAATTAAAGATATAATCAATAAATAATGAAACTTACTAATAAAAAATACGCTCAAGCTTTATTCGAATCAGTGAATGGTAAAAGCGAAAAAGAAATTAATGTAGTTTTAAAAAATTTCATTGATTTATTAGCTAAGAAAAATGATTTAGCAAAAATTGATAAAGTTCTGGAAGAATTTGATGCTATTTGGAATAAAGAAAATAAAATAGTTAAAGCTAGTATTACTACTGCCTTAGAGATTGATCAAGCAACTTCTAGTTCTTTAGAAGATCATATTAAAGAATTATCTGGAGCTGAAAAATTAGAAGTAGAAAAAATAATAAGTAAAGATTTAATTTCTGGCACTATTATTAAATATGGTGACCGAATTTTAGATAATAGTTTAAAAACTAGAATCAACAATTTAAGAATTAAAATGATTTCAAATTAAATATATAAATAATTAAATATAAATAAATATATGGAAATATCTAAAGACTTTATTGTAGAACAATTAAAAAAACAAATTTCTGACTATAAGTCTGACACTAAAGAAGAAATAGTTGGTAAAGTTATTGAAATTGGCGATGGTATCGCTAAAATTTCTGGTATTGATGATGTCATGATGTCAGAAATGATTGAATTTGAAAATGATAAAGGTGATAAAGTTTATGGAGTAGCTCTAAATTTAGAAGAAGGTGAAGTTGGTGCAATTATCCTTGGTGAAGCTACTAAAATTAAAGAAGGTGACAAAGCTAAATGTCTTCGAAAGATTCTATCAATCCCAGTTGGAGAAAATATGGTTGGTAGAGTTGTAAATCCTCTTGGTGAAGCAGTAGATGGAAAAGGAGCTATTGAAACTAAAGATAATTATCCAATTGAAAAAGTTGCTTCTGGTGTTATTTCTAGAGCTTCAGTTAATGAACCACTTCAAACTGGTATCAAATCCATTGATTCAATTATTCCAATTGGTCGAGGTCAAAGAGAATTAATTATTGGTGATCGACAAACTGGTAAAACTGCTATTGCTATTGATACAATCATTAATCAAAAAGGTCAAAACGTAAAATGTGTTTATGTAGCTATCGGACAAAAAGAATCTAAGATTGCTGGTATTGTTGAAAAATTAGAAAAAGCTGGTGCTATGAAATATACTACTATTGTTTTAGCTTCTGCTTCTGATCCAGCGTCATTATTATACATCGCTCCTTATTCTGGTTCAGCTATTGCCGAGTACTTCTTAGATAAAGGTGAAGATGCTTTAATCATCTATGATGATTTATCAAAGCATGCTGTATCTTACAGAGAAATTTCATTATTACTTAAACGACCACCAGGACGAGAAGCTTATCCTGGAGATGTGTTTTATCTCCATTCAAGATTACTAGAAAGATCATGTAAATTAAACAAAGAACATGGTGGTGGATCAATTACTGCTCTTCCTATTATTGAAACTCAATCTGGTGATGTATCAGCATATATTCCAACTAATGTTATTTCTATTACCGACGGACAAATCTTTTTAGAATCTAGTTTATTCAATCAAGGTCAAAGACCAGCGATTAATGAAGGTATTTCAGTTTCTAGAGTAGGTTCTAATGCTCAAATTAAATCAATGAAAAAAGTAGCTGGTAAGTTAAAATTGGAAGCTGCTCAATATCGAGAATTAGCTGCTTTTGCTCAATTTGGTTCTGATTTAGATGATGAAACTAAGAACAAATTAGAAAGAGGTAAAAGATTAATGGAAATTTTCAAACAAGGTCAATACGCTCCTGTTCCAATTATTAATCAAGTTATAATTTTCTTTGCTTTAACAAACGGATTACTTGATGATGTGGAATTAGAAAAAATAAGAGAGTTTGAAGAAGGATTATATCAATATGCTGAAACTACTGGAAAAGCATTATTAAAGAAAATAGAAAATGACAAAGATTTTAGTGATGCTCTGCAAAAGGAAATTACTAAGTTAGTAGAAGATTATAAAAAGACTGTATAAACAATTGTTTAATTATAAATTAAAATGGCTAAAACCAAAGAAATACAACAACGGATCAAGTCGGTAAAGAATACCAAGAAAATTACTAAAGCTATGGAAATGGTAGCTGCGGCAAAGATGCGTAAATCAGTAGAAGCTGTACTTAGAACTAGAAGTTATGCTAATTTAAGTTGGATGACTGTTTTAAATCTTTCTAATTCTACTAATAATCTTTATGAAAAACATCCTCTCTTAACATATAAGAAGGATATTAAAAAAGTATGTGTTGTTTTAATTACAGCTAATCGAGGTCTTTGTGGTAGTTTAAATACTGCTATTGTTAATAAGGCTATTCAATCTATTGAAGGTGAAGTTCAAACTGATTTTATTCTTTTAGGAAAAAGAGGCTCCTCTGTTCATAAAAGAGGTCATAATATTATTGCGGAATTTGATAAAAACGATGCCCTTACTGAAGTGTTAGAGGTTCGACCTTTAGCTAAAATGATTGTTGATGATTATCTAGCTCATAAATACGACAAGGTCATGGTCGCCTATACTGACTTTGTAAATGCTGTCACTCAAGAACCAAGAATTAAACAAATTATTCCAGTTGATGTTAACAAAGAAGATGGTTGTCTAGGTGTAGTTGGTGAAGATACTCGTTTAAAAACAGATAAAGAATATATTCATGGAAAAGAAGAAAAATATTTAGAAGTGAAAGATAAATATGCCGCTGGTAAATTTGATTATGTTTTTGAACCAGGGCCGGAAGAAGTTTTAAATGAAATGGTGCCTAGATTAGTAGAAGTTCAATTATTCCAAGCTTTGTTAGAATCAAATGCTTCCGAACATAGTGCTCGAATGAATGCTATGCGGAATGCTACTTCTGCTGCTAGTGATATTATTGATGAACTTACTCTATTTTACAATAAAGCTCGACAAGCTAGTATTACTTCTGAAATTGCAGAAATAAGTGCTGGTGCTAATGCTTTAAAATAATTATTATTTAAAAAATATTAAAATATTAAATTTATGACAAAAGAAGACAAATCTTTAGGAAAAATTAAACAAGTTATCGGAGCTGTAATTGATGTTGCTTTTGAAGGAAAACTTCCAGAAATATATACAGCTTTAGAAATAACAAATGATAAAAAGAAAATTGTTCTAGAAGTTGAACAACATATTGGTTCTGGTGTAGTTAGAACAATTGCTATGTCCTCTACTGATGGTTTAAAGCGAGGTGATGAAGTTGTTAATACTGGTAAATTTATCACTGCTCCAGTTGGAGAAAAAACATTAGGAAGAATATTTAATGTTATTGGTGAGCCAGTAGATGACAAACCTTTTTCTGATAAAATTCAAAGAGATCCTATTCATAGACCAGCTCCTGAATTTGTAGATCAATCAACTAAAGCTGAAATTTTAGAAACTGGTATTAAGGTTATTGACCTTATTGCTCCAATTGTTAAAGGTGGTAAAGTAGGCATGTTTGGTGGTGCTGGTGTTGGTAAAACCGTAATTATTACAGAATTGATTCATAATATTGCTTCAGAACATGGTGGTTATTCAGTTTTTGCTGGTGTTGGAGAAAGAACTAGAGAAGGTAATGATTTATACCATGAAATGAAAGATAGTGGCGTGATTGATAAAGTATCTATGGTGTTTGGACAAATGAATGAACCACCAGGGGCTCGTGCTCGAGTTGCTTTAACAGCTCTGACTATTGCTGAAAATTTCCGAGATGTTCATGGACAAGATGTACTTTTATTCGTTGATAATATTTTTAGATTTACTCAAGCTGGTTCAGAAGTATCCACTCTTTTAGGTAGAATGCCCTCAGCCGTAGGTTATCAACCAACTCTAGCTACTGAAATGGGAGAATTACAAGAAAGAATTACTTCTACTAAAAAAGGTTCTATTACTTCTATTCAGGCTGTGTACGTTCCAGCTGATGATTTGACTGATCCAGCTCCAGCTACTACTTTTAGTCATTTAGATTCTACAGTTACTCTAGCTAGAAGCTTAGCTTCTTTAGGAATTTATCCTGCTGTTGATCCTCTAGATTCATCCTCTATTATTCTTGATCCTAAAATTGTAGGCGAAGAACATTACAATGTAGCTCGAGGAGTTCAAAAGATATTACAGAAGTACAGAGACTTACAAGATATTATTGCTATTCTAGGTATAGATGAATTATCTGATGAAGATAAATTAATTGTTACTAGAGCTAGAAAAGTTCAAAAATTCCTTTCTCAACCTTTCTTTGTTGCTGAAGCTTTTACTGGAACTCCTGGTAAATATGTTAAATTAGAAGATACTATTAAAGGATTCAAAGCAATCTTAGATGGTAAATATGATAATGCTAATGAAAATGACTTCTATATGAAGGGTGGAATTGAAGGAGTTTCTATAGGTAAAAAGGAAGTTAAGAAAACAAAGAAAGAAGAAAAGAAATAAACAGCTAATTACTATTAAATCATATGAGTTTAATAAAATTTGAAATAGTTACTCCAGAAAGAGTTCTAACTAAAGAAATGGTAAAAAGTATTACTACTCCTACCAAGGAAGGTATTATTACTATTTTACCAAGACATATTCCTTTGGTTGGTATTTTAGTTCCGGGAATTATTGAATACAAAAAAGAGAATGATGAAATGGGAATGATGTCTGTTTCTGGTGGTTTTGTAGAAGTTTTAAGAGACAAAGTAGTAATCTTAGCTGATACTGCTGAAAGAGCTGATGAGATTGATTTAGAAAGAGCAGAAGAAGCCAGAAAGAAAGCTGAGGATGCTAAAGAAAGAGCTGAGAATCAAAGTGATGTTGATTTTGCTGGAATTACTGCTCAGTTAGAAAAAGAATTAGCTCGAGTTAAACTTGCTAAGAAATGGAGAAATATTAGAAGATAAATATATTAGATATATTATAAAACCTGTATCATCTGACACAGGTTTTTAGTTTATAAATTTTCCGACAACAAAATATATGCTCCTTAAAATAAGGATAAGAACTAATCTTTTCTCTGTACATAAACTGCTAATTGGAGGAAGAAAGAAGAAATGGAAACGATTTCCCCCAAAGAATCAAGATATAAACTGAAAGACACAGAGAGCAACAAGAACAAAATTGTAAATACCAGTTTCTTTGACATATATTTAATTATTTAAAAATGACCTATTTCCTTTGGACCTAGGTCATTTGCTCTATATATATCTTTTTCTATCCAGTACTTGTATCACTTACTATCTTCAAAAAACCAAGGTCCTGGTTTAATAACCAGTGACAAAAGGTATATCTAGTTTTGAAAATATTTTGTGACATAATTTTTTTATTTTTGTCCTTACATATATTTAGACTGAATTTTCCCCTAAAATGTTACACAATGATTTAATATGCTTGACATTATTTAATATATGTGCTATTATTATATAATGTACAAAAATAAACCCAGGAGGAAAAATGTTTAGAGAAAATGTTGTTATCAAAATAGCTGAGTATATGACTCAGTACTGTTCAGCCCTCGTATTAGGAAGAATATCCAATCTCAACCCAAAAGGTTTCCTTCCACCGCTCAAATTAGAGTATGATGATAAAAAAATCATCGTAACTCCAAGTTACAGCACAGATTTCAATAATCCGGATATCAACGAATTTGAATCTATCATAGCAGCTGAAAATTTTCTTCCATTTGCAAAAGAAATTGTAAATAGAGAAAGAGAAGATATGCTCATGGTAACGGGAAGTTCGGAAAATGTGGTGGGAATTTCATTTCACATCACAAATTAAAAAGAAAAAATTAAAATTCAGTAGTCAAAAAGATATAAAACTGGATGATGTGTAATAATCGATGTGTTAAAGGACATTAAACTTTTAGGAGTTAAAATGGAATGGATAATGTCACTTAAAGGGTGAAAAAAACACCGAAAAAATACAAAAGCGGACTTAATCCATCCGCTTTTTCATTTTATCTAAAAATTTATTCTATTCCTCTACTTGAGGCTTATCAATCAACTCTGGTTCAATTTTAGTATCTTGCCCGGTAATCTTTACTACATCTTTATCTACCTTCTTGAATTCTTTGTAAGCAGAATTGTAAGTATTAACTGTAGTTCCTAAATGAGACCCTATTTTCTTAAAATAGTCATCATAAGCTACTAAATGTCTTTGTAACATTCCTACTCTTTTAATTATCTCTTTAGTTTGTTTCTCTATCTTTAAGGCATTTAATCCTTGTAAAACAGTCTGTAAATAGGCGGCAAAAGTGGTTGGTGATACAATAATCACTTTCTTCTCTTTAAAGGCATATTCGATTAAACTACGCGTATTAACCTTAACTGCACCCACTTCATTAACTAATAGATCATAGTATATTGCTTCAGAAGGGATAAACATAAAAGCAAAATCTAAAGTACCTAATTTAGGATCAATATACTTACTGGTTTGTTCAATAGTCTTCTTTAAATCATTTTTAAACTCTATTTCTAGCTTAGCTTTTACAGTTTCATCTTCTTCATCTAAAACACGTTTGTAATTCTCTAAAGAAAACTTAGCGTCTACTGGAATTACTCCATCCTTAGTCATGATAACAGCATCAACTCTTCTCTCTTTATCTATTTCATATTGTAATTTGTAAGCAGTTGGTGGTAAAATATTTTCTAAAACTAATTTCAATCCAGCCTCACCTAAATTTCCTCTTTTCTTTTGACTTAATAATACTTTCTCTAAATTCTGTAACTTATCAGTTACTCCCATCACTTGCTGATTAGTCTTATCAAGCTTAGTTAAACTCTCAGTAACATCTTTAATAACTCCTAAACTTTCAGACATCTTAGTATCTACCATTTTGTTAGTATCGCTCAATTTAGAATCTAAAGTTTTAGTAACTTCATTTAACTGATTTTGGATCATTACAAAAGACTGATCGTCTGTTTTAGGATCTTTTTTCTTTTTCAAAAGCAATACTATCACTGCAATTAGTAAAGCCAGAATTAGATAATTTATTATTTGCATATTATTTTTTAACTAACCTTTAATAAAATTAATTTCTAAGTCATAATTAAAAGCTAAAGCTATCTTACTTAGAGTATTAGTAGTAAAATTTTGTTGACCTGCTTCCATACGAGCAATATTACTTTGAGTAGTACCTATTTTTTTCGCTAATTCTTTCTGAGACATTTTTGTTTTTTTACGCAATTGTAAAATCTTATAAGAAATTTCTAATTGCTTACCATAATCTTGAAAATGATTTCTAAAATCAGTATCTTTTAAATTTTTTTTCAAATACTCTTGAAAATTATTATTCATATAATTCTCTATTATTAATTACATTGTTTAAATTTTTCTCTGCCTTTTTAATTTCTTTCACTGGAGTTTTCTGAGTTTTCTTAATAAAAATATGTAACAAAATTATAGTTTTTTTAATAAATGTAAAATAAAATATTCGATGTCTATTTTTACTAAAATCAATTCTTAATTCTCTAATTTTTCCTTTAATATGTTTTGAATATGGTTCATCTAAATATCCTTGATTATCCTTTAAAAATTCAACATACTTCAAAATCTTTGCTCTTTCTTTTTTATTTATTTTTTCTAAATAAATAATTATTGGAATTTTATCATTTTTATCTTGATAAAATCTAACTTTGTATTCATTACTATGATATATCATATATGATATATTGTCAATTAAATTTTAAATAATTTTTTAGAATTCTTCCAAGTTTGTTTAATAACCTCTTCAACTTTTATACCTTTAATGTCAGCAATCTTTTGAGCAACTTCTTGGACATAAATTGGTTCATTTCTCTCTCCCCGATGTGTTTGAGGAGTTAGATAGGGGGAATCTGTTTCAATTAAAATCTTTTCCAAAGGAATTTCTTTAATTATGTAAGTTAATTCATCTGTTTTAGGAAAAGTAATGACTCCGGTAAAACCAATATACATTCCAGCATTAATAATACTCTGAGCTTCATGAATAGTTCCTCCAAAACAATGTACCACTCCTTTAGTATAATTACTATTTTCTAATGTTTTTAAGATATCAAAATATACTGTTTGAAGAGCAAAATCATCTTTAGAATTACGACCATGACAAACTAAGGGTAAATCATTGTCTTTAGCTAATTGAATATGCTTTTCAAAAACTTTTCTTTGTTTTTCTAAGACTTCAAACAAAGGTTTATTCTTTTTAATATGGAAATAATCAAAACCAGTTTCACCAATAGCTACTGTCTTTTCATTAATTAACTTTTGATAATCTTTAATTTTAAACTCTTCATCAAAGACATGAATTGGATGTAATCCAACTGCATTGTAGAAATTTTTATTCTTGGAAAGCTTAATTGCCTCTTGAGAAGTATTGTATTGCGATCCAATATTAATTACCGCCATTGGATAATCAAGGCAATGTTGAATAACGTCGCCCCTATCCTTATCGTAAGCTTCAAAATTTAGATGTGCGTGAGTATCTATTAACATAACTATATTGAATCATTAGTATTTAAATATTCTTTGAATTGATTAGTAATGTATTCAGTAATATTATCTTTTTCTTCTTTTAAAGCATTTTCTTTAATATTCTCAATTACTGAGCTATCCACTTTATTATCTGAATTTAAATAATCAATTAATTCATCAATATTCATACCTTCTAAATCAACTTCTGGAGCCTCTAAATTTGATAATGGTAACAATGGATTATCAAAAAACCCATCTGGGATACTTTTTAAATCTTTTGGTAGAAATGGCTTAATAATAGTAATAACTTTCTGAGCATAGGGAGCTATTTTAGAATTACTAATAACATTATCAGCACCTACAAAAGAACCCAAATTTGCAAAAATAGTAACTATTAAAGCAATAATTAAAAATCCCTGTAGAAAACCTAATAAACCACCTAAGAATTTATTTATAGAATTTATAATCGGAATACTAACAATCTTGTCCAAAAGATAGATAATTACAGCGAATAGACGATTGGTAATAATAAATACTACTATAAAACTAATAATATTAGATTCTGTTGAACCAAATATATCTGTAAGAGTTTGTAACCATTCAGAGAACTGGAGATAAAACAAACCAGCTAAATAAATCCCTACAAAAATTCCTAAAATTCCACCAACTACCTTAACTAAACCTTTTCTTAAACCATTGAAAGTAAAAAAGAGAATAATGATTATAAAAATTACATCTAAATAATTCATATTTTTATTTTAATTATATATTAATTTAATCTAGGGAATAATGCTTCACTAGGTTTTTTAATCTCTTTGGCGGTAATAATATCTAAGATCTCTTGAGACTTATTCGGCATAAATGGTTTTAAAGAAACACCAGCAATATAAATATTTTCTAAACATTTTTCCAAAACTTCTTTAATCTCCTCTGTTTTTTCTTCTTTAGCTAAAGCCCAAGGTTTTTTCTCGTCAATTAAAAGATTAGTTTCTCGAATAACTTTCCAGATTTCATTTAAAACTCCTTTAAAATCTAAAACTTCAATCTTTTTTGAAATAATATCTTGCTCTCCAAAATTAACATCAACTTTTCCATCTAAATAATCCTCGACCATCTTAGTAGTTCGATTCACTAAATTTCCTAAACCATTCACTAAATCAGCATTATATTTTTCTTGAAAACCATTAACATTAATATCGCTTTCTGAACCAAAACTAAATTGAGATAAAATTAAATATTTAGAGGCTTCAGCACCATATTTTTCAACTATTTCATCAGGATGAATAACATTACCAAGAGTTTTACTCATTTTCTGACCATTGATTGTAAAAAATCCATGAATTGCTAACTGTTTTGGTAATTCTACTCCTAAAGCCAAAAGAATAGCTGGCCAATAAAGAGTATGAAATTTTAAAATATCTAAAGCCATTAACTGCACATCAGCTGGCCAAAACTTTTTAAATAGATCCCCTTCTGGATAATCTAGGGCTGTAATATAATTTGATAAAGCATCTATCCAAACATATGATTTTTGATCTTGATCCCAAGGTAAATCAATTCCCCAAGGCACAGACTTTGTAGAACGAGAAATTGAAAAATCAGGTAAATCTTGCTTATCTATTAAACCTAAAACTTCATTCTTTCTAGTGTTTGGATAAATTACTAATTCATTTTTTTCAATCTTTTCTTTAATCACTGGTAAAAAATCATTTAATTTAAAAAACCAATTCTTTTCTTTAACTAATTCTGGCTCTTTGTTGTGATCTGGACACTGACCATCTTCTAAATCATTATCTGTTAAAAATTTCTCACAGCCCTGACAATACAAACCTTCATAATCTTTTTCATACAAAACATCATTTCCAGCTGGAGTTTTCGCTTCTTTTAATTTATTTAAAATATCGGTAACTATTTTTTTGTGTTGTTTAGAAGTAGTTCGAATAAATTGATCATTAGAAATATCTAAATTCTGCCAAGCACTTTTGTATTCATCACTAACTTGATCAGTGAATTTCTGGGGATCAATACCAGCTTCCTTAGCTGATTCAGCAACTTTAGCCCCATGTTCGTCAGTACCAGTTAAAAAGTAGACATTATCTTTTCCTAGCTTGTTTCGATAATAGCGTGCTAAAACATCAGCCACAATTGTGGTATAGGCATGTCCAATATGTGGCTTATCATTTACATAATAGATAGGCGTTGTAATATATTTCTTTTCCATATTATTTCCCTTTAATAACGACTACAAACTCTCCCTTAGTAACATCGTTCTTTAAATCATTAATTACTTTTTCCAAGTTTCCTCTGTAAATACTTTCAAATTTCTTGGTTAACTCTCTGCAGATTACCACTTTTCGGTCTTTTTGAAAACCCAAATCATTTAATTTATCTAAAGACTTAAGAATTCGATGAGTAGATTCAAAAAAAGCTATAGTTCTCTTAGAAGCTATAATCTCTTTTAATAATGTTTCTTTTCCTTTCTTGTGTGGTAAGAAACCTAAAAATACAAAGTTGTCAGCATTAAATCCAGACAAAGAAAGCGCTACTGTTAAAGCAGAAGCACCAGGAATTGATTCTATTAAATTATCATCTGGAAATTCTTCAGTAATACTCTCTACTAATTTACCAATTGGATCAGATATACCTGGAGTACCAGCATCACTAACATAAGCTATATTCTTACCTTGTTTTAATAATTCTATTATCTGATTTACTTTTCTGTTATCAGAATGTTGATGATATGAATCAAGATTATTTTTAATCTCATAACGATCTAATAACTTTCTAGTTACTCTAGTATCTTCGCAAAAAATAACATCAACTGATTTTAAAGTATCAATTGCTCGTAATGTAATATCTTCCAAATTTCCAATTGGAGTAGCAACAATATATAATTTACCAATCATAAGTATATCCTTCTAAGCTTTACGTTTATTTAAAAAATCTACTACAAATACTGACAAAGCAGCAGCTATTGGAACTGATACTAAAGCTCCTAAAATACCACCTAATTTAAATCCAACCAAAATAGCTATTACTACAATTAAAGGGTTTAAACCAACTGATTTACCAATAATCTTCGGGACAATAACACTATTCTCTAATTGTTGAATAATTAAATATAATAATGCGACAAATAATGTTGCCCAACCTGACTGAGTTAAGGTTAATAATACAGCTATAATACCAGCAATCCATGGACCAAAATATGGAATAATTTCTAAAACACCAGCTAACAAAGCCATGATTAAAATATATTTAATAGGTATAAAAATACTTATTAAAAATAACCCTAAAAATGTCATAGCAAATATTACCAGAGATAAAGTAAGCTGTCCTCTAAACCACTGACCTAACTTTGTCTGAATCCGAGAGGTTAAATCAGTAACATAATTTTGATATTTTTTAGGAATAATAGCTTCCGAAAACTTTTTAATAGCATTCTCTTCAACTGTGAAATAAAAAGCCATGATTAAAATAGTTATGAAAGAAAATATTCCACTAAAGACTTGTGTTGTTGTTGTAAATAATGAACTAAGAGCTTGAGTTAAAGTACTACTCACAGTATTTAATCCTAATTGAACATCTTGAACAGCGCTAGTACTTTCAACTTTTTGAAAATTACTAAAAAATTGACTAAGCTTCTCATAATAATCTGGGAAAAGTTTTGCTAATTGAGCAATTTCCCCAGCTACCGGTGGAATAACTGAAATTATAATAGTTAAAAAGATACCAATAAAAAGAGCATAAATTACAATAATACTCAGAGTTTTTGGAATACTTCTTTTCTTTAACCAATCTACCCAAGGATCAATTGAAGAGGCAAAGATTAAGGCTAAGAAGATTAAAGCTAGAATTTCTTTAACTAAATAAAGAAAAGCAAAAATTGCAATCAACACTATTACTTTTAAGAAAGTAGCTGTAGAAATATCAATTCTTTGAATGTTTTTCATATTTTTATTTTAATTTTATTATATTGAATTATTAATGAAGTAAACCAGGATTATCATTTTCTGTACATAAATTAGACCAACTATCACAATAATCTCCTCCATTATTACTTCCACAAATACCCTGTGGATTGGGACAAACATATTGTGGACCATGTGGTGAACCACAATTATCACCAACACTAGCACATGCAAAACAAGCTAATTGATTATTACAATAACCATTTTCTTCACTATTAACACAAGTATCTCCCGGACTCAAACCTTCGCACAATCCAGACACATCATGTTTACATCTTGAACTTATACATGAATAATCTTCTACACAATCTAAATCCTCAGAGCAATAACCATCTTGACCAGATCTAAGACCACATAAACCAGTTCCTCCGTCCTGTCTAGCTGCATATGATTTACAAACATTAGGTGGTATACAATCAGAATCTTTATTATCATCACAGGGATGATTATAAGAAACTGACTCATTTACACATTTATCAATTTTACAAACATAACTAGCACCTTCTTTAAAACAACTCCTTCCTCGACACTTAAAAATAGATTCATCCACCACATATTCATAATATTCACCACATTCAGTTTCTGAACCATCAATTGTGTATTCTCCTGTATCCCCAACCTTTCTTAATTTACTGACATCTTCGCAATAGATATTGATTGGCTCTATATCCGGCATATTTAAATCATGTATTTTAACTAATTCAGGATTAATAGTATAAAGTAATAAATAAGAACCTAGAGCTAAAAATAAACCAATAATTGCACTAATAATCCTCTCTTTAGCTTCACCAATCTTACTCTGATTTCCTCCAGCAGTAATCCATTGAAATCCACCAACCATAACTACAATTACAGCTAGGACTCCAGCTACATAAAGTAAATATTCATACCAGATTTTAATATATAAACCTAAAGTATTAGATTCAACTTCAAAAGAACTTGGTAATCCAGGAATAGCAATCTCTGGTTCATAACAAATAGCACCTTTAAGATCAGTGAATGATTTAGTTGAACAAGGTTCTCCAAAAGGATTTTCAGCTAATGCAAAGTTAATATTAAAAATAAAGACTAGAACTAAGGATACTAATATGACTTTAATTATTTTTTTATTCATCTTATTATGGTTAAAATTTATAATTTCCATTTGTAAAACTTTTCTAAAACTTTAGAATATTCTAAAAAACTTAATTTAATATTAGGATAGAAATTTTTAAATGCTTCATACTTCTTTTTCTTAATCTGAGATGCAACAAACTTAACTTCAAAAGCTTCTTTACTATCAATTACAAAATCAACTTCTTTCTTGTCTTGAGTGCGCCAAAAATTAATCAAATTAATATTTCCAAACTGTCTTAAAAATTCTTTAAAAATAACATTTTCTAAATAAGCTCCCTTATCTTGTCTTTTATCTAAAAAATCAAAATCATTAAGTAATAAATTTCTAAAACCTAAATCATAAAAATATACCTTAGGCATCTTACTTAACTCTTTTCTAGCATTTCTGTAAAAAGGTCGAATAAAAGCAACTTGATAAGACTTTTTCATAACATATAAATATTCCTCTACTGTCTTGTGAGCCATATTTAATGTATTAGCTAACTCTTGAGAATTTACTAATTCACCCGTTTGACTAGCTAATATTTTTAAAAGAGCAAAATATTTATCTGTATTCTTAATACCAGCATCCCGAATATCTTTTTTAATATAAGAAGAAACAATATCTTGCAAAATTACTATCTGAGCATTATTTTTACCCTCTAAAACAACCTTAGGATAACCACCATAAATTAAATATTTATCCCATAATTTCTTTAATTTGTTTTTATAATAAACTGACAATGTTTTACTTTTCTGCTTTATTAAATCATCTTCATCATTAAAAACTAAAAATTCTGTAAAATTAAGAGGATACACTTCTAATAATACTTTTCGTCCTACCAAACTATCTTTGAATTTCTTATCAATGTAAAAAGACGAAGAACCCGAAGCAATAATTTTTACTTGATCCCTTTTTTCATCATAAAGTAATTTTAAAAAATTAGTTGGATCATCTAAATATTGAATTTCATCAATAATAATAGTTTGTTTAACTTTACTATTAGGAATTAATTCAAAAATATTATAAGGATGTTTATTTAATAATTTCAAATAATCCTGATTTTCTAAATTAAAATAGAAACAAGGTTGATTTTTTTTTATTTCTAAAAAATTTTTCAACATTATTAAAATAGAAGTCTTACCAGTTTGCCTAGCTCCTGTTAAGATAATACATTCATCTTTTAATAATAATTTTTTAGCTTGTTCAAAAATTTCTCTTGAATAAAGCATATACTTTACATATTTAATAATTTACCACTTACTAAGTATAATATTATCTAATATTATTATACTTGTCAAGTTGAATATTATTTTACTAAATTACTAACCATCTTATCTAATTTTTCAAAACTAATCTCCCCCTTCAATTGCTCTTGATTTAGAAAAATACTAGGAACATCATCAACATCTAAAACATAAGCTTCCCTAATATTATTATCTATATCAGATAGATATTTACCTGACTTATAACAAGCTAAGAAGCTTACTGAATCCATTCCTAAGTCACTAGCTATTTCTTGATACAATTCTAAAGATAAAGACTTTTTTCTATTTAATAATTTTTCATTATATTCCCAATACTTCTGATCATCTAGAGAGCAACGAGCTGCTAAAGCTGCTCCTCGAGAGAAATAATGTTTAGAAACTGGTAAATCCTTCCAAACTAAATGAACATCATTAGGATATTTCTTTATTAAATCATTAACTATCTTCATAATTTCATTCATTTGATTAGCTTCATAATCAGTAAATAAATAAATAGCAATAGTTGATAATCCTTCTCCTTTAACTGGGTCGTTTGGTAAAGAAGAAAGTAAATATCCTTCTGTTTTGCTCTGGATTACAGTTTCATTATTTTTAGTTTTAAAAATATTTATATCCCAAACAAAATTATATACTAAAAAAGCTAAAACAACTAAGATTAATATAATCATTAATGAAGAAAATAATTTATCTTTTTGTTCTGGCATAATATTATTCTGTTGCTAAATTTATACTATATAAATGACCATCTGCTCCATTAGTATAATATAGTGTTTGATCATTCTCCCCTAAATATATTTGATCAATATTAACTCTTGAACCATTAACAACTGGGTCAGCAACTTTTTGTTTTCGACCAGTACTAATATCTACTTGATATATATGATAAGGGACATCTTTAGCTAGTTCTGGATACCAACCACTGCCTTTAGGTAAATAATCTGGTACTGCACAATATACTATGTCACCATTATTTTGACTAAAATCACATTTATCAACCCAAGTATTTAAACCAACATATCTTTTACCGCCTCCCAGACCATTTCCTTGTCCACTAGCTATCCATAAAGTGGGGTTGTAATCAGTTTGAGCTTTAAAAACACTATATAAAATCTTGTCCCCCTTGGGGTTCCAAGCAACTTCAAAACCTCGACCATCAACTATTAAAGAACTAAGATTCTTATTATTTTCATTTATAAAATACACTTCCTGTCGATTAGCATCAACAGATTCTCGATAAGTAGCTAGGATTTCAGAATCTGGACTCCAAACTGTTTGAACATCTTTTCTCTTACTACCAATTGGTTCTACAAATTTAAAATTATTACCATGAATATCAGAACTAACTATATAATTATGATCTTCATAATCACCTATCCATTTAGCTGATATCTTTTCTCCATTATTAGAAAAGTTAAAATCTTTCATCTCTTTCTGGAAGCTAGTTATTGCTCTATCTTTATCAAAATCATACAAAACTTTATTATAAACCACATTATCATCTTCTGGATATTCTATTAAAGCTTGGTTTTTAGTTGGAGACCAAACAACATCAACTACTGAATAGAATTTATTCTCTGACATTTTAAAAACACTACCATCATCATTAACTCGATAAAATCCTTGATTCTCTCGATCATAATAGACTAAACCATTATTAATCTTACTAAAATCTGGGGATTTAATATTTTTAGCAACTAATTCTTTAGAGTTTGTAAATCCTCCTTGAGCAATATTATCAACTCCTTCTTGTTCTACAAAAATATCTTCCGCATCTATTGGATCCGTAACAATATCTCCTTCTAATCCCCTCACTGAAACATCTCCTTCATTAATAGCTGGCAAACCTCCGCCTTCAATACCACTAGGATCCGTAACAATAACAGGATCTGCTGTTTTAAAGAATATTCTATACAATAAAATACTAACTATTGTAATTACTAGAATAAATAAAATGATTAATGCTATTTTCCTAAATTTTGACATATATTTAATTTATTAAAATATTTTTTTAATAATCTCTATAATAGCCTCTAATCTACTAAGACCTTCAATTTTAATTACTCCTAAGGCTACTAATATTAGTATTATCAAGAATATGGCTAAGATAATTAATGCTACAATGGCCATAGTCAGGGCAACAAAGGTAATCATTGATAGTATGTCTGTTTTCTCTTTATTATGAATTACATCTAAACGAGCTGAAGTATCTTTAATACTAACAAATTTTATAACCTTACTACTACCAGCGACATATTTAGCTACAAATAAGAACAATAATCCAAGATATGTTAAACCAAAACTATCTATTAAATTTAGCCAACATAATCTATAAAATTCATAACTAGCCAATCTACTTCCTTTATTAATAATTTGACCAGTTCCACTTCTCTTTTCCTTAATATCATTCTGATCTTTTTTATTTCTAACTGAATTCCTTAACTTATTCCAACTAGACATTAAATCTTCTTTTTTACTTGGACCACCATAATCACTATCAATAACATCTGATTTATCTCTTGGCATTCCCTTTCCTCTCTCTGGAATCCTAGATTTCGGTAAAAGCTTATCTCCTGCTTTACCTGCTAACTCTGTCATTTTATCTCCTAAATTTGAATTAGATTTATCTTTAGCATTCTTTCTTACATTTTCTCTATCTTTATTTTGTTTCTTGGCTTGAGCATCTCTCCACCTATCCCTTAAACTTCTTTCATCTCCATTTTCTTTTGAATCTCGTTTTTTATCATTTTGCTTTGGCTTATCTAGATTATCCATTTTTTCAGTTTGAGGATAATGTCTTCTCTCTGATCTCTGATTCATCTGACCAACATCACTTAGTCCTGGTCTTTCTTCTTGATTATTTTCTTCATCATTCTTTAAATTTTGATCTTCTTCTTGATTTTCTGGTTGTTGGTTTCTGACTTCTGAATCTTCTTTAGGTTTTACTTCTGGCTTATCATCACCTTGAACTGCTAAAGGAATATCAATTTTAATTTCTTTAGTTTCTCCTGGCTTTAATTCTATTTCTTTCTGATCTTCTGGCATATTTTTTAAATTAATCTATTCCCACTCTGCATAATTAACAAACCAATCTCCATTATATTCTATCAATTCCAAACTTAAACTACTATAACTAGTATCTTCTCCTGAAACATCTCCTAAAGTCTCTGTTTGTTGAACAGAAACTAATAGATTAGCACTAGATTCATTGGAATCTATAATCTTAACATTCAAAGCTTTAGTAGTGATTCCATAATAATCTGGATAATCATTAGCTAATCTTTCATCATTTTCTACAAAGTCCTTAATAATATTCTCCATTCTTGAAGTGGTATATACTTTAGTTGATTTAAAATTATTAGCTTGATTATCTGATGACCAAGTACCATATCTTTCTGTAAAATTTTTAGCAACACTTTTGATCTTCATTTCTGATAATTCTTCTGCACTCTTTTCAGCAATTACTTCTTTAATAAGCTCTGAATCTTTTTTCTCCTCTTTTAAAGTATTATCAACTGAATTTATTTCTGATTGAGAATTATTTACTTTATCTCCAATATTAACTAGTAAAAACACTACAAAGACTATTAAAAGTACTGCTATAAAGGTAATAATTAATATTTTAATTTGTTTCTTATCCATATATTTATATATTATTAATTTAAGAATTTTCTTTTACTTGTTTGTCTTTAAACTCTCTCTTAGCTTCTTCAATTTCTAAAAGTTGTTTTGGATCAGAGGTAATTAATTGATCTTCAGTATATGATGCTTCAATTTGAATTGCGACATGCTTGTTTCCAGCAAAGAAAATTCCTTGTCCAACTTTACCTTGTAATAGTAAATATTTTTCTTCATCAGTCAGCATAAAAGTCTTTTGAATTAGATCAATAGCTGCTGGAGACTGTTTTAACAATAATTGTAAAGAAGAATTAGTAACAATAGCTTGACCATATGGTGATCTTAAAAAGTCATTAACATCCTGAGTAATAGTAGTTACTCCTAAATAGTATTTTCGACATCTTTTTACTAAAGCATAGATAAACTTAGCACTATCTTCATGTTGCATTAACCACCAAGCCTCATCAATAATTAAGATTCTCTTCTTAACTTGAGATCTAACTAAATTCCAAATATAGGTAATAATGGTATAAATAGCGATTGGTCTTAATTCATCTTCTAAATCTCGAACACTAAAAGTAATTAATTGATTAGTAACATCAACATTAGTAGGACTATTAAAAAGTCCTGCAAAAGTTCCTTCAGTATATTTTTTAATTCTTTGAGCTAAGTCTCCTCCACCTTCCATTCCATTTAAAACTTCTTCAAAATCTGCCATCAAAGGAGCTTCTACATCATCTAAATCACTATCTGCTGTAATATCTTTTTTAGCATAAGTTTCTAAAAGCGCTCGATCAACTAAAGAATCTTCCAAATGAGATAATTTACCGACCATTAAACGAATTAATCCTTTTAAAGTAATTACAGCACTTCTTAAAACATCAGCCGCCTTCATCTCTTTACTTAAACCCTTAGGTAAATCGAAAGGATTAACTTTAGAATTAGAATTTAGAGAAAGATTAATATATGTTCCTCCTACTGCTTCTGATAAATGTTGATATTCTTTTTCCGGATCAATTATAATAACCTCTGTACCCATCATTAAACTTCGAATTACTTCTAACTTAATAGCGTAGGATTTACCAGCACCAGAAGTAGCAAAAACAACAGCATTAGCATTTTGTAAAGAAAATCTATCAAAAAGTATCAGAGAATTATTATGTCGATTAATTCCATACAAAATACCATCATCACTAGTTAATTCGGAAGAGATAAAAGGGAAAGAGGCAGAAGCCGGGGATGAATTCATATTGTTGGCAATGTATAATTCGTCATTACCTAGTGGTAAAGTTGAATTAAATCCTTCTTTAGAAGTAAATAATGCTCTCTTAGTAAAAATTAATTTTGAACCAAAAATATTTTCAACATTTTCAACTCTTTTTTCTAATTCTTCTGGATCATTAGCATAAATAGTTATATACAAAGCAAATTGAAAAAATTTCTCTGTACCTTGAGTCAAATTATCTCTTAATTCTTCAATATCTTGTAAGGCAGTTTGTCTTTGGGGATCACGAGGAGCACCTTTTTCAGCATCACCATGTAATTGAGCTTCCAAAGAACCAACTTTGTTTCTTAACTTTTTTAAAATCTTTTCTGAAGGTAAAGGATAGTAATACATAGCAACATCCAAAGGAATAGAATAATTAATAACTGGAGCAAACCATCCAATACTAATATATCGAGGATAAGTTATAACATAAATAGTACTAACATATTTATCACCAATCCGAAGAAAACTACTTTCTACTTTAAAAGCAGCTGGAGCAATTAAATCTTTAACAGAAGTCTTACCTCTTCGATATACTTTTTCAGCTTCTAAAAAACGCTTATCTTGAACATTATTCTGTGTTGAAACTTGTGAATCCTGTTCAGAAGCATTATTTGTTTCTTGAATTTGTTTTTGTTTAAACATCTTAGAATTATTATTTTACAAATAAATTAATAATCTTACTCATCAATTCTAACTTTTTTAATATCCTTTAACTTCTCTCTTTTGGAAGTTTCTGGGTTATATGAATTATAATAAAGTTCTATTAGACTTGAAGTATCCAATGGTGCTGATTGCAATCCCATACCTTCTAAACCTGAACGAACATGACCAACTCTTCTAAATAATTGATCCTTGTATTCTTCATATTCTTTCTTCCTAATTTTCAATACTTTCTGAGCTGTAAATAGATCAGAAGCTTGAGTGAAAAAACTTTTCTTTTTAACTTCTACGACTGAATAAGGGACGACTACAAAAAACTTCTTACTCATAATTGATTGTAATTGTAGAAGCTCTCTAATAAACTGGGTATAATCAGTAGTTTGCATTCTTAGTAATTCATTAGTTTGCTGTTTTCCTAATTTATCTAATTTATCTAAATACTGATCAATGTCTAAGGCTCTTGATTGAATAACTATTTGTAAAGGATAATCAATCGAATTTAAGAAAGAATAAAAAGCTCCAATAATACCTTCTTGCTCGTCTTGATTTTTTAAAGCAAAATTAATAGATGAAACCATTAACACTGCTCGGACAGTACCATTTTTCAAAATCACCATATTATCCTGAATACTAGAAATTTCTAAAATTTCTTGAGCAGCACTATTTGTTTTTCTCTTTTTATTTTTCATATTTTTGTCCTATTAATGAGTCATTATTATCTTCACCAATATATGCTCCACCAGTATCAACTACTAAAGATATTTCTGACAACTTTGTTCGTGGTAAATCTTTGGGATTAAAGTAATAATCATCTATTATTTCCTTTTCTTTTATCTCTATGGTTTTAATAGTGTTTTCTTTTTTTTGCCAAATAGATAATTTAGGAGTTTTAAAAAGAAAATTTAACATATCTAGGAAAAAGACATGAAATTTTTTACCATTCACCTTAACAAAGGCAATTACCACTGCTAAACCAGCGATGATAACAGTTAAAAAAACAAATAAGGAAAAATCAGATAATTTAAAGGAGATGAATATAAAAAGCCCGCCAACTGTTAAAATTAAAAACTGTCGAACCGTAACTGGACCAAATATTTTATCTTCGACATCAATAAATTGAGGAACAATATAACGCATATTTAAAACCTTAATTTTTTATTTAAATCTGTAACAGCACTAAACTCTTTCATCTTCAAAACTTTTTCTTTATTTAAAATCTTTTGTTCAATAATTTTATCTATTGATAGATTTTTTTCCATACTTTCTCTACCTAAATCTAAATAAAGTTTATAAACCTCGCTCTTTCTCCAGTTCTGAATAGCTGTCGCTCTCTTGATATATGATTCTTTTTCTAAAGATCTAATTCTATCCATAATTTTCTGAGCTGCTTCAGTAGGGTCGTTGGATAAACGTCTAAAATTTATTAAAGTAATTTCTGAAAATTCATCCATTGGACCAACTACTCTTTCCTTCTTTTTAATACCTGTAACTATAGGCTTGTCTCCAACTGAAGAATTCCTTTGAATCATTGGTATTTCTATTCCTTTTTCTTCAACTTTAATCTTTTGTCGCGGATCAATATTAGCTAAGTTTTCTACCCGTTGGTTATTTTGAACTTGATTATTATTTTTTACATCCTTTTGATCCTCAATAATACTTCCTCCGACTTCATCAACTTTAGTCCTAATATTATCTAATAAATCAATTAATTTACCTGCTAACTCACTATCGATGGCTAAACCAGATTGATTAATCGGAGCCTTAAACAAATTCAAAGCATCTACTCTATTTCTAGTATGTTTTAAAAAAGACAGAACAATATTACTCAATCTTTTTTCTAAATCTGGTAGTAAATTTAAATTATAATTCTCTAAAAGTTTTTTTAATATCTTAGTTAAACTGTATTTTTTTAATTCCTTGCTCTTTGTAGATTCTGGAGATTCTTTCTCCATCTTTGCTATCTTCTTGACCTCCTGAGCAATATCATCTTCATCTTGAATATCGAAATAAAAGCTAGATTTTTTATCCCAAACAACTGGAGCTGGTGGAGCTAAATTTATTTCTTCCTTACCTGTATCTAGGACTTCTTTAGATTCTGAAAACTTTTTCTTTTCTTCTAATTTAGAAATATCTAAATCTGATAAATTTCCTTGGGAAAAAACTTGAAAATCATCATCATCTTTGATAATAATTTCATCATTAATATCAGAAAAATTACCAAGATCACTTTTTATTTTAATATCTGGCATTTAATTCATTTTTGTTTATATTTGCTTATATTATAACACATTTTTAAGGTAAAATAAAAAACCGTTAAAAATCTCTTGACGGAATAAAAATTCTTTTAATATAAAACTAAAAATTCTCCTTAAGTTTTCTTATATCTCACACCTCTACCCATTCCTAAACGTTCAATTTTCTTCATATTTAATAATTTATTTAATATCTGCAACACAGTTGACTCTTTGATATTCAAATTATCTCTAATATCTTTTGGACTTAAATACTCATGCTCTTGAAAATATTCCCAAACTAACAACTGCTTCTCTGATAACAAAAATTCTATTTTCTCATTATCACTAATAGTAATTGCCATTTGAGCTTGTTCTAAGACAATATTTAAAAAGAAAATCATCCACGGGGCAATATCTTTACTTCGTTTTTTCCAATTCCCCTGACTTTTTCGAAGGGCTAAATAATAATCTGTTTTATTATCCTCTATAAATTTTTCATGCGAAACATAAGGCATATATTCATATCCTAATTTAAGCATCAAAAAATTAGTCAGAATTCTTGAAGTTCGACCATTACCATCTTGAAAAGGATGAATTGCTAAAAATTCCAAAATGAAATTTCCAATTACTAGCAAAGGGTGAATTAAATTCTTTTGTAAAGCAGTTTGAGTCCATTCAATCAACTCATTCATCTCTTTAGAGGTTAAATGTGGTGGGCTTGGATCAAAAACAATGCCAATTACCTTGCCCTTTAAATCAAGAGCTTCTACTTGATTATTATCAAATTTATACTTCCCTAAATGATACTTATCTTTTTCAGAATATTTTAATAATTCTTTATGAAAACTTTTAATTAAACTCTCATTAAATTTTATATTTAAATAAGAATTAAAAACGTTTTCCAAAAGCTCTTTATAACCAGCTACTTCTTGTTCATCTCTAGTATTAAATTTTTTAATCTTTAAACCTTTAAATAATTTTTCAATCTCTTCATCACTAAGCTCTACTCCCTCAATTCGAGTACTAGACCCAGTAGAAGTAATAATTACCGATCTTTTTAATTTATTCAAAATCTGCGGAGATAATTTCATTCCTGCGATCCATCGACCCTTAAATTCATCAATTTCCGCTAACAAACGTTGAATTTTTTGAGCATCCTCTAATTTTCTAAAATTTAATCTAGTTGTTAATTTATCTTTTTCCATAATCTTCAACTTTATTTACAATGCTTATAAGTTATATAAGTAATTATATGGGATTATAAGGGATTAGTCAATAGTAAAAATTATCTTTTCCGACAAACACTTACTCGGTCGTTCCCATTTTCAGATAATTCTAATTTTTCTATCTTAAAACCAACTTTTAATAGAAGTTTTTCTAATTCCTGATGAGTAAAACTATGATAATAACGATTAGCTAAATTCTTCCCCTGATTATCTTTGTAAGGAATAGAAAAATCATTCCAAACTCTCTTTTTAAAATTAAAAATGTATTTAAAATAACGCTTTTGCATTAAATTCCAATTAGTCATTAAAAAATATCCTTCGGGCTTTAACCAAGAATAAACATTCTTCAAAAATTTAATTCTAGCTTTTCTAGTTTTTAAATGATGAAAAGTAGCTACACAAAAAATGACATCAAATTTATTATCTGGAAAAGAAGAATTTATCATGTCCTCAGCAATAAATTCAGCACTCCTTATTTTACCTCGCTCCTCTTTTCTGGCATAATTAACTTGCTTCTCGGAAATATCTGTAAAAACACAATCTATTTCAAAATCCTTTAAAATCCGAATAATTCTTCCAGAACCACAACCTAAATCTAAAACCTGTTGACCATTAGCCAAATATTGTTTAAAATCTATTAATTGTGATGGTAGAGCTCTTTTCCGAGTTAAACTAAAATGTTCAGCCACTACATCATAAGCTTTTTTAATATCATTATTCATATGAATTCATTATACCAAAAAATTGTTCAAGAACTAATTAAAAAACCCTACAAAAATAGGGATACTTTTGAATCAGCAAAAAAGAAACTCTGTGGAAAAAATAAAATAGAGCCAGTAATGAATTCTGTTTTAATTAAAGCCTATCGCAAACTTTTACAAAAAGGCTTAATTAAAAAAAACCTAAACTTTGAAAATTTAACTATTGCCCGGGCTACTAGAACAATCTCTGGTGTAACTCCAGTAACTGTTTTAACTAAACCATATCAATGCCCTGGAAAATGTATCTATTGTCCTCATGAAAAAAATATGCCAGTTAGTTATTTATCCAATGAACCAGCAGCTCAACGAGCTAAAGGTTTAAATTTTAATCCTTACCAACAAGTTCAATACCGAATTAAAGCTTTGGAAACTAATGGTCATGTAGTTGACAAGATAGAACTCTTGGTCTTAGGAGGTTCTTGGAACGCCTATACTCGTAGTTATCAAGATAATTTTATTGCTAAATGTTTTCAAGCTGCTAATGACTATCCCCAGAACAAAGAAAAGGTAAAAACTACCTTGGAAAAAGAATTAAAAAAAAATGAAAAAACTAAATATAGGATTATTGGAGAAACTTTAGAGACTCGACCCGATTTAGTAAATAAAAAAGAGATTATTGCTATGCGAGAACAGGGTTGTACTCGGATCCAACTTGGCGTTCAACATACTGATGATCAAATTCTCCAAAAAATTAAAAGAGGTCATACTCAAAAAGAAATTATTGAAGCTACTAAATTATGTAAACAAGCTGGAATTAAAGTAGATTATCATTTAATGCCTGACTTACCATTTTCTACTCCAGCCAAGGACTTTAAAATGTTTGAAAAAGTTTTTTTCACTCCTGATTACCAGCCAGATCAAATTAAAATTTATCCCTGTGTAGTTACTAAAGAAGCTCAAACACTTTATAAGCTATTTAAAGATAAAAAGTATACCCCTTATACTAAAAAACAACTCTTAGACTTATTAATTAAAATAAAGATTAAAACTATCCCCTATTATGTACGGATTAATAGGTTAATTAGGGATATTCCTTCTGAATCAATTGTGGCTGGAAATAGAATTACTAATTTAAGACAAAGTGTTCAATTAGAATTAAAGAAGAAAAATATACAATGTAAATGTATTCGTTGTCGGGAAATAAAAGATCAAGAAATTAAATTATCTGATGCTAAATTATTTATAGAAAAATATAAAGCCTCCGATGGCATAGAATATTTTATCTCTTATGAAAACAAAGAACGAAATAAACTATATGCTTTTTTAAGATTGCGTTTCAACAATTCTCAAGATAACTTTATCTCTGAATTAAATAATTCTTCCATTGTTAGAGAAATTCATGCCTATGGTAAATTAGTAGCTCATGGAAAGTCTAAATCAAAATCAAGTGCTCAACATATGGGCTTTGGTAAAAAACTAATGATTGAAGCTGAAAAATTATCCAAAAAAAATAAATATTCTAAAATTGCTGTAATTTCTGGTATTGGAGTTCGAGAATATTATCGAAAGTTAGGGTATAAACTTGAAGGAACTTATATGACTAAGAAGATATAAATTATTAAATTCAAAACAAATAAAAAACTGCTCGAAATTTTCGAACAGTTTTTGATTTTGTATTAGCTAGTGATAAGTCTTAATAAAAGGTGGTGGATCTTTCAACTCAGGTCTCAAAGTAAGAAGAGATTTTCTTTCTTCTGGTGTAAATATTTTCATATTACCATCTTCTTTAAAAAGTTCAGCATGTAGATGTCCAAAGTTTTTATCATTCGAGGTTTTCTTTTTCTTTAAGATCTCTTTTTTTTCTTCTTTTCTGGAATAAATTTCTATAGCTACTGGTATTCCAATCCAAAATAACACTCCTAATACAATAACTAACCAGTCCATTACTGACATCTTTCCTCCTATTTCTTCTTTATTTTCTATATCTTAAAATAATATTCTTATAATGTCAATATAGAAAAATCTTTAAACAATGATATAATATTAATACTTAAAAATAAATTAAATCTATGATAAACAAAAAAGACAATGACTTATTTGGATTAATTAACCAAGAACTTGGACGCCAACAAGATGGTTTAGAAATGATTGCTTCAGAGAATTATGTTTCCGAAAATGTCCTTAAAGCTATGGGTTCAATTTTAACTAATAAATATTCTGAAGGCTATCCCGGAAAAAGATATTATGGTGGCAATGAATTTGTAGATGAAATTGAAAATATGGGTCGAGATTATGCTAAAAATATCTTTAAAGTTGACCATGCTAATCTTCAACCATATTCTGGATCTCCAGCTAACCAAGCTGTATATTTTGCTCTTTGTGAACCAGGAGATAAAGTAATGGGATTTAATCTTTTGTATGGTGGACATCTAACTCATGGTTGGAAAGTAAATTTTAGTGGAAGATTCTATGAATCAATTCAATATACTACTGATAAAGATGGTTTCCTAGATTATGATGCTATTGAAGCTTTAGTTAAAAAAGAAAAACCAAAACTAGTCTTTGTTGGAGCAACTGCTTATTCTCGAATAATTGATTTTAAAAAATTAGCAGAAATTGTTCATGCTGAAAATGCATTTTTAATTGCTGATGTTGCTCATATTGCTGGTTTAATTGCTGGTGGTGTTCATCCTTCTCCAGCTGGACATGCTGATGTAATTACTACTACTACTCACAAGACTTTAAGAGGACCTCGAGGAGCAATGATTATGTGTGATGGTGATCCATCTAATCCAGTTAAGAAACCAGAACCAGTTATTGGTTGGAAAGAATCAAAACATAATATTCCATCATATATTGATCGAGCTGTATTCCCAGGATTACAAGGTGGTCCTCATAATCAAACTACAGCTGGAATAGCTCAAGCTTTATTCGAAGTTCAACAACCAGAATTTAAAGTTTATGCTGAACAGATTGTAAAAAATGCTAAAGTATTAGCTGAAGAATTAATGAATGCTGGATTAAAAGTAATCACTGGTGGAACTGATAATCATCTAATGCTTATTGATGTTACTCCTTTTAATATTAGTGGTTCCGAAGCTGAAACTGCTCTAGAAAAGGCTATGATTACGGTGAATAAGAATACTATTCCTTTTGATCCTCGATCTCCATTTGATCCATCTGGAATTAGAATTGGCACTCCAGCTTTGACTTCTAGAGGAATGAAAGAAGAAGAAATGAAAGAAATAGCTAAGATGATTGTAGAGGCTTTAAAGAATAACAAAGATAATACAGTTTTAGAGAAAATAAAAAAACAAGTCAAAGACCTGTGTGATAAATTTCCTCTTTATCCAGACTTAGATTATTAAAAAAACTTACTTCCTTTTAATCCTCTACTCTCAGTAGAGGATTTTTATTACAGTCTTTTTTCATTATTCTTAATTTTGTAAAATTATTACAAGTTAAACAAGGTATATTTTTCATCTTTTTATTGTAAGATAAGTTCTTACCCCTCTTAAATAACTTTCTAGAAAAACGATAATATTCATTATTCCAAATATCCTCTAAATTTTGACTCAATATATTACCATAAGAAAAACGATTGAAATCTTTACCACAACAAGGATAAACATTTCCATCTGGTCTAATCATCATACCTAAATACAACCAAAAACATGTTTTTCTATTACTTTTAACCTCTGTAATTATGTCTGTATTAAAATCATAAATATCCTTCCGATAAGTAATTTTATCTACTTTATTTCTTTTTAAAAATTTATTAATTAAAGGAATTTCATTTTTTATATATTTAAAATTAATAATCTGTACATCAACAATTGGATATTTAAATTTATTCTTTAATTTATATTCCATAACACTTTTTATGTTATTTTTAACCAATTGAACATTCCCACCTCTTCTATATATTTCATAATTTTTTTGAGTAAAACTATCCAAACAAGGCTCTAAAACAGTTAAGCGACTTTCAAATAAATCCTTAATTTGATTCCTATTAAATAAATTAAAATTAGTACTAATTAATGTACTTATATTATTATTACTAGCATATTTAATCATTTTATAGATATCCTTATTCAACAAGGGTTCTCCCATGTCATATAATGAAGCTCTCAAAGCGTATTTTTTTACTTTATCAATTATCACTTTGTAATCACTGTATTCCATCATCCTTTTTTCTTTAGTATTTGTTTGCCAAGATGTACATGGTGGACACTTTAAATTACATTGAGTACAAGGATCTATTCTATATATCAAAGGAAATGAATGACACCTTTCCTTCCTCATAGCCATCTCTAACAAAGCAGTAACTCCATTAAAAAGCTTAACAAAATTTAAAAAAGGTAACAAATTATTAAAATGTCTTTTAATAAATAAATATAAATTATTGTAAGAAGATAAAATCATAAAAATTATTTAAATACTATATAATCTTATTTACAAACTTCTTTAACTTGAAAACAAACTTTCTTGTAGAAAATGACTGCTGTTATCAGAGCTAGTAATGTGGCAAATAAACGAGCATACCAGATTCCTCTAATTCCCCAATCCAATCCATAAGCTAAGAGATAAGCCAGAGGTAAAAAGAATATTACTAGTCTAAAAAGATTAATCAAAACATCTTTAATAGGATGACCTGCTACTTGGAGTAATTTAGCTATCACATATATTATAGCAATAGCTGGATAGGAATAAACTGTAATCTTAAAATAAAGAATTCCAATACTAATTAACATTATATTGTTAGTAAATATCGATAAGAACATTCCCGAGAAAAAATAAAGAAGAATTCCAATAAATAAACTAATAACTAAACTGACTCTAGCTGAATAATGAACAATTAATTTTATCAAATCATAACGCTTAGCACCTAAATACATTCCTAATAGAGTTAACAGAGCTGAACTTAAACCAATTAATATAATTATATACAAAGATTCTAACCTCGACGCTAAACCAAAACCAGCTACCATTTCTTGTCCAAAACGAGAAACAAAAAAATTAACTATCATAGCTCCACTAGATAATAACATTTGAGATACTGCAATTGGAGCTCCAATCTTAAATATCTTTTTAATTAAACTAGCATTAAAATTAAATTCTTTAAAATTGAAATTAAAAAAAGATGAATTTTTGATGAATAAAAAATAAGCATAAGTAATAAAAGAAAATAAAAAACCACAAAGAGTTGCCCAAGCAGCTCCTTGGATTCCCCAATCTAAAACAATTATAAAAATAGGATCTAAAATTAAATTTATAACCACAGCAATAACTAAAATAGTAGCTGGAGCCATATGATTACCTTCACCAGCTAAAATAGATCTAAAAATTACTGAAGAAACTAAAAAAAGACTACCAATAAAAATTACTCTAAAATATTGAATAGCTAAAAATAAAGTAATTCCAGTAGCTCCTAAAAATTTAAAAATAGCTGGAGTAATAATATAACCAAATAAACTAATAAATACTCCTAATATTAAACCAGCAATTACAGCATGATGGGCAATCTTAGAAGCTTTTTCTTTTTCTTGAGCACCAATATATTTGGAAATTAAAGTAGTAACTCCAATCCCAAAACCAGTTACTGTAGCTACAATAATTAAAAAAACAGGCATGGCAAAAGTAATAGCTGCTACAGCCTCATATCCAATTTTAATTACAAAAAAAGTATCTATAATTAGATACAAAGCTTGAAACATTAAACTAAAAATTATAGGACCTGCTAGTGTCCATAATGCTTTCTTAGGCTTGGCCATGAACTCTTGGAGACGAGAACCATTAGTCAAATCATCACCATTTGAAAATAATTTATTAATCATAAATGATATTAAAATAATATCATATCTCACAACTAACTGACAATGGGGATAAATAAAAAAGTTCCCAGAGTAATGCTCGGGGAACTTATATTTATGAAAATTTTAAATATAACTCTTTCATTTTGTCTTTTTTCTTCTCGGCACTTAAAAGAGATCTATTTATTTTAGCTTTCTCTTTCCTAATATATTTATGAGCGCCTCTGGAGAGTCTAACTTGAATATTCTTAGGTAATCTACAACTACTACGCATCTTTCCTCCCTTAATCATTTTATCCTCTTTTCTAAAACTTACACCTTCTATTATTCTTTGTCAATCAAAAAATCCCTAAATCTAAACAAAAAATAATTTAGGGATAATTATAACTCTAAAGTCCAAATTTACTATATAAATTTCTGATCTTGTCTTCCACTTCTGTCTGATTAGAAAAATCTCTCCGAATTAAAGATTTCTGATGGGCAATATATTTTCTAACACTTTTAGGTAATCGATGCATATTTTTGTTTGTCTTTCTTTTTGTTATTTAATATTTTTTAAATTAATTTCATAAACAATTTGTTCTAATCTCTTTAAATTTCTCTTAGCTTCATCAAATTTTTGTCTTGATTTTCCAGAGATATATAATTGCATCATAAATCCAACAACTTCTTTAGTCATCTTAGTATATTTTTTAATCTTAGGTAAATTCTTTTTACTTCCTAATAAAACTGCTTGTCTAACTAATTCACCAGTTAAATCACAAAGTCCACCAATATATTCTTCTGGCCCAAATTGAAAATCAGGATCTAATTTTAATTCTTTACCCTTTAGAGTAGCTACAAAAAAACTAGCTTCTAAAAATTCTTCAACACAAGCTCGATAGGATCCTTCAAATTGTAATCGATTACTATGATTATACTTTTTATTCAAATCTGTTAATAATCCCCTAACTTCTTTAAGTATCTTCTCCGCTTTTGCAATTTCACCATCATGAGCAGTAAAGATTGCTTGTTTGCTTTTAGTAAGCCCTTCAGATGATATTTTATGTAAAACTCCTCTTTCTTGGTAATAAAGTTTTAAATCCTTTATAATATTATTAAATAATGTTTTAGACATAATGTTTTTTAATTTCTTAGTAAATACACTATAACATAGAATTTTATTTTTTAAAAATGTGGACAAAAACCTAAATATTAGTTAAATTTATGGTAGTTAAAACTAATAAAATATTAATTAATCATGTCATTCTCAATTGGAATAGTAGGCTTACCAAATGTTGGTAAATCAACACTATTTAAAGCCTTAACTAAAAAACAAGTAGATGCTTCTAATTACCCTTTTTGTACCATTGAACCAAATGTAGGTGTTGTTACTGTACCTGACGAAAGATTAGACTCTTTATCTAAAATACATAATTCTGAAAAAACTATTTACACTACAATAGAGTTTGTTGATATTGCTGGTTTAGTAAAAGGAGCTTCCAAAGGAGAAGGATTAGGAAACAAGTTTCTATCCAATATCCGAGAGGTAGATGCTATTCTTCAAGTTGTGCGAAGATTTAATGATCCTAATGTTACTCATGTTCATGGAGAGATAAATCCGAGCAGTGATCAAGAAGTTATTAATTTAGAATTAATCATGTCTGATTTAGAAACTATTAACAAAGTATTGGATAAAGTAAATTCTCAACTTAAAGGACCACATGACAAAGAGATTGATAAACTAAAAATAGTTTTAGATAAAATTAAAGACACTTTAGAAAACAATAAATTAGCTATTGAAACAGATTTAAATACTGATGAAAGAAAGTTAATTAAAAGCTATAGTCTACTCACTCTGAAACCAATGCTTTATGCCTACAATGTTGATGAAAATGAATTGAGTGATAAAGCTGAAGATGGTTTAACTATTTGTGCTAAGCTAGAATCAGAATTAGCAGAACTAGAAGGAAAAGATTTAGAAGAGTATATGAAAGAATTAGGAATTGAAGATACTGGTTTGAATAAGTTAATTAAAGAATCATATCAAGCTTTAGATTTAATAACTTTCTTAACTAGTGGACCTAAAGAATCCCGAGCCTGGACAATTAAAAAAGGATCTACTGCTCCTCAATCAGCTGGAAAAATACATACAGATTTTGAAGACGGTTTTATTCGAGCTGAAGTTATAAATTGGAAAGACTTACTTGATGCTGGTGGAGAAGTCCAGGCTAAAGAAAAAGGATTAATTAGATTAGAGGGTAAAGAATACATCACTCAAGATGGAGATACAATGGTTTTTAGATTTAGTAATTAAACAAAAACAATGAAAAGAAAAATTGGTTTAGTAATCATCATCTCTTTTTCCATTCTGATAATATTCTTTTTATTCTTTCAGAAAAAAACTTCTGAATCAGAAATAACTACTAACCAATATTATTATTTTGCTTACGGTAGTAATATGGATATTGATAAAATGCGTTCTCGAACTAATAACTCAAATATTAAAGTTATTGGCCCAGCTTACCTAGAAAATTATCACTTAACTTTTCCCAGAAAAGTTGGTAATATTGAAAAAATTGAAGATCAAATACTTTGGGGTTGTCTATACTTATTAGATATGGATGATATTTATGATTTAGATAGAATTGAAGGTTATCAAGAAGGCCGAGAAGTTAATAGTTATAATCGTCAAACAATTAATGTTAAAATTAGTGATCAAGAAAGCTACGATGCCTATATTTACATTCAACCTCAGTCTGGAGATGATATAACAACTCTTGGATACAAAAATACTTTAATTCGAGGAGCACTTGATTGCAATTTACCAAAAGAATATATTAACTTATTAGAAAATATAAAAACAAACTAGAAAATAGGAGGGAAAATGGAAGAGATAAAATTAGAAATAGTTGAGGTTAAATTAGACGGTAAATCAGGACCACAGATATTTGTTAAAAAATCTGCTAGTCGTAAGAAAAGAATTCTTAGTTTTATTCCAGATGAATCACAACTCAAAAGTCTTTTAATAATATTCGAAGTTAATACTCCCGAAGGAATGAAAGGTAAAACCTTTCAAATACCTAAAGAGTTCGATCAAACAAATTTAGCTTTTGAATATATTATTAAAAAAGGAAAGTTATAAACATCTAATAACTTTCCTTTTTTCATTCTTTAAAATCATTAATCAACATAACATCTCCAAAAGAAAAGAATCTGTATTTATCTTTTATAGCTTTTTGATATGCTTTTTTAACTAAAGACTTTCCAGCTAAAGCTGAAATTAACATTAAAAGAGTTGATTTAGGTAAATGAAAATTAGTCATTAGATTACTAGCAAACTTAAACTTGTAACCAGGATAGATAAATATATCTATCCATTTTTTATTTGCTTTTAAAATTCCTTTTTGATTAGCAAAAGCTTCAATAACTCGCATAGTAGTAGTACCAACAATAATAATTCTCCGACCATTTTTCCGAGCTTTATTCAAATATTTAGCAATAGCTTGATCTAGAATTCCAAACTCAGAATGAATCTGATGGTCTTCAACTTTCTCTTCTTTCACTGGTTCAAAAGTTCCTAGACCAACATGTAAGGTCACATATTTAAAAACTACTCCCTGTTTCTTTAATTTATTCAAAATCCGATTAGTAAAATGCAAGCCAGCTGTTGGCGCTGCTACTGACCCTCTCTTCTGAGCATAAACAGTTTGATATTCTTTCTTCAATTTAGATTTACTACTTGTACTTTTAATATATGGAGGAATAGGAATATTTCCATAATGATCAATTAATTTGTCCAACTTTTTTCCAGAACAACTAAATTTAACTTTCCAAACCCCGGAATCTGTTTTTTGTTTTAAAATACATCTAAAATCTTTTGAAAAAATAATCTCCATCCCAACTTTCATTCTCTTCCCACCAATCAATACTTCCCAAACATTTTTCTGATGATGAGTAAGTAAAAAAACTTCTACCTTTCCACCTGTTTCTTTTTTACCGAATAACCTTGCTGGGAAAACTTTAGTATTATTAAAAACTAAAACATCACCCTTTTCTAAAAAATCAGGGAGTTCATTAAAAATATAATTACTTAATTTTCCACTCTGATAATTAACTAACATTAATTTAGAAGAATCCCGCGGTGAAGCCGGTTTTTGAGCAATCATCTTCTGAGGTAAATTGTAATTAAATTCACTTAATTTCATATTTTATTTCCTAATACTAAATTCACAGCCACAATATTCTTGTCTATAGAACCCTTCTTCTTTAGAAATATCACAAGCTTTTTTAAAACCTTCTTGTTTTTTCCAATCTGATGGTAAATAGCTAATATTATGCTCTTCTGAGAGCTCTAAACCTATCTTATTTACCATTTCTGAGTCCTTATGAGGACTTATTGATAATGTAGAACAAAATACTGAACATCCTAATTCTTTCGCCTGAGAAGCTGTTTCTGCTAAACGCATTTGATAGCAAATCTGACATCTTTTACCTCTCTCTGGTTCATTTTCATAGCCCTTAACTTTTTCTAACCAAGCTTGATAATCATACTTTCCTTCTATCAAATTTACATTAATTTTCTTCAAATATTTCTTAGCTTCTGCTAATCTTTTCTGATATTCCGCTTCTGGAAAAATATTAGGATTGAAATAAAAGAGAGTTACTTCATATTCTTTTTGTAACTCTTGAATTACGTGAGCACTACATGGTGCACAACAGGAATGTAATAATATTTTCTTCATAATAATTTGTTCTGTATATCATCTGGACATTCTCTTTCAATATGTTTGTATCCTTCTTCAGTTACAACTCGTCCTCTTGAAGTTCGTGCTAAAAATCCAATTCGCATTAAGTAAGGTTCATAGATTTCACTAATGGTTCCAATTTCTTCCCCAGCTGCTGCTGACAAAGTTGATAATCCAACTGGACCACCTTTAAATTTATCCACAATAGTTTCTAGTATTCTTCGATCAATATAGTCTAAACCATGACTATCAACATCAATCATCGAAAGAGCTTCTAAAGCATAATCTCCAGAAATTTTTCCATTACCTTTCACTTGAGCATAATCCCTTACTCTTTTTAACAAACGATTAGCAATTCGAGGAGTTAAACGAGAACGCTCTGCAATATATTTTGCTCCCTGATCATCAATTTCAATATTTAATTTCTGAGCATTATTCTTGATAATCGTAGATATTTCTTGAGCTTGATAATAATCTAATCTAAAAATTAAGCCAAATCTATCTCGAAAAGGTGAAGATAATAAATCATAACGAGTAGTGGCTCCAATAATTGTAAATTTAGATAAATCTAATCTTAAGGTTCGAGCTGAAGGACCTTTACCAATAACTATATCTAGAGCATGCTCTTCCATAGCTGGATACAAAACTTCTTCAATTACTCGGTTTAAACGATGAATCTCATCAATGAATAGAATATCTCCATCTTCTAAATTTGTTAAAATAGCTGCTAAGTCTCCTACTTTTTCAATTGCTGGTCCAGAAGTAATTTTAATATTAGCTCCCATTTCTCGAGCAATAATATATGCTAAAGTAGTTTTACCAAGTCCAGGAGGACCATAAAGTAAAACATGTTCAATTGGTTCTTCTCTCTGTTTAGCAGCTTGAATAGAAATCTTTAAATTATCCTTCACATTCTTTTGACCAATATATTCTTTAAAACTTTTGGGACGCAAAGCAACTTCCAAGGTTTTGTCCTCTTCTCGTTCTTTAGTGGTTAATATTTGTGTATCTTCTTCAATCATAAATTAATCTTATCTTAAAATCATAAATAACTCAATAAAGTTCTTGACTTATTAGATTATTTAATGCAAGATGTAGTTAAATCAAATAAGGAGGAAAAATGGATATTACTCAAAAAGTAATCAAAATTGTTGCTGAAGAATTAGGCTTTAATGAAGATAAAGTAAAAATGAATTCTAACTTTATTGAAGATCTAGCAGCAGATTCTTTAGACACAGTAGAACTCATCCTGAAATTCGAAGAAGAATTTGATATTGAAATTCCTGATGAAGATGCTAGAAAGATCACTACAGTTGAAAAAGCGATTGAATATCTAAAAACAAAAGTTAAGTAAAATTAAATCAACCAAAAAGCGAAGAGAAATATCTCTTCGCCTTTTTTAATATCTAAAATATATTATTTTTTCTTGTTTCGAGAATGTCTAATTAATCCAGAACAAGGAACAATTTCAACACCTTTCTTTTCTAATTCATCTAAGAATAAATTCATACCAATAGAGTCAGAAGACATATGACCAGCAATAACAATATTTAAATGAGCTTTTTCAGCTTCTTTACGATGCTCTTCTCCCATATGCATTCCCACAATAGTTCCAATGCCAGCATCAGCTATCTTTTGGTAATAGGCTTTAGAACCACTAGTTCCACCTGTTATCTCTGTAACTGCAATCTTACCTAAGTATCTATCTGGACTACCAACAAATAATTTAGGACCAACTTTAGTTTTAGCAGCTTCTTTATATTCTGGAATTGTTTTTAATAGTTTTAATAGGTCCTCTACTCTTTCTAATTTCTTCTCATTCTTCTTAATTAAATTATCTAAAAAAGTAGCAACTAAATTATCAGCTGGAGTATGAACATTCATCATTTCCAATCCTAAGAGGTTAGCAGTATCAACAGCTCGATTATGATTAATTGGATTCACTCCTCGATTAACTTCTGACATTCTCATTCTAGTAATATCTTCGGCAATATTTATTGGAATACCATACTTATGAAGTAATTCAATCTGGAGATCCATAACACTTCCTAAACCAGCTAAGGCAACTCCTTCAGGATGATGAGCAATAATTAAATCAATTGGTTTCTTTTTGGAAAGTTCATTAGCTAACATAACTTCTCCTACTTCAATATCAATACCAACTAAAACTCTCTTAACTTTTTTACTCAGGCCCTTAGTTAAAACTCTAGAATCAGCATAGGGATTTTTTAGAATTTCTTGATCAAAATCCTTTTTATCTTCTGGTTTTAATTCTTTATATTTTTCATTAATATATTTGAGTTTTTTATTAACAAAATCAGAGCCCCGAAGATCATTCTGAACACCTAATTTTATTGCTAAATCATATATTTCTTTAACAGTCATCATATATTTATATTTTAATATTTAAACTATAGTTACTGAAGCTACTTTGTCTCCAGCTTTCTTAAATCTCATTAATCTTACTCCTTGAGTAGCTCTACCAATTGTAGGGATATTCTTTAAAGCTAATCGAATTACTTGGGCTCCGGTAGAAATAATGATAATATCCTTATCTTTGTTTTCTTCATCGGCTATGAAAGCGGAAACAATCTTTCCAGTTTTAGCAGTAACCTTAGCAGTCTTAATTCCAGAACCACCTCGTCCTTGAACTTTATAAGCTTTCAAAAATGTCTTCTTACCAAAACCATTTTCCATAACTATGGACAGCTTATCTTTATCCGTTCGTTTTGGATTGATAATTAACATACCAACAATCTGATCTTCACCTTTTAATCTAATACCTCTCACACCAGAAGCTGATCTTCCCATTGATCGGATATTCTTTTCTTTAGTTCTAATAGACTGGCCATTAGCAGTTACTAAAACTACTTCATCTTTACCAGTAGTTGGTTTAACCCATTTCAAGAAGTCACCATCTTTTAATTTAATAGAAATTAATCCTGATTTCCGAACATTAGAAAATTTATCAATCTCTGTTTTCTTAATTAAACCATTATTAGTAATGAACATTAAATACTTTAACTCTGCAATTTCATCATTAGGTAAAATAGCGTTTACTTTTTCTTCTGGAGCTAATTGGAGGAAGTTAACAATATTCTGTCCCTTAGCTTGGCGAGTAGCTACTGGAATTTCATAGGATTTCAATTGGAAAACTCTACCTCGACTAGTAAAGAACAATAAATCTGAATGAGTTGTACAAGCAAATAATCTTTCGATAACATCTTCTTCTTTAGTAGCTGAACCAATAACTCCTTTTCCACCTCTATTCTGAGTATGGAAATTATCAGTAGACATTCGTTTGATATATCCATCTTTAGTCATAATCACGACAATCTCTTCTTTAGGAATTAAATCTTCACTAGAAATTTGGTCTACTTTACCTTTAATAATTCTAGTTCTTCTTTCATCACCAAATTTATCTTTAATTTCATGAAGCTCATCTTTAATAATCTTTAATACTTTCTTAGGATCTTTCAAAATTGCTGTTAATTCTCTAATAATTCTTTTCTTTTCTTTAAGCTCTTCTTCTAATTTTAATTTTTCTAAATTAGCTAATTGTTGCAACTTCATTTCTAAAATTGCTACTGCCTGTCTATCTGTTAACTTGAATTTCTTAATTAAATTAACTTTAGCAATTTCTTTATCCTTAGATTGTTTAATGGTTTTAATAATCGCATCAATTTTTTCTAAAGCCATTACCAATCCCTCTAAAATATGAGCTCGGTCTTTAGCTTTATTCAAATCAAAAGTTACTCTTCGAGTAACAACTTCTTGTCGATGTTTAATAAACTCACTTAAAATTACTTTCAAGGATAATAATTTAGGTTGAATACCATCAATTAAAGCAACTGTATTAAAATGAAACTTATCTTGGAGTTGAGTATGTTTGTAAAGACTATTTAGAATCTTCTTTGGATAAGCTGAATCCTTTAAATAAATAACAATCCGAATACCATCTTTATTAGATTCATCTCTTAGATCACTAACACCAGTAATTTTCTTGTCTTTAACTAAATTAGCTATCTTTTCTAATAATGTAGATTTATTTACTTGATAAGGAATTTCTGAAACAATAATTTTAAATCCTTTTTTACCTTCAGTAATTTCAGTCTTAGCTCGCACTACTACTCCACCCTTACCAGTTGAATAAGCGGACTTTAATTCTTTAACATCATAGGCAATTCCACCAGTTGGGAAATCAGGGCCTTTTACAAATTCCATCAAAGCATCTACATCAGCTTGAGGATGATCAATCAAATGACAAGTAGCATCTACTACCTCTCTCAGATTATGAGGAGGAATATTTGTAGCCATACCAACCGCAATACCCATAGAACCATTTAAAAGAAGGTTTGGAACTCGAGCTGGCAAAACTACTGGTTCTTTTTGAGAACCATCATAGTTTGGCATAAAATCAACTGTATCTTTTTCAATATCAGATAATAATTCTTCAGAGATCTTTTGTAATTTAGCTTCAGTATATCTCATAGCCGCTGCACCATCTCCATCAATAGAACCAAAGTTACCCTGACCATTAACTAACATATATCTTAGAGAAAACTCTTGAGCCATACGCACCATAGCATCATAAACTGAAGAATCTCCATGAGGATGATATTTACCTAAAACTTCACCGACTACTGTAGCTGATTTTCTAAACTTAGCACTTGGTCTTAAACCGAGTTTCCACATGGCATAAAGAATTCTTCTATGTACTGGTTTTAAACCATCTCGGACATCTGGTAAAGCTCTAGAGACAATAACACTCATTGCATAATCTAAATAAGAAGTTTTCATTTCTTCAACTAAAGGTTGGTCAGAAACATTTTTACCATTCGGAGTTCTTTCTATTTCAATTTTATCCTCTACTACTTCTGGAACAACTACTTCAGTTTCTGGTTTAATTTCTTTAATTACTTCTTTTTTAACTTCTGGTTTTTTAGAAATAACCTTCTTAACTACTTTTTTAACAGGAGCTTTCTTAACAACTTTCTTTACTGTTTTTTTAATAGTCTTTTTAGCAACTTTTTTAACTTTAACAAGACTCTTCTTTTTAGGAACAGCCTTCTTCTTAATTACTTTTTTAACTGGCTTTTTTACAGCCTTTTTAACAACTTTTTTAGCTTTTACTTTCTTTACTTTCCACGCCATATATTTATGTAAATAAATGTATAAAATAAACAAAAAACGACCTTTTCGTTACCTTTATTTTACTCTATTTTAGAGGATAAATCAACTCTAAAAGTGGATAAATTACTTGACATTTATATTAAAGTATGATATACTTTAATTATAATTAAAAAATATTTTCTATAGGAGGAAAAATGAAACAATTGCCGAAACAATTGCAATGGAGAAAAATTAAAAAGAAAATTACCGCACACTATGGTTCAATTACATTTGTTAATTCTTTTACAGAAGATGAAGAAAATTATTTTCTTACCTATCATTTCTTAAGCAAAAGTGGTATATTTTACTCATGTGGCACAAAAGCCAAGGAAGAAATAGAAAAACTTTTCGATGAAATGTTAGAAGAATTGAAAGGATTCAAAATAGTATGGAAGAAAACTGATACCGGTCGAGAGCTATATTGTGGAAAAGCTTTATTAGCATCAGTAAGAGATGATTCTCAAAGTTACAAGGTACATTGTTTTTTAATTAGTGAATTCAGACCTGATGAATTTACAAAATGCCAAAACCTTGATTTTCGAAGCGCAGACTTTGAAACAATTTGCAAAAAAATAGAAACAGAGGCAAAAAAAATGGTCGAAGAACTTTGTTAATCAACATTTGAAACCGTTCAGCAATATGCTTGAATGGTTTCTTTTTTTGACTAAAAAAGCCACTTATAATTAAGTGACTTTCTATCATAAAATATATATTAATTACTTCAATATCTTCCCTAATATATCTCCTAACTCCTCTTTAGAATAATATTCAATACTAATACTTCCCTTACCTTTTTTGTCATTAATCTTAACCTTAGTATTCAAATGATTCCGAAGCTCTTCTTCTTTAGCTAGAAGATTAGCATCTTTATTTACTACCCTCTTATGAGTCTTAACAGTAACTTTTTTAACTTCTTCTTCAGTGTCACGAACATTTAAATTTTTAACTAAGATTCTTTTCAATAATTCTTTTTGTTTGATTTCGCTATCTAAAGAAAGTAAAAGTTTAGCATGACCAAAACTAACCTTCTCATTGTTTAAAGATTTTTTAATCGATTCTGGTAATTCCCTTAATCTTAATATATTTGCTACAGTGGAACGACTTTTACCAACTTTCTTAGCAACTTCTTCTTGAGTTAATTTAAATTCATCCATCAGACGATTATATGCTTCTGCCTCTTCTAGAACATGTAAATCACTTCTTTGAACATTCTCAATTACGGCTAATTCTAATTTCTTCATATCATTCATATCTCTCACAATAACCGGAACTCTAAACATTCCTAAAGTTCGAGCAGACTTAAGTCTTCTCTCTCCAGCAACTAACTCATAACCCTTAGCTGACTTAGTTACAATTAAAGGTTGAATAATACCGTGTTCTCGAATAGAATCTACTAACTCTTGAAGTTTCTCTTTATCAAAATTAGTTCTTGGTTGCCAAGGATTTGATTGAATATCATCAACACTTATTTCTACAATTTCTTCTTTAATATTCTTATCCTTAATCTCCCCTAAATCCACAGGATGTACTGGCTCGGGATCATTTTTTTTAGGTATTAAGGATCCTAATCCTCTTCCTAAACCATATTTAGCCATATATTTATTTTATTTACTCTTTAAAGAATCATATGAACCTAGAATTTCTCTTGCTAATCTTTCATAGGCTTTAGCACCTACTGATCTTGGATCATAATCTAAAATACTCTTACCATGTGAAGGAGCTTCTGCTAACCTCACTGTTCTAGGAATAACTGTTCTAAATATCTTGTTTGGAAAATATTTGTATAGTTCATTAAATACCTCTTCGCTCAGTTTATTCCGTTTGTCATACATCGTTAAAACTGCTCCAAGAATATTTAATTTACTATTTAAATTTTCTTTTATTAAATTCACTGTATTTAATAATTGTCCTAAACCTTCTAGAGCATAATATTCACATTGAACTGGGATTAGAACATGATCAGAAGCTACTAAAGCATTAATTGTCACCAATCCTAGAGAAGGTGGACAATCGATTAGGATAAAATCATAGTAATCATATATTTCTTCTAAGTTATGTAATAAACGATATTCTCTTTTATCTAATTGTACTAAATCAACACTAGCACCAGCTAGATTAGGAGTGGAGGGAGCTAAATGTAATCCTTCTAGAGTAGTGGATAGAATTACTTTCTTCATAGTAACTGGACCAGGAATAATAACCTCATACATACCATGATCTAAATTCTTGTAATCTACACCTAAACCAGAAGAAGCATTACCTTGAGAATCAAAATCAACAATCAACACTCTTTTTCCTAGATATGTTAAATATGCTGCTAAATTAATAGAAGTTGTAGTTTTTCCTACTCCGCCCTTTTGATTTACTATGGCAATTGTTTCTGGCATAAAAAAATAATTAATAAAGAGTTCTTTATTTCTAATCTTATATTTTAATTACCTTTATTATAACAGAAAAATAGATAACAAAAAACACCCTTCCGGATGATAAATGTTAAGCTTTGGTAGCAGGGGCGAGAATTGAACTCGCGACCTCAGGCTTATGAGTCCTGCGCTCTAACCAACTGAGCTACCCTGCCTAGATATTAAAGAAAATTGGTAGCGGGGGTAGGATTTGAACCTACGACCTTCAGGTTATGGGCCTGACGAGCTGCCAGACTGCTCCACCCCGCGACGATATAGAGATGATAATAAATATTCATCTCTTTGTCAATGGTGCCGAAGGAGAGACTTGAACTCTCACGGACAAAGTCCACACGATTTTGAGTCGTGCGCGTCTACCAGTTCCGCCACTTCGGCATAGACTAATCATTATAATAAATAAAAAAGAGTAATTAGTCAATAAAAAAAGACCAGTTTAAAACCGGTCTTAGTATTTAATAATGTCTTCGTGCACCTGAAAAATCATGCTTAGGACGAGTCTTGTTTAATACTTCTTCACGTTTTAATTCATTTACTTTAGCCATTAATTTTTGTTCTCTCTTACTTATCTTTTTAGGTTTTCCAGAGAAGTTAAAAAGATCAATAATCTTTTGAATAAATTGAATAAACATTTTTCCTCCTTAAATATTTCCTTTTGTTAAAGCTTATAATAAAATAAAAAACAAAGCAATACTCACTCATCATTACATGATATAATACACTTATGTTTTTAAGCGTTCACAGCATAGTTGCTTTAACGAGCATCAAATATATTTCTAATCCTCTACTATTATTTATAGTTAATTTTATATTACATTATATCTTAGATGCTATTCCTCATGGAGATGGTAGTTCTATAACTAAGGGTTTTAAAAATAAGGATATTAATATTGCTCTGATGGCTATATTTGATTTTGGATTTGTCCTAGTCATAAGTAATATGGTGTACAAAATATATGATTTTAACATCTATTATATTATAATCGCCTTATCTGGAGCAATCTTGCCGGATATTCTTTGGGGAATATATAGAGTAAGTAAAATTAAATTTTTTAAACAGTTTGATGATCTTAATCACAAATGTCACCGCCTTATTGGTTATAAACCAAAATACATCTTTGAATATTCATTCCAATTTATTCCAATTATCATCTGTTACTTCTTATTAAAATAATTAATTAAAATAAAAAACGCTAGATTTACTCTAACGTTTTTTAAATTATTTAAAATCTATTTACTAATAGCATCAACTGGACAAGCAGCTATAACTTCATCAACAGTAGTACATCCAGATTTGCCTTCACAACTACTCTCTGCCTTTCCTTCATCATCTAATTTAAAACAATCAGAACACATTGAAACACATGTTCCACACCCAATACATTTCTCTTTATCTACTTTTGGCATATTTTTAAATATTATTATTAATTTATCCTCTCATGACTAAATATACAATGTAAGCTACATATAGAGTAGCTAAACTAGCTCCCTGCCATTTTTGAATAACATCTCTCTTACCAACAAACATATATACAAATAATAAAACAGTTATAAAAACAACAAATAGGACATCAAAGTTTAAAGCTGGTAAAAATACCACTGGTCGAATAACAGCAGAAAATCCTAAAACCCAGAAAATATTAAATATATTTGAACCAATTACATTACCAATTGCAATATCAGGATTCTTTTTCAAAGCTGCTACTACTGATGTAGCTAATTCTGGCAAAGAGGTACCAATAGAAACAATAGTTAAAGCAATTAAAGATTCGGAAACATTAAATAATTTAGCTATACTAACTGCACTGTTCACTACAAAGTGACCACCAAATGCTAAACCAATCATACCACCTAAAATTAAAAAGATAGATTTAAGAAGGGTATACTTAAGAACTGTTTCTGGCTCACCTTTGACTTTAGCAATACTAAAAGTATAATATATAAAGATTGCAAAGAATAAGAGCATTACTATTCCGTCAATTCTAGTAATGAAGTTTGCTACTCCACCATCAATCAAAATATCATTAGCAACTATTCCTAAAACAACAATTGCTAGAAGAGATAAAGGAACTTGAATTAAAACAGTTCCTCTTCTAATTGCTAGGGGTAAAATAATTGCTGAAATACCTAGAATTAACAAAGTATTAGCAATATTAGAACCTAAAACATTACCAATAACTATTCCACTATTTCCATTAATACTAGCCATGACATTAACCAAAAGCTCTGGAGCCGATGTTCCAAAAGCTACAATAGTTAATCCAATGACAATACTAGGGATTCCAAATCTCTTAGCAATAGAAGATCCACCCTTAACTAACCAATCAGCACCTTTGATTAAAATCACAAAGGCAATAATTAAAATACCAAATTGTAATATCATATTATTTAAATATTAAAAATTTTCGAACTGATCATCCATTTCTTCCATATCACTACGAAGTCCAGTGTCTTTTGAAAATTTATCTAATTCAAACTCTACCTTCAACCCTATATTACTGGATTCATGGTTACTATATGTTTTTAATGTATGATCTGGATTCTTAGCATTACTTTCTATCTTTTCAACTTTAGCTATTAAACCATTAATATAATCTTTAACCTGCTCTTCAAATTTTGAAAAAGCATCTCTGTCTCCATATTTATCTCCCCACCATTCAAATTTTTCTGCCGCAGCATGTATTTCTTCTACAGTACTATTATAACCTTTTTGCATATTCATTTTATTAATTTCTGAAAAATGAGAGTCAAATTCTAATGCTGCTTTTTCTGGTAAAACTATCTCATTTAAAATACTATTATTATTTTCAACAGAATCATCTAAATTATCATTAGAATCAATTTCATCTGAACCATTAATATAATCTAAAAAGTTATCTGAAATTTCACTTAACCCATTTTTATATTCTTCCAGAGATATTCCGCTTTCCTGCGCATATTCGGACCATTCTAACATCTTATTTATAGCCCAATTATATTTTACTCTTTCACCATCTAATTCCTCTATCTCTGTCATTTCCTTTGCTAACTCCATAGAAGCATTAAAAAATAAATCTCCCTGTTCTGGAGTCGCGTCCAAAGTATTTAATTCATTAATAGCACCAGAAAGTGTAGATTTCAAAAAAGAGAGATTTAATTCACCATCTAAATCTGTATCCGAATCTGTATCAGATTCATCAGCATGAAGCACACTACCCATAACATTCATAAGAGCATATATTCCTAAACATACAACAGCTTTTGTTTTCTTTTTATCCCAATTAATTTTTTCCTGTAAACCTGTTCCTAAATTTTTAAATAATTTGACTTGATCCTTAAAAGTATTAACAATATTATCCTTCACTCCTAATGGTATATTATTGGTTATTTTTTCCAATTTTTCTTTTTCTTCTGCAGAAACCTCTTCGGACATAATTTCAAGTATTTCATCTGCTCCTGGTACTTCATAATTTTCTACTTCTTTTATTGTTAATGAATCAATATCCTTTTTTTTAGAATCTTCTAATTTATTTTTTTCACTATCACTAGAAGATATCTCATCTTTAGTAATGGGTGTTATATTTCCTTCAAATTTCATAAATTTAAACTTTATTTATTAAATTATTTCTATAATTAATTGTAATATACAATTACAGTTATTATACTAAACTTCCTACTTAATGCCAATAAAAAAGAGAGCTGTTAATATAATCGATATAAATCAATTAATTAACAAACTCTCAAACATTCTACTTTTTATACTTTTGGAGTATGTTTGATACTCCTTGAGTAGAAATTTCTGCTAGTGAAGTCCAAGTATTGCCCTTTGGTTTTCTTTTAACAATACGAGCTTGAACTTCTATTGAACTACCATCCCATTCAATTCCAGCTTCCTGGAATATAAATTTGAGAGCGTTCGTTTTAGATCGATCATCTGCAATTTTCTGAGCCAAAGCTGGAGTAGATTTAGATGCCTCTCCGGTAGCTCTAACTGATCCATCAGACATCCAACCTGTTTTCCAAGCATCTACACTATTAGTATTAACAACGTCAGTGCTGACTCCCTTACTAACAGTAGAGCAACCCGCCATAAATAAAATGGCTAGAACAATAAGTAAATACAGATTTTTCATTTTTCCTCCCTGGTTTTCTTTTTCTACTCAATCTATTAAATTGAAGTATTATTACAATATACCATATTTTGAAAGAAAAGTCAAGCTAATTCTTAGCTATCACTAGACACCAAACTTGCTGAGCACCGTTTTCCTTCAATAATTTAGCTATTCCAGCTACAGTAGAACCAGTGGTATACAAATCATCTACTATTATAAAATTTCTATTTTTTATAAAAGATTTATCTTTAATTTTGAAAGCACCCTTTATATTTTCTATTCTCCCCTTTTTATTCAATTTAGCTTGTTGTTCAGTATGTTTAATTCTAACAATTAAATCATCGTTAGAATCATAATTAAATTGTTTACAAAAACTATGAGCGATTAAACCTGATTGATTAAAACATCTCACTAACAACCTCTTCTGATGCAGAGGCACTGGAATAATAATTGGCTTATCTAATTTATCTTCAATCTGAGAATAATAATCTATAACTAACTCAGACAAAGGAGTAGCTAATGTTTTAATATATGAATATTTATACAAATGAATAATCTTCTGTAGTAATTTTTGATGAAAAGAAGCTGTGACATGAACTTGGTCAATAAATTCTGTATTAAAAAAACTTGCTTCTTTAATTTCTATAGAATCAAAACATTTAGAACATAATAGAATATCATTTTGATTACATCCCAAACATTCAATGGGGAATAATATATTTAATAATTTTTTGAACATAAAAAGTCCCATTATTAATAAATGCGACCTCTTAAATTTAACTTAGCAAAAATTCTAAACTTTTTCAACTATAATTTCCTTACCCTTTAATTCAATCTTAATATTATCACCATTATGGATACTATCTGCTAAAATTTGATTAGCAATTAAGTTTTCTATCTTATCTTGAATAAATCTCTTTAATGGTCGAGCTCCGGATTGAGGATTAAAAGAATGAAGAGCAATATATTTATACACCTTATTATCTAATTTAATAGAAATATCTTTGCCTTTTAATCTTTTTTCTAACTCCTTCATCTCAATTTTAGCTATCTTAGACATATTGTCTACATCAATAGGTTTGAAGGTAAATATTTTATCCAAGCGATTCAAAAATTCAGGTTTAAAATAATCAGCTAAAGAATCTATGACTTTATTTTCCAAACTCTGATATTCTTCGTCAATAATCTCTTTCTTAGTCTTACTAGCTACATCAAAACCAATAGAAGCATGCTTATTAAACTGTTCATTGGCAATATTAGAAGTCATAATGATAATTGTATTCTTGAAATTAATTACTTTTCCACTAGAATCAGTAATATATCCATCTTCCAAGACTGGTAATAATAGATTAAAAATATCTGGATGGGCTTTTTCTATTTCATCAAATAATATTACAGAGTAAGGTTTCATTCGAACTTGATCAGTAAATTTATTTACATCTTTGTAACCCACATAGCCAGCTGGAGCTCCAATCAACTTAGAAGTATCAAATTTCTCTGAAAATTCAGACATATCAATTCTAATTAAAGCTTTCTCACTATTATATACTTCTCGGGCTAAAACTTTAGCAGTTTCAGTTTTACCAACTCCAGAGGGTCCGAGGAATATAAAAGAAGCTAGAGGTTTATTGGGATTAGCTAAACCAGCCTTCGCTCTTCTAATATACTCTGAAATATCTTTAATAACTTCATCCTGAGCAATAATTTTTTTAGTTAAAAGTTTTTCCAAATTTATAAATTTCTTTTTTTCAGATTCCATTAACTCCTCCACTGGCACACCAGAAATCTTAGAAATAATTTCAGCAATATTACTTTCCACAATTTCTCCTAAGAACTTTTTACTCTTTGTTTTACTTTTATTCAAAATTTCTAATTCTTTAATAATCCTGTCTTCGTTTTCTCTAAAGAAAACAGCCTTCTCATAATTATCATCGTGAATAGCTTTTTCCTTAGCCTCAGACATCTTCTGTAAATCATTCTTTAAACTAATAATCTTTTTCAAGCTACTATTCTTTAAATTCTTAACCTTAAACTTTGAAGCTGCTTCATCAATTAAATCAATAGCTTTATCTGGTAAAAATTTCTCTGGTAAATACCTTTGACTTAATTCAATTGCTGCTTTAATTGCTCCATCTGTAATTTTAACTAAGTGATATTTTTCATAATTAGATCTTAAACCTTGAATAATTTCTTTAGTTTCCTGAGCGCTTGGTTCATCTACTACAATTGGTTGGAATCTTCTTTCAAAAGCAGCATCAGATTCAATATATTTTCGATATTCTTGCACAGTAGTAGCTCCAATGACTTTCAAATCACCTTTAGCTAATTCTGGTTTTAATAGGTTAGCAGCATCTAATTGTCCACTAGTTGCTCCCGTTCCAACTAAAGTATGAATTTCATCAATAAATAGAATTATATTATCATCATGCTTAGCATCATCAATAATTTTCTTTAATCTTTTTTCAAACTCTCCTCGATAAATAGTTCCGGCAATTACAGCTCCTAAATCTAAAGAAATTATTTTCTTTTCTAATAAAACATCGGGCACTTTTCCTTCAAATATTCTTTTTGCTAAACCTTCAATAATTGCTGTCTTCCCAACTCCTGGTTCCCCTAAAAGTACTGGATTATTTTTATTCCTTCTACTTAATACTTGAATCAAACGATCAATTTCTTTGCTTCGACCAATTACTGGATCAATCTTATGCTGTATTTCAGCTGAAGTAAGTTCCATAGTAAATTGAGGCATGGTTCCAGTTTCTGGAGCTCCACCACCCATAACCATTTTCTCTAAAACATTAACATTTGATAACTTGTCATCAATTAAATCTGTTAATTTACTAGTATTTGCTAAAATATTTTTTAAATCTTCTTTTAATTCAACTTTATCTACTTTCTGGTCTTTAAAGAATTGATTTAGCTCTTTAAGATTAGACTCTAGAATAGCTGACAAAAGATGTTCACTGCCAATATATGCATGTTTGTTTTGATAAGCAATTTTAACTGCTTTTTCAAGAATCTTTTGAGCTTGTTCAGAAAACATTGGAATCTTTTGTTCTACTTTCTTTCCAGCCTCTTTTTTTTCCAAATTAACAAGCTTCACAGCTTCCCTTTTAAAATCAATAGCTTTACAGCCTTTATTACCCAATAAACTAAAAGCTACTGAACCTTTTTCTAAAGTCAGAGCATATAATATCTCCCAAAAATCTATTTCTTTTTTATGCAAAGCAGAACTCAAGTCCTGAGCTTTAACTAAGATTGTTTTTAAATGTTTAGAAAATTTATTAAAAATATTTGAATCTTTCATATCTAAATAATAACATAAATAATTAAGTTGTTAAGGAATTATAATTTATTAGAGAAGGATTGTCCAGAGTAATAAAAGATTGACAAGAAACTAATATTTTTGTAAGTTATAGATAATAAAAATATAAGGAGGGAAAATGCCGCCAGTAAAATATGAGTACGATTGGCCCAACATAAATGAGTCGATACAATGGGTAGCTACTAATTTTGGTGGAGAAAGACATGGGTTTTCTCATGAACCAACTTTAGATAAAAAAACAGGAATATGGAAGTGTGGTCCAAACGAAAACGATGTAACAGGTTTTTTACACCCAGATCCTCGTCCTGAAAATTATGAAAACTCTTTACAACAAAGACCCGTTGTCGCTTAAACTAAATTTCGTAAAATAAAAAGCTCTGCTTAAAAACAGAGCTTTTTCTATTTCAAAATATAATTTTAAATTAATCCCATTTTCTCTTTAATCTCTAACATATTAGCTTCAGCAATTTTCTGAGCTTTCTGAGCACCATCTGCTAGAATCTTTTTCACTTTATCTTTATCCTTCTCTAATTTAGCTATCTTAGCTTGAATAGGTTTTAGAGTATTAATGATAGCATCTGCTAACTCTGCTTTAAGTTCTGAATATTTTAATTCACCATTATGATAATCTAAATTAAACTTCTTAATTACTTTTTCATCAGCAAAGCTTTCTAAAAGAGTGAATAGATTATCAACTCCTGGAGACATATGTCCATCCTTTTGAGGACCAGCATCTGTCTTAGCACTCATAATCTTTTTTCGAATAGTGTCTGCATCATCTCTTAAAGCAATATAGTTAGAAGCTCCTAGAGACTTAGACATTTTATTCTGTGGTTCTTGTAATGACATTACTCGAGCACTCTTACTGACAATTGGATCAATCTTTTGAAAATATTCTCCAAACTTGTTATTAAACTTTCTAAGGATAGTATTAGCTAATTCTAAATGTTGTAATTGATCTTCACCAACTGGAACTAGTTCACCTTTATAGAGTAAAATGTCAGCAGTTTGTAATACTGGATAATCAAAAAGTCCCATATTAATATTAGTAAAGTTTTGTCGAGACTTGTCTTTAAACTGAGTCATTCTTTGTAATTCTGCCATCGGAACTAAAGTATTGAATAACCAAGTAAGTTCTGTATGTTGAGTTACTTTAGATTGAACAAACAAAGTTGATTTTTTAGGATCAATACCAATAGCTAATAGATCAATTGCTGTATTTAGAATTTGTTCTTGATAGCTTACTTGATCATAATCAACAGTAATTGCATGTAAATCTACAATTGAATAAAAACAATCATGTTGATCTTGTAAATCAACCCAATTCTTTAAAGCTCCTAGGTAATTTCCAATATGCAAATCACCTGTTGGCTGAATTCCTGAAAATAATATTTTCTTATCGCTCATAATCTTATATCTTATTATAAATTAATTTTAAGCCACTTTTTCTTTTTTATCAAAATGGTCATTAATAACTTCTATCGCTAAATTATATAATTCATCTCTCCCTTCATTCACTTCTGGGAAAGTACTATCTGTTCTATTTTCTGAAGATTCTAAATAAATATTGTTTTGTTCAGATTTAATGGAATTATCTTCTCTCCACTTCTCTAATGCAATTGTTGGAGTTTTCGCTTTATAATAAACAATTTTTGATGGCTTCTTGCCAGGATATTTTTTAAAATAATCTTCCCAATATTTCTCAGAATCAACAACATCTTCTGCTCTTTTATATAAAACACCATTCTTATTTAAAGCCTTTTCTATTTTTTCATCAGGCGAGTCTAATTTATCTATATTTTCTTTTCTAAATTCTTGAAAAGAATCCAGATTTTGATAACCAAATAGAACGTTCTGTAATTTCCTATCTTTAATGTTAAAAGTATTTTCTATTTCTTTTCTAAAGGGATTTAGAACATTTAGTTTTTCTCTGTCTTCCTCAGACAAAGTAGCTTCGTCTAAGCGAATAAGATAATCTATTTCACTATTATTAGTAATTTCCATAATTTCATCAGACAATTTAGAAAAATCTTCAGAATCTATAAAGTTTTTCACAAGATCTTTATATTCTTGATTAATAATAGGATCACTATCTTCGTCTAATTCATATACCGAACCAGTCCTTTTATCAACCTGAGATTCTTTGGGAATAAAAACAATACCTGCGTTTATATTCATACCTTTTTCTTCTTCCTTCATCCAGACCCATTGATCATTATGTTCATGACCCTGCCCTTCCACAAGATTCCCCTGAAAAGAATATTGAGAAGATATATAGAGAGAAGGATAAGTAAAAAATATTTCATTTCCCTTCTCGCCTCCATAAAATTTATCAGCAACTTCTTCTGTAGCGAAATGAACAGATGTCCTGTCGCTATAATGTCCACCTACTCTACCTAAGGTCGCCTCTAAATTTTCCAATGCTTCTTCTCTATTTTCGCATTCTTCTAATAATAAAAATTCGGAAATCAAATTCCTTTTTTCTTTTTCTGTTAAATTATCATTTAATATCGAAAACAACTTGCCAGACTCTAATATTTGTTTAAAACCATCTGAATATTCGCCCTTTCCAGCTGTATGATACATATGACCAGTATGATCTCTAATTCCTTGTCGAGTAACATGAGTAACCATATTTCCAGGAAATCTTTTTAAAAGCAAAATATAGTCTTCTATTGATAAAGAAGCTAAATTTTCTTCAGAAAAGTGTTTATTTATATCTTCTTTATTATATTCACTATTAGCCCATTGATTTTCTTGTTCTCTATAAAAATTATTTAGAATTTTCTGAGCTTCCTGGTCTCCGTCAGAAATATTTTCTTCTGATAAATTAGATTCTAAAACATTATCTTGTTCTAATAATCCATCGTGCCAAGTTTTTAATTCCTCATAAGATTTTTTACCAATAGCTAATTTTGACTTTATATTCTTTATTTTAAAATGATTCCAAAGCTTTTTAGGTAAATTACTAGATAATCTTTCTATATCATCCCTTAGGTCATTTAATGACTCAACTTTTTCTTGAATTTCTAAGTCACTAGATTCCATGTCTTCTTGCAAATTATCTTTTTCACCCTGCCATTCTTTTCTTTCTTCTTTATTAGAAAAATACTCAGTTCTTTTAGACCTAATATCTTGAGCTGTTTTATCTCTATTTTCTTGATTTTTTTCTTTAGAAAAATCTTTAATTAAAGAACTTTCTCGTCTCATATATTTTATATTTATAATTTCATTATACCTTAAATTAAACTAAATAATAAAGCAAGGTGGTTAGACTTCAATAATTACTGGTAAGACCATAGGTCTTCGCTCAGTTTCTTTGTAAAGTAAATTACCAATTTGATTTCTAATCTTGTTTTTAATAAACATATCATTAGCCATAGATTTATCAGTATTGGATTGCATAATTTGTTTTACTCTTTTTCTAGTCTTTTCGATTAATTCTTTATTCTCTTTCATATACACAAAACCTCGAGAAATAATATCAGGAGAATGAATTAGCTTTCCAGTTTTAGCACTAATGGTAGAAATAACAACAATCATACCATCGTCTGACATTTGTTTCCGGTCTCGAAGTACGATATGAGAAACATCTCCTACTCCTAAACCATCTACAAATACATAATCAGCTGGAATCTTTTTGTTAGTTAACTTTCCACCAAGTTTAGTAAATTCAATTATTTGACCATTGTCAGCGATAAAAATATTCTTAGGATCAATACCAGCTTCAGTAGCCCATTTAGCATGAATATGTAAAAAAGAATGATTTCCTTCAATCGGAATAAAATATTTTGGATTAACTAAATTAATCATTAATTTTAAATCCTCTTTTTTAGCATGACCACCAGCATGAACATCCATCATTTGATAATGAATAACTTCTGCACCTTGTCGATATAAGGAATCTTTTAATCTTTGAACTGATCTTTCATTTCCAGGAATAACTGAAGATGAAAAGACTACAGTATCGTTTTTACCAATTTCTAAGAAACGGTGATCTCTGTTTACAATTCTCATTAAAACAGCTCTGTCCTCTCCTTGAGCACCAGTACAACAAATTACTACTCGATTGTCTGGATATTCTTTTAATTGCTTCTCAGTAATAAAAGTATCTTTCTTGAAGCTTAAATATCCTAATTGATGAGCAATTTCTACATTAGTCTTCATGCTGTAACCATCAATCAATATTTTCTTGTTCAATTTTTCAGCAGCTTCAAAAACTTGTTGCAATCTATTCAATAGAGATGAAAAAGTTCCGATAATAACTCGACCTTTAGCATTTCTAATAATATTAAATAGGTTACCTTGAATCTCTGATTCAGAAATTTGATGACCTGATTGAGGAGCATTAGTTGAATCAGACATTAAAGCTAGAACATTTTCTTCTCCTAACTTAGCAATCTTGGAAACTTCTGGCATATCTCGTACTGGTCCATCAAAATCAAGTTTAAAATCACCACTATGTACTACTTTTCCTAAAGGAGTATCAACGATAATTCCCATTGAAGCTGGAATATTGTGACTAACTGCAAAGAATGATACTTTAAAAGTTCCTAGAGTTATTGTGTCATCAGGAGTCACTGCTTGAAGGTTTAAAGCCGGAAGATCTTTGAATTCTTCATGTCTTTTTTTAATTAATCCCAATGTTAAAGGAGCGCTGTAAATTACTGGATTGCCCAGTTCTGGAATTAGATATGGAATTGCTCCAATATGATCTAAATGTCCGTGAGTAATTACAACTCCTCTAATGTTCTTCTTCTTTGTTTTCAAATATTCAATATTTGGAATAATAAAATCTATTCCAGGCATATCTTCTTCTGGGAATTGAATTCCCATGTCAATGATAATAATATCATTTTCATATTCTAAGATTGTCATATTTCGACCAACTTCTTCGTTTCCGCCTAATACAACAATCTTAAGTTTACCATGGTCAAAAGTTTTGACCTTGGTATTTATTTGTTTTTTGTTATGAGCAGGTCTGTGTTTAACAGGGCCTCTCTTTAATTGTTTTTTCTTAATCATAATTTATTTGTTTAAAATAGAAATCTAACAGAGACCCAAAGATTTGTGTCTTCATTAACTTCTACTTGTTTATATTATTTTTTAAATGTTTTTTTAGTTTTCAGATACCAATTCTCTATATTAGAGAACCGATCTGATGGAAGATAGATAACTTTTGTATCAATACCTCTTAAATCTTTATCCACTGGATAATGATAAGTTGGTCTGAATAAAAATATAGCTATATGTTCTTTTTTAAGAATTTCTTGAAAATTTTCATATTTTTTAAGTCGTTCTTCAAAAGAAGTAATCTTCCGAGCCTCTTCTAGAATATCATCAATATTCTGGTTAGCAAAAATACTAAGATTTAAACCAACTTTTGTCTGGGAAGAATGCCAGAATGGATATGGATCAGGATCATATGATAAAATTTGAGCAATTAACAAAACTTCGTAATCTCTTTCAGTAATAATCTGAGAGATTTTTTGCTTGGGAATAATTTCTAAATTAGTAATAATTCCTAACTTTGCCCATTGTTTTTTAATATATTGTAAAATTTTAATATACTCATTATTATCAACACTAGTTATAGTTATCTCCAATTTCTTTTCATCTTTTTCTAGAAAATTATCTTTCATTTCCCACTCCGATTCTTTTAATAATTCAGCTGCCGCTTCTAAATCATATTCATCTTCCTGAGGATCGATGATAAAATCTAGAGGACCATAAGCTTCTTTTAAGCCTGAACCCAATTCAGCAGCTAATTCTTTCTTGTTAATTGCTAAAGAAAGAGCTCTTCTAATACTTCTATCTTTTAATAACTCTTGTTGTTTAAGATTAAAGAACAAAGCTGAATACTGAGGCATATTAAAGTCATAAACATTAAAATTCTCTGAAGCAACTACATCTTTGTAATTATCCTGGGATAAGAAACTTACACCCTGAACTTGATTATTCTTCAAAGATTCTAAAGCCATTTCTGAATTAGCAAATAGTTTTAAAATTATTCTTTTTAAATAAGCTCGTTTACCATAGTACTCCTTAAAATTAACTAAAGTATATTGTTTGATATTACCACTAGAATCTTTTCTAAATGACTTGTACATAAAAGGTCCGGTACCAATTGGCTTCTTATTCAACTCTGTCAAAGTAGAATTCTCTGGATTAATACTCTCCCATAAATGCATTGGTAAAATACCAAAGGTTAGAGTAGAAATGAAAGGACTAAAAGGTTCAGCTAGAATAAGTTTGAAAGAATTTTCAGAAATCTTCTCATAGCCTACTCCCTGCAAAGTCTTATACAAAGGACTCTTAAATTCTGGATTCTGAATAGCATTCAAAGTAAAACCAATATCATCAGCAATTAAATCCATACCATCATGCCATTTAATATTATTCTTCAAAGTAAAAATATATGTTTTCTGGTCTTCAGAAATCTGATATTTATCTACTAAATCATTTTCTAATTCACCGTTAGTATTTATCTTAAATAATCCTGAAAAAATTAATCTACTAAGATCTCGGTCAGCATCGTTACCTTGAGAAAGAATTGGATTAATATATTGGATAGAACCAACTATAGCTTCAGTGTATTCTCCACCATATTTAGGAACTTCCACTAAATTCTTCCATAAAAATCTTCCACCTAAGAAAACTACTGAAAAAACTAAGAAGAATAGAGAAATATAGACAATTCTTTTCTCTTTGTAATTTAAAAAGTATTTAAGTTGTTTTAGTTGTTGACGACTAGGAATTTTTTTCTTAGATAAAGAGAATAATAATTTTTCCTCTTCATCGTATTTAGAAGGGAATAAAGATTTAATTTTAGGGATAACAATAAAATTAACAAATCTAATTGATTTATTTAAAAGACTATCCGCTCTAGTATTTGGAGAGAATGCTTTTTTAGTTTTAATTAAAAACTTCTTAAGCAAATCTGCTAAATCTGTCATTTCTGTATATTAAGAGATTATATATGAATTATATAAAAATATGAGCTAAACTGACAATAAAGAATAATGCTGATAAAACGATAGTAGCAATAAATATTGTTTTTTCAGCTCCTCTTTTAGTTTGAAAAGATGCTCCGCCTCCGCCAAAAACAGAAGAAAGACCGCCTCCGCGACTTTGAAAAGATACAGCAATAATTAATAATACTGCTATGACTATTTGTAATATATTTAAAAGTTTCATAATTCTTTCCTTAGTCTAGCATAGATAATGCCCTCTGTCAATCCTTTTAGCTCTAAAACCATATTTTATGCTATAATAAAGGTAGAAGAGAATATTATGAAAAAAAGAACTAAAACAAATTATCAATTACTATTCTGGAGGTTTTTAACCTACACTTGGGCTATTTTAGCTGCTACATTCTTTGCTTTTGATTTCTTTAAGATAATTGATTGTTCTAGCTCTTTACGAACCATCACTGTCCTCTATATCTCTATTCTTGGTATCTTTACTAGTGTTAAGGAATTTCACCGATGGAAGTCTAAAAAATTCTTTTCTAAATATAGAGGAGAGATGTTTGTAATCATCTATACCATACTAATCATAGTATTTATAGTTCTAGATACTATTCATCCAGATAAATACATTATCCGTACTGAATTTATAACTACTTATCTAGCAATTCTGGGCATATTCGCTCTTTCTTACAATTCTAAGTTTTTGAAGAATAAATAACTTGCTAAATAATTAAATCTATAGTAATTTAATTAAAACAAATTAAATAAGGAGGAAAAATGGACAAGAAAAGTAATTTTTGGTTTTCTTTATGCTTAATTTTAGCTCTATTATTAATAATAATATTCATATCTACTTCTGGTAATAAAAAAATATCTAAAGTATCTTTGATAGATATATTATTATTTATTTTAATCTTTACTCTAATTGCATTAGGAATAGTTGTAGATGAAATATCAACTAAAAAATATCTCATCCGAGAAGAAGAGGAAAGAATTATTAGATGGAGAGAAGATCCTAGACTATATCCATTATTATTTCAAGTAATTAGAAGTTAGCAACAAAACGGACTAGTAATAGTCCGTTTTTTTTTACTCCCACTCTATAGTCCCTGGAGGTTTATTCGTAATATCATAAAGTACTAAATCTACTCCTTCAATCTGGAGTATTTTTTTAGTTAAAGTATTTAAAATAGTTTTAGACATTTGATAGAAATTAACAGTCATAGCTTCTTTAGATTCTACTGGTCTAAGAATAATAGTCTCTCCTCCATTCAAAGTCAAAGGAACTAAAATTACTGGAAATTGCCAAATATTTTTATACAATTTATTCTTCTCAACTTCTTTATGAACTAAATCATCTACTTTTCTTAATAGATCTAAACGTTCTTTAGTTAAATGTGCTTTTTTAGTTTTAATCTGATCTAAATCAACTTTCTGATTTGGTAAATAGACTACTCGATTAATTTCTGAAAATTGATTAGTAATATTAACAGATAAATCATTTAATTCTTTCCAAGAAGCATTTCCACTAATCAAAGCTGGATTTTTGTAAGTCCGATTATCTCCTTGAACCCCCACACTCTTTAAAGGCAATGTCTTAACTTCTAATTTACTTCCTACAATCCTATTCAACCCATCATTTAATGCCTTTTCATTATCAACAAACTCTTTTCCATCTGAACATAATGTTCGAATAGCTAGACCTGGTCCAGGAAAAGGATGACGATTAATTAAAGAAGCTGGTAGTTTTAATTTCTGACCAATTTCTCGGACTTCGTCTTTGTATAGTTCAGCTAAAGGTTCAATTAAAGCCCCTAGTTTCATTAATTTCAATATTTGTTCTACCCGATTATGATGAGTTTTAATCTTATCCGCATTCTTGGTTGCTCCACTTTCAATAGTATCTGGATAGATAGTACCTTGAGCTAGAATCCACTGTTTGGGATCCATTTTCATTTCCTTCATTACCTCGTCTTTCACATCTAAGAATACTTTACCAATAATCTTTCGCTTTTTCTCTGGTTCAATAACTCCTTTTTCTTTTTTTAAAAATTTTTCAGAAGCATCTACTACTTCTAGATCATCAAATCCAGCTTTAGCTAAATCTTTCTTAACTTTAAAAGATTCATTTAACCTCATAAAGCCATTATCAATATGTAAACCAAATACTTTCTTCTTTCCTAGTATTTTTTCTAAAAGAGCATAACAAACAGAAGAGTCCACTCCTCCAGAAACTAACAAGAATACATTTTTGTTCCCAACCTTCTTTTTAATATCAGCTACTAATTGTTGCCAATATTTCTCCATAGACCAATTCTTCTCACAATGACAGATTTTAAACAAAAAGTTTTCCAAAATTTTTAAACCATTCTTAGTATGATGAACTTCGGGATGAAATTGTAAACCATATAGCTTTAATTCATCATGAGCCATTCCTGCTACTGTACAATCTTTAGTCCGAGCAATAACTTTAAATCCAAAAGGTATTTTACTAACACTATCACCATGACTCATCCAAACTTGTTCTGAATCTTTAAATTTATCTAATAAAATATTCTTTCCAGCCTTATTTAAAGTAGCTAGACCATATTCTTTTACTTTTCCAGCTTTTACCTGCCCATTAAAATGATATGAGATTAATTGATGACCATAGCATAAACCTAGAACTGGAATATTTAATTTAAAAATATCTTTATTATATTTAATAGCTGTATCATCATGGACGCTCTGAGGACCACCAGATAATATAATTCCTTTAACTCCTTTTAATTCAGCTAAATCTACTGTAGGACTATATATCCGTGCTAAAACACCCAACTGTCTAATTCGTCGAGTAATTAAATGAGTATATTGTGAGCCAAAGTCTAAAATGGCTATTTGAACTTTCATAAACTATTCTCCTTCTTTTTTCTTCTTATATTTATAAATACCTGCTGAATTCATCATTTCTTCTAAGATTTTATCTTTATCAACTTCACCTGATAAAACATCCTTCAAAATTTTAAATAGTTCTTGAGTAGAAATTAATCCTATTTTTAAATTCTCCGCTATAGGTAAAGAGGTTGGAGCAAAGAGTGATTTGCTTTCAGGAGGTCTGTTGGTAATGGGTTCTAATCTAAAAGGATTACCAATTAATATTGCAATCGTATTCTGTGGATTTTCAGAATCATAATTTTTTCTTTCTTCAATCTGCCTAAAATCCCCCTTATGATCTATCCCTCCTTTTTTACCTTTAACTTCTATAAAAACTTCTTTCTCCTTATATTTCCCTACTAAGTCTATTTTCTCTCTTTTTAAATTTAAATTGAATAATTTGAAAAACTCTTTTACTATTTCTTCTAAAGGATCTCCTGTCTCCCATAGTAATTTCTTCCAAGACTCTAATTTTTCGTTTTTTTTGTGTAGTCTATTTAATTCAGCAACTTCTTTATCTATCTTTTGTTCTTGTTTTTTAATTTCTTTCATTAATTCATTTTGCCCGACTATTTTTAAACTCCTTATACTCTCTGGTACATCTTCCTTACTACCATTCTCTATAGTAAAATTTAATTTCAATAAAGATAAAATTTTATCAATAAAATGTTTTACGAATGCATCTTTATTTTTAGGACGAGGTAAGATGAATACATGGCCATTGTCTATATTAGCATAAAATGCTACAAAATGACCCGCTTTATTCTTAGCTAGAAGCTTATAGTCTCCCGCAGGATCTTTATTAAAGATAACATTATAATTAAAATCATCTTCAATTAATAATTTTGAAAATGGCTTAATATTTTCAAATTTTATTTCTTCTGCTGATTGATTTTCAGGTGATAAAAAAGCTCCAAAATGTTCCAACCATTTATAATTAGTAATATTACCGTTTACAATATTTCTTCCTGCAAAACAAAGTAATACAGCTCCTCCTTTTATCCCACTACTTATTAAATGTTTTTGATTGTACAAAGTATGACTAGTGGATCCTTGAATATTTTGTAAATCACATATAAAAAGATCTGCATCTATTAAACCATTTTCAATATTAGAACGATGCTCATCGCCTACGATACCATCAATAATTATAGATGCTTTACTTAAACATTTATCATTATCTAAACCAGCTTTTAATAAAAATACTTTCATATTTTTTATTTAAAATTATTATTTATTAGCTTCATTAATTGAACGTTTAATCATAAATTGAACTGCTTCATTCATATTTTCATTTACAATCTTAATGTCTGGATATTTATTCTTAAATACTCGATAAATTTCATCAGCAAAAGCTTGTCCAATCAGAGGGACATCTTTGTAATCCATGATAATAATATTAAACTTATTTAACCCTGAAAGAACACGTCTAGCTTGAGAACGAGAAATATGAACACCTCCTATAGTATATAATTTAATTATAATCTCTGTTTTATCAAATCCATAATCACTATCTTCAGAATTATTAGTATATTTTCTAAATATATCGTTCAAATGTTTCTTGTCTTCAAGGTCAATACTAAAAGCAACTCTTGTCCCTTGTTTTTGACCTTGGACTTTTTTCAAAAAAATATCATCTATTTCATTATCTACTAATAATTGATAACCATAACTATCCAAAACAAATTTCTCAGCAATTTTAGAGGTAAAAAATATCCCTTCACCGGAATGAAGTTTAGGAGCAGTAGTGGTCTTACCTTTTAGTAAATCTTGAATAGCTTCTATTTCACTTTTTAATTTTCTCTTTTGCATAATATTACGAAATACACCTATTCCAAAATCATCAATAGTAAATGATAATTTTTTCTTTATAATATTAACTGAAACATTAATTTTCTTTGATCGAGAGTGCTCAATGGCATTATTTAGCATTTCTGAAAAAGAATAAGCAAAGATACTCTTTATATTCTCTGATAATTTACCATAAGGAACAAAATTATTCTCAATATCATTCAAAATTTTATGTTCTTCCAATTTATTATTACTTAAAATCTTAGAATATCTATTCGACAATATATTTGGATAAGATCTTAAATATTCATGTGTAATGTATTTAGCGTCTCTAGTCGAACCAATCTTTATTAATCTTCCCTCATCAACTAACTGTGACAATAAATCACTTACATGCTGACGGCTAAAATTTAAGTCATCCACAAAATCACGAGTTTTAACTACTCCTTTTTTATTTGCTATTTGTAATATTTTTTCTTTACTATTAATCATAATGGAATTTATATTAACTTTACTAATTGTAAACTAATTGTAAACTATAGCTTTAAAATTGTCAAGTAATTGTCAACCAAAAAAGCCTCTTTTCAGAGGCTTTCTGTATTTTATTTTTGATCTTAAATTTAATGTTTAAAACATCTATTCCCAGTTAAAACCATAGCAATCCCATGTTCATTACAAGCTTGAATTACTTCTTCATCTTTTATAGATCCACCAGGTTGAACGATTAACTTAATACCAACTTCAGCTAATTTATCAATTGAATCTCGGAAAGGGAAAAAAGCATCAGAAGCTAAAACACATCCTTCTAAATTATCTCCCGCCTTTTTAATTGCTAAATCAACAGCATCAATTCTAGAAACTTGACCAGCTCCTAAACCAACTGTAGTTTTTTCTTTAGTTAAAAGAATAGCATTGGATTTAACATGCTTGATAGTTTTCCAAGCAAAGAGCATCTCCTCTATCTCTTCTTCTGTTGGTTTTATTTCAGTTACTATTTTTAAATCATCTTTCTTGATTTCTAATCGATCAGTATCTTGAACTAAAACACCACCGACTACTTTTCTAGTTTCTGTTAAATCATTAGTTCTATTAATCTCTCCCACTTCTAATAATCTAAGATTTTTCTTTTTTGATAGAAATTCCAAAGCTTCTTCTGAGAATTTAGGAGCCATGACAATCTCTACAAATACCTTAGATATCTCTTCAGCTATTTCTTTACTACACTCTCGGTTTAAAGCAATAATACTCCCAAAAGCTGACATAGAATCAGCTGCATAAGCTTTTTGAAAGGCTTTGACTATATTCTCATTAGTTGAACAACCACAAGGGTTAGTATGTTTAATTACTGCGCAAGCTGGTTCTTTAAAATCTCTAATAATATTCAAAGCTGCATCAGCATCCATAATATTATTATATGACAATTGTTTACCTTGGAGAACTTTAGCTTGAGCAATGCAGGTTTCATTACAAAGAGCTTCTTTGTAGAAAGCTGCTTTTTGATGTGGATTTTCGCCATATCTTAAATCAGAAACTTTTTCATAACCTAAAGTTAATTTATTTGGAGATTCTTCTTTGTTTAAATAATTAGCAATTAAAGAATCATAATGAGCCGTATGAGAAAATACCTTTTGAGCTAGGTACTCTTTGGTTTCTAAACTTAATTCTTTTTTTTCTCTAAATTCATTTAAAACTTTTTCATAATCCTCTGGATCAACTACTACTCCCACATGTTGATAGTTCTTAGCAGCACTTCTAATCATAGTTGGACCACCAATATCTATATTCTCTATAGCTTCTTCTAATTTTACATTTTCTTTTTTAATTGTTTCTTCAAAAGGATAGAGATTTACAATTACTAAATCAATTAATTTAATATCATGCTCTTCTACTGACTTCATATGCTCTGCATTGTCTCGTAGAGCTAAAAGTCCGCCATGAATTTTTGGATGTAATGTTTTTACTCGGCCGTCCATCATTTCTGGAAAGCCAGTTACTTCATCAATTGGAGTTACTTTAACTCCAGCTTCTTCTAATTTCTCGTATGTTCCACCAGTAGATATTATTTCAATTTCTAAATCAACTAAACCTTGAGCTAGTTCAATAATACCCTCTTTATTTGATACGCTAATTAATGCTCTTTTCATAATTATATTTTATCTTGTTTAAATAATTCAATTCCCTCCAGAATAACTTCTTGTTCTGCTTTTTGAACTTTATTCTTTAAAGACTCTACAGTTTCATCTTCACTAATAGCTACTTCTTTTTGAAGAATAATTGGACCAGTATCAGCTCCTTCATCTACAAAGTGTAAAGTGCATCCAGTAGTTTTAACTCCACTCTTTAAAACTTCTTCATGAACGTTCTTGTCCATTCCTCCAGCAAAAGCTGGTAAAAGTGAAGGATGAATATTCATGATCTTGTTACGATAAGCATCTACAAACTCTGGTGATAGATATCGCATATATCCAATGAGTAGAATTAGATTAATTTCTTTAGCTTTTAGTATTTCTATTACTTCTTGATCATATTCTTCTCTAGTTTTATCTTTAGTGGAAACAAAAAGAACTGGATAACCAGCTTTTTCTGCGCGCTCTAAAATACCAGCCTTACTCTTATTAGAAATAACTATTTCAACTGGAATATTATTATCTATTAAAGCCTGGAGATCTGTTCCATTAGTTGAACCTAAAACTGCAATTTTTAATTCTTTATCCATTTCTTAAATTCTCCATCATTTTAATTCTCTTTTCAATTAACTCTTTAGTTCCAATATCTTTTCTAAAAAATACTGGACCTTTTACTTTCTCTATTTCAGTTTGAACAATCTTTTCAGCCTCTTCTAAGGTATCAGCTTTTGCTACTACCCCTAAAGTTCGAGAATCTTTAATGTAAAGTCCATCATCTTTCTGATCAAGAGAAGCATAATACAAACTAACTTTTGTTTGATCTATTTCAGAAATATCTATCAATTCATCTTTTACTGATTTTTCTGGATATCCTTCCGGCACGATGTATTTAATAACAGTAGCTTTGTTTTCAAATTCAACATTCATTTGATCTAATTCTCCTTTAGTAATCGCTTCACTAATATCTGTTAAATCTGTTTTTAAAATAGTTAAATAATTCATTACTTCTGGATCTCCAAAACGAGCATTGTATTCAATTAGTTTAACTCCATTCTGAGTAGCAATGAATCCACCATAAAGAATTCCTTTGTAACCAGCTAGAGCGACTAAAACTTGTTCGTTAATTTTCTTGGCTTCTTCGATGTCGCTATCTTTTAAAAATGGTAATAAATGATTAGCACAGGAATATGATCCCATACCGCCAGTATTTGGACCTTTGTCATCTTCATAAGCTCGTTTATGATCCTGAACTGCTGGCATATGTTTAGCATGTAATCCATCACAAAAACTCATTAGACTAAATTCTTGGCCGATCAATTTTTCTTCAATAACAAAGCTCTCTCCTTTAGTAATTAATTCTTGCATATATGGTAAGGACTCATTAAAGTCTTGAAAATGATCTCCCTGAACTTGAACTCCTTTACCGCCAGTTAAACCATCAGGTTTAATTACAAAAGCTGAGAGAGATTTAATAAATTCTTCTAAACCTTCTTCGGAATTAAATACCTTAAATTGAGGATAGGCCGGAATATTATTCTCAACTAACAAGTTTCTAGTAAAAGCTTTACTAGTTTCAATTTGAGCTAAATCTTTAAAAGGACCAACACAATCAATGTCTACAGCTACTAAAAGATCTACAATACCCTGAGCTAAAGGAGCTTCAGGACCAATCCAAGCTATATCAGGTTTTACATGACTCGCATATTCTAAAATTTCTTTATTATTCTTTAAATCCCCTACTCGCATATCTTCTGCTAATTCTAAAATTCCCGGATTATTAGTTGATGCAAAAACAAACAACTCAGTAGCTGAGTTATCTTTTAGTCTTTTGGCAATAATATGTTCTCGGGCTCCAGAACCTACAAGTAGTATTTTCATAATTTTATTTAAATATTTTCATTTGTTGTTCTTTTTGTTTCTTCCGAACTACCAGTCTCTCTTCTTCTAGTTCTAACAACTCTTCTGCTGAAATATTAGTTGGATACTTTCCAGAGAAACAAGCTGTACAATATTCTCTAACTTCCGGATTACCCTCATGAACACAATCAACTAAATCATCAAGTTCTTGATATATTAAAAAGTCAGCTCCAATCTCTTTTCTAATTTCTTCCATACTCTCTTTATTATGAGCAATTAATTCTTGTCGAGTTGGCATATCAATTCCATAGACACAAGGAAATTTAATTGGTGGAGCAGCTACAGCAAAATATACTTTTTTAGCTCCACATTCTTTCAGAAGTCTCACTATTTCTTTAGAAGTATTTCCTCGAACAATACTATCATCTAATAATAAAACATTCTTGTCTTTAATTTCTAATTCTACGGGAGATAGTTTGTAACGAACTGACTTTTTTCTTTTTTCTTGACTCTCCATAATAAATGTTCGACCAATAAAATGATTTTTCATTAATCCTTCTCGGTATTTAACTCCTAAGTCATAGGCTAAAGTTAAAGCTGTGGTAGTAGAAGTACTAGGAACTGGGACTACTACATCTATTTTTAATTCATCCATCAAAGGTTTAATCTTTTCTGATAATTTATTACCCATTCGTAAACGAGATTTGTAAACACTAACATTATCAATCAATGCATCTGGTCGAGCGAAATAAACATGTTCAAAAATACAAGGACAATGAGTTTTTTTAGTAATTAACTTCCGATGTAATTTACTCTCTTGATCAAGAAAAATACATTCACCAGCTTGGACATCTCCCTGATATTCAAATCCTAATGTAGTAAACATTACATTCTCTGAAGCAAATATATATTCTTCTCCTCGTTTACCAATTACCAGAGGTTTAATTCCTAAAGGATCTCGAAAAGCTACCATTCCTTTACCAGCAATGATTACTACTACTGAATAGCTCCCTTGAACTCTTTGGTGAACTTCTGCTACTGCTTTAAAAACTTGCTCTTTAAAATCTCCCTCTTTTTGTTTCGCTAAAGCACTAGCAAAAACATTCAAAATTATTTCTACATCACAACCAGAATTAGTTTGTCGTAAATCTTTTTCAGCTAATTCTTTCTTAAGTTTTTCAAAATTAGTTACATTACCATTATGAGCTATAGCTATTCCATAGGGAGAACTAGCTAAAAATGGTTGAGCATCATTTGCAGTCCCATCACCAACTGTTGAATAACGGACATGTCCAATTCCCATATTACCTCTTAAACGAGAAAGAACTTCTTCATTAAAAACATTACGAACTAATCCTAATTTCTTATGTAAATGAAAACCATCATTGAGAGTTATAATCCCAGCTGAATCTTGTCCTCGATGCTGTAAAGCAATTAAAGAATCATAAAGCTCTAAACTTACTCTGGTTTCTTGATTACCAAATATTCCGACCACTCCACACATAATATTATTTAATATATTTAATTAATTTAGATGAAATACCATTATAATTAAATGGTGTTAATTTTTTCAATTGTTCTTTTTCTTCTTGAGGTATCTTCAAGTCATCAATAAACTCAGTTAGGATTTCTTGATTTAATTTTTTACCTCTAGTTAATTCCTTTAATTTTTCATAGGCTCCAGAATATCCTAATTTTCTTAATACAGTTTGAATTGGTTCAGCTAAAACTTCCCAATTATTATCTAATTCCTCTTTGATCTTTATACTATTAGCTTCTACTCGAGCTAGACCTTTGACTAAATTCTGTAGAGCTAAAAAACTATATCCTAAAGCTAAACCTTGGTTTCTTAATACTGTAGAATCAGAAAGATCTCTTTGCATTCGAGAAATTGGTAATTTATTAGCCATAAAATCAAAGATAGCATTACTCATTCCGAGATTACCTTCCGCATTTTCAAATCTAATTGGATTTACTTTATGAGGCATAGTTGAGGAACCAACTTCACCCTTAACCACCTTTTGTTTAAAAATCCCTCGGGAGATATATAGCCACATATCTCGAGAAAAATCTTTAAGAATATTATTTATTCTAATAACTTGCTGATGATTCTCAGCTAAACTATCATGTGATTCAATTTGGATAGTTAAAGGATTTAATTCTAAGCCGAGAGACTTCACAAATTTTTCACTAAATTTAAACCAATCAATCTTTGGATAAGCGACATAATGAGCAGCCCAATTAGAAGTAGCTCCTGCTAATTTTCCTAGCAAAGGAGAAAACTTTAATTGTCTATTTAAACGATAAACAAAAACAGCCATTTCTTTTCCAAGTGTTGTTGGAGTAGCTGGCTGTCCGTGGGTCATGCTTAAAATTGTCTGAGCTTTATGCTTCTGAGCTAGCTTTTTCAATTCTTTAATAGTCTTATTTAATTCTGGAAGATAGGCTTTTTCTAAAGCGTCTTTAAACATTAAAGAATAAGCTAAATTATTTATATCCTCAGAAGTTAAAGCAAAATGTACTAGCTCTAAAATATCATCACTAAATTTTAATTTCTTTAACTCCTCTTTTAAATAATACTCTACTGCTTTAACATCGTGATTAGTAATGCTCTCAATTTTTTTAACTTTAGCTGAATCAATTTTAATATTTTCAATTTTCTTTAATTCAGTAGCATTAGCTTTCTTTAATAATTTTAATAAAGCTATTAAATATTTCTTTTCTACCTCGGCCCGATAATTAATTAAAGCGCTTTCTGAAAAATACTCCTGAAGAATCTTCAGGTCTTTTTGATAACGTCCATCTAAAGGACAAATACTATTTAATGAATCCATATTTTTATAAGTTTAAGATTCTACTTACTGCTAAAGCTGCATTTCCTGGGTCAATTACAGTCATTACAGGCACTTTTGAGGGCATTTGGAGAGTAGAATGGATATTTACCATATAATCCATTTTATCCTTCAAAGGAGGGCAAGCAATGACAGGGTGTTTAGCATTAGCAGCTGTGAAACCTGACAAAGCATTACTTCTTCCGGCAACTGTAATATAACATAATTTATCATCGGACTCATTATTTTTCTCAATAATCTCTAATACTTCTTTAGGATTTTTATGAGCAGAAGCTACATGCTCCTCAAACTCAATTTTTAATTCACTTAATTTTGTTGTAATTTTTTGGACAAAATCTTTATCAGATTCTGATCCCATGATTATTATTGCTTTCATATATTTTTATTATTTATATATTCTAAAAATACTTTTTTAAAACTTGAACCAAAATTCCAGACTTTTTCTTCCAATTTATCCTTTATATCATTTACACTCATTTTGATAATTTCAGCTATTTCTTCTTTATTAAAATCTAAATCTCCTTCATAATGACCTTCATATAAAACAATATTCTCTTTGTCTTGATCATAAGGACCGATTGTTCTTAAAACTTCTATTAGATTTGTTTTAATGCCCAGCTCTTCTAATAATTCTCTTTCAGCAGCTTTTAAATAATTCTCTCCTTTCACTACATGACCACAAGCGGAAGCTGTTATTTTATTGGGTCTTATCTTTTTTTTACTACTTCTTTTTTGTAGAATTAAATTATCATTATTATCAAATATAAATACAAAAACACTTCTATGTCTTAATCCTCTTTGATGACATTCATCCTTACTAGCTTCTCCTATAACCTCATCTTTTATATTAATAACATCTAGAATTTCCATACTATATATTTTTTAAATTATTTTTAATTCTTTCTTCAACATCGCCTTCCGGAAATTTAAACTCTTCTCCGGTAATCATTTCATATAGTTGAATATATCTCTTTGAAAGTTCAATTACTAACTCATCTGGAGCTGGTGGTAATTTCTCATCCTGATAAGGATCACAATTTTCTTTAAACCATAATCTTAAAAATTCCTTATCAATATTATCTGGTTCTTTTCCTTCATCAATATTTTCTTGATAATTATTAGCTAACCAATAACGAGAAGAATCAGGAGTATGGATCTCATCAATAATCATGATATTTCCTTCCTCATCTCTACCAAATTCATATTTGGTATCTACTAAAATTAAACCATGTTCTTTAGCAATCTTTTGTCCTCTGGTAAAAACTTCCAAAGCTTTCTGAGAAATGTACTTCCATTCTTCTCTGGTGGCAAAATTTTCATTGATAATATCGTCTGGAGTGATATTTCGATCATGTTCTTCAAATTTAGTACTCGGAGTAATAATATTCTTCTCAAATTTTTGATTCTTCCACATATCGTCTGGCAATTTATTACCACATAAATTTCGGACTCCTTTTTCATAATTAGTCCAAGCAGAAGTTGAAGTAGAACCAGTTAAATAACCACGCACAATTACTTCAAAAGGGAATACTTGGCATTTTTTTTGAATAACTACATTTGGATCAGGAGTAGAGATAACTGAATTTGGAATAATATCTTCGACTTGTTTAAACCACCAAGCTGATGTTTGATTTAAAACTTGTCCCTTAAATGGAATAGCAGCTAACACTCTATCAAAAGCACTCTGTCGATCAGTAGTAACTAAAATAATTTGTTTATCTTTAAAAAAAGTGTCTCTAACTTTACCAATTTTCTTTTCTCCTAGCTCGGGAATATTAATTTCAGTTAAAGTATTTTTTAAATTGTTTTTTATTATCTCTTCTTTGTTCATATATTTGAATTTATAGTTAAAATAATCTTGTGAAAAAGGATTATAAAATATATTGGTAGCTAAAATTTTCTCTAGATCCTCTTCCTTGCATTTGATTTGCCACAAAATTCCTTTCTGAACATCTTCAATACTATCAAACCCTAATTTATTTTTTAGAGTAGCTAATTTTCCTTTGCCTTCAGCATCACCCTTATACATTACTAAAAGATTAAAATATCCATCTTCTAATTTCTCTATTACATTCTCTTTATTAGTATTTAATAACTCCCCTGATTTAACTAAAGCATCTAGATCTAGATTATCTGCTTCAACATTCCAATATACTTTCTTTTTAATTTCTACGCCTTCAAATCCGGATTGTTTCAAAGCATTTTCTACAGTTACAGCTTCATTATCAGTAATTATCATATCCACTAATAGTTCTGTAGAATTCTCCGGCTTAGAATATGCTTCTGGTTTTTTGATTTCCTGAGAATATTCTAATTTATAATCTGCTTCTGAAAGTTTAGAATTATCTTCAATGTATTTTTTCATTGAATCAAAAATAAATTGTCCCTCTGCTACTCTCTCAGGATGAGGCATTAAAGCTAAAACATTTCCTCTTTTATTACAAATTCCCGCAATATTATCAGTAGTACCATTAGGATTTACTGGATATTCATTTTTAACTTCTCCTTGAGCATCACAATATCTAAAAACTATTTGATTATGTTCCTGTAATTCTTTTAATAATTCTTCTTCTAAAACAAATCTTCCTTCTCCATGAGCAATTGGTAATCTAAAGTGATGATTTTTATCTGTTTCTAAATTAAAAGCAGAACGATTCTCGGTTTGGTTTTTAATGTAAATTTGCTCGTTATAATATCCAGTATCAATGACTTTGCCATCTTGAGCTCTAGTATTTAAAGCTAGAGCTCCACCCAAAGCATTGTTTTCTAAACCAGGCACTAAACCAGTTTCCATTAAGATCTGACAACCATTACAAATTCCAATAATTGGTTTTCCTTTTTCAGCCTCTTCTTTAATCTTTTTCATGATTGGATCTAAAGAAGCAATTATTCCAGCTCGGGATCGATCTTCGTAAGAAAATCCTCCCGCCACGACATAGCCATCATAATTATCTAATTCTTCTGCATTTTGATTCCATCTAAAAAATTCTCCTTGCATTCCAGAGTTATTTACAGCTCTTTGAGCTTCATATTCACAATTAGTTCCTGGAAATTGTAATACTGCTATTTTATACATAATTTTTAAATTAATTTAACTTGCTTATCCCCTTCAACTACTTCCCCTATTTTATATATTGGTAATTCATCTTCAGAAATTAAAACTAAACCAATTCCCATATTGAATGTTCGATACATATCCATTTCTGGGACATCTCCTTTTTCTTGAATAGTTTTAAAGATTGGTAAAATTGGCCACTCTCCTTTTTTAATTTCTACCCCCACACCTTCTGGTAAAATTCGTGGGATATTATCCAAAAATCCACCACCAGTTATGTGAGCAATTCCTTTAATATCGTATTTTTTAATTAACTCTTTAACCTCTTTTAAATAATTCTGATGAGGTTGTAATAATTGATCTACAATTTCCATATTAGAATCAGCAATTTCTGTTTCTAAAACTTTTCGAGCTAAAGAATAGCCATTGGTATGTAAACCGATAGAAGCTAAACCATATACTTTGTCACCAGCTTTAATATCCTCACCAGTTATTTCTTCATCTTTTTTCATTACTCCCATAATTGCTCCTGCTAAATCATATTCCCCTTCAGCATAAACTCCAGGCATTTCAGCAGTTTCTCCACCAACTAAAGAAATATCATTTTCCTGACATTCATTAACAATACCTGTAACTATTTTCTCAATTACTGCTGGATCAATTTTTGCCCCAGCAATATAGTCCATAAAAGTTTTTGGAGTAGCACCTTGGCACATAATATCTAAACAAGAATGACTAACTATATCTCGCCCCATTGTTTCCCAACGATCAAATTGAGAAGCTAATTTCATTTTAGTTCCGACACCATCAATACTTTGTACAAAAATCATTCCTTCATATTCAAACATTCCCCCAAAGCCACCAACCTTAGGAATCATTTTCTTAATTCTTTTTACCACTTCTGCGCCAGCATCAATATCTACGCCAGCATCTTTATATGTTGTTGTCATAATTTTGATCTTAAAGAATTTGACCAGGCATCGTGCATCTGATCAACTTTCAAATTAATAATTTCTTCTTTATCTACAATCTTTAATTCTTTGCTCTCATTTGTTTTTCCTAGGTTATAAAGTTCTACTCCTCTGTTTTTAAATACTTCTTTGAGTTTTTCATCGTTTTCTGAACTAACTTCAATTACAAAACCACCAGTTTCGGAAAATAGTTTTTGGACAGTGTTTAAATCAAGTTCAGATACTTTATCTAAATTAACTTCTAAACCAAGTTTGTTTTTACTAGTAATAATCATCTCTGCTAGAGTAACAGCTAAACCACCTTCGGAAATATCATGAGCTGATAATACTAAACCTTGCTCGATAGAATCAGTTAAAGCATAAATTTCTTTTTCTACCTCTTTGAAATCTGACTGAGGAACATTAGCTCCTAATTCATCGTGGAGGTTATAAAATTCAGAAGCTCCTAATTCATTTTTCCGAGGACCAATTAAATATAAATTGCTATCTGATTTTTTAATATCCATAGTAATCGCTTGATGATAATCCTCTAGCTTTCCTAAACAAATAATAACTGCTGATGGATTAATAGATTGATTCTTAGACTGATTATAGAAACTCACATTTCCAGATACAAAAGGAGTTGGTGAATCAGGATAGGTTTTTAAATGAATATTCTTGGCTGCATCTGCTACACCTTTAATTCCTTCCGCAAATTGCCACATTTGTTCTGGTTTTTCTGGATTACCATAATTTAAACAATCAGTTAATCCCCAAGGAATAGCTCCCACAGCAGCTACATTCCTCATTGCTTCTGTAACAGCATTAGCTCCCTGCCAATAAGGAGATATTTCTCCATAACGAGAATTTCCGTCCATAGAAAAAGCAATTCCCGTATTTAAATTTTCATCAATTAAAGGTTTCATTACTCCCGCATCAGCTTCACCTGACTCAATATGAGTTATGCCTTGAATTTGTTTGTCATATTTTTCATAAACTGACTTTCGACTAGCAATATTTTCTGATTTCAATAATTTCATCAACTCTTCATTATAATCTTCTACTTTAATGCCTGGTTCACTTAAATCATATTTAATTTCTTGCACTGGTCGATCATATTTTAATCCTTCAGTAACATCATTAGCTTTAGCATCTAAAATTATTTCTCCTTTATACTTAACTTGATAATTTCCTTTTTGAATTTTACCAATTACTGAAGCTCTTACTCCTCGAGAAACTTCTGGTAAAGCCCATTTCTCATTATAATGTTTTAAAATTAACTCCGTGACTTCATCATCAGCTACCCACATAAATCTTTCCTGAGTTTCTGCAGAAAGAATTACATAAGGTTCTAAATTATCCATACCAACATGAACTTTATCTAAGTCAATAAGTGCTCCGTAACCAGCATGGTCAGCCATTTCAACTGTAGAACATAATATTCCACCAGCTCCTAGATCTTTAAAACCAATTTTATCTAATAAATTCTTTTCTTTTAAAATTTTAAATAAGTCGTAAGTAGATTCAAAAATATGTCTCTTTAAAAAAGCGTTTGGTTCTTGAACTGCACCTTTATTCGATTCTTTGTCTTTCTCATCTAATTCAAAACTAGCAAAACTAGCTCCACCAAAACCACTATTATCTGTTGGCTTACCTAGAAGAATATAATTAAGTCCTTCGGCATCTTTCGGAGCAAAAGAATGAATAATTTCATCTTCTTTAATTAAACCCATAGCCCCCACATTAACTAAACAATTATCATTGTAAGATTTATTGTAATATAGATCACCACCAATATTTGCTACTCCAATTGGATTTCCATAACCACAAATTCCTGAAACTACTCCAGATTGAATCCATTGAGTATGATTTCTTTCAATATCTCCAAATCTAAGACCGTCTAACACAGCAATTACTTTAGCTCCCATACAAAGCACATCTCGTACAATACCACCGATACCTGTTGCTGCTCCCTCATAAGGAACAACTTGAGAAGGATGATTATGTGATTCATGAGCCATTACCACTCCCCAACCTTCAGCGATTCGAATAATTCCGGCATCTTCTTTGGGACCTAAAATTACATTAGGAGCATCAGTAGGTAATTGCTTTAAATAATCACGACTACTCTTATATGAACAATGTTCACTGCCCTCAATTCCAAAAGCAACCAGCTCGGTTAGAGTTGGTTCCCTTTTTAAAATTTCATCTCGCAGTTTTATAGCTTCATCTAAAGTTAAAGCAATTTTATATTTATTTAAATTTTCTTGAGTAACTTTCATTGTTTTATTTTTTATTATAATTTTTTTTCATTAATTCTTCTCTTTCTTTAGTTAATCTTTCATTTTTTTCTTCATCTTCAGCTACTCGTTCATTTATCCAATCATCGAGAGAAAGATTTGTTATTTCTATCATTTTTTTAATCCATGGATGGCTTTTATAATATTCTAAATGTTTCCTTCGAAGATCTATTCGAAGATCTAATTTATTCTTCTCTTCTCCAGATACCTCTTCCATTGGTCCTGGTTTCTCATGACCTAAAAAAATCTTTTCTGACATATATTTGTTATTAATTATTACTTTTCAACTTTTAACTTTAAACTTTCAACTCGATTGTCATCTTTCTTTCTGGTCCAAAGGAAATTAATTCAATTAGAACATTTAAAGTTGATTCTATTTTATCTAAATACTTTTTCATATTTTCTGGTAAAGCATCATAACCCTCTTCAACAATTTTTTCTAAATCTTCTCGAGAAAGGTCATCCCAACCATCCATGTATTCATAAACTGGTTCACATTTATTAAATACACTTAAATCAGCTGGTACTTCTTCTAAATATGTATCTTGATATTTATATTTTACACAAATTGGAATCTTTTTAATACCTCCTAAAATATCTAATTTAGTAACTGCTAAAGAAGTCATTCCACAAACTCGTACTGAATATTTTAATTGGACTAAATCTAACCAACCACATCTTCTTGGTCGACCAGTAGTAGTTCCATATTCATCACCTCTTTCTCGTAAATCATCACCCTTTTCAGTAGTATCTTCGCTTGGAACTGGTCCATTTCCTACTCGTGTTAAATATGCTTTTACTATTCCTATCACTCTTTCTATTTTATTCGGACCAACTCCTGCTCCTGTACAAGCTCCACCGGAAATAGTATTAGAAGAAGTTCCATGAGGATATACCCCATGATCTATTCCTAAAGAAACTCCCTGAGCTCCTTCAAAGAGAACTTTCTTTCCATTTTCTAAAGCATTATTAAGTTCTAAAGAAGCGTCGCCAACAAATTCTTTCAATTTTTCAGCATATTCTGTATATTCTTTAAAAATTTCTTCTTTATTCAATTTCTCTGGATCAACATTATATACTTTAGTTAAAATATTATAATTATATTCAAAAGCTTGAGCAAATTTTTCTTTAAACATTTCTGGATTCATTAAATCTGCTACTCGAATTCCAATCCGATTAATTTTATCAGAATAACAAGGACCAATTCCTCGTTTAGTTGATCCAGAAGCTAATTCTTTTTTAGCATCATCAACTATTCCATCCATCAGGACATGATAAGGAAAAATAATATGAGCTCGGTCACTTAAAATTAAGTTAACTTCTTTACCTCTTTCTTTCAATTCTGCTAATTCTGATAAAAGTATCTTTGGGTCAACCACTAAACCATTACCAATAACAATCTTCTTTCCTTTATACAGTACTCCAGAAGGTAATAAATGTAATTTAAAAACTTCTCCATCAGCTTTAATAGTATGCCCAGCATTATTTCCACCTTGAAATCTAACAATATAATCTACTTGTCGAGCAAAATAGTCTGTAATTTTACCTTTACCTTCATCACCCCATTGAGCTCCGATAATCACAATTGTCTGCCAATCTTTTTTTTCTTTATTCATATCTTTAAACTATTATCTCTTAGCACATTTAACTGTATTCTCAACTAATTTAGCTACGGTCAAAGGTCCTACTCCGCCTGGAGTTGGAGTAACTAAACTAGCTTTCTTAGAAACTTGATTGAAATTTACATCTCCATACATTTTTCCATCTACAAAACAAACTCCAGCATCAATCACTACTGCACCTTTTTTAATCATATCTCCAGTAATTAAATTATGTTTTCCTACTCCGGAGATTATAATATCAGCTTTTCTAGTAAGTTCTTCTGGATTTTTAGTAGAAGAATTACAAGTTGATACACTGGCCTGAGCATGGAATAATAGATTAGCTAAAGGTCGTCCAATTAGAGTTCCAGTTCCCATTAAAACTACATTCTTACCTTTTAATTCAATATCGTGATTCTTTAAAATCTCTAAAATTGCTCCAGGAGTTGGTGGTTCAATACAATAGTCACCGGTTATTAATTTACCTAGATTAGCACTAGTTAAACAATCTACATCTATTTCTGGCTTGATATGTTTAATAACTCGGCTAGCATCAATATGTTTCGGTAAAGGTAGTTGAACAATCAAACCTGTTAAATTTTCATTCCTCTGAGTATCTTCAATAGCTTTTATCAATTCTTCTTCAGTAATACTTTCTTCATACTTTTTTAACAAAAATTCAACTCCAATTCGTTCACAAGCTTTACCTTTTTTTCCAACATAAGTATGAGAAGGTTGATCATTTCCAATTAAAAAAACCCCTAATTTGGGGTTAATACCTTGCTGCTTTAAAACACTAACTTCACCTTGAAGTCTGGTAAATATCTTTTCTGCAATTTTTTTACCATCTACTATCATTGCTCTAAAATTATTATTCAGATATGTTCACAAGTTGTAAAACGTGTAAATTATAACACAGTGATTAGAATTTACAAATTTTAATCTAACATTTACCGTTCATTCTAAGTTTTCAATAATAAATGATTGAAATTCAGTCCTAATCTCTATTGGAACTTTTTTATTTAAAATATATGATACAATATATATATGAAATACACACTTTTAATATTTACAATCTTACTAATTCCTCTTTTTACTTCTGCTGAAGAAGGTTTTAAAGGACAATTAGTTTCTCCGGAAGATTCTTCCGCTGTTTACTATATCTCTGCTGATCGACAAAGCTATTCTTTTTCTCATGAAAAAATATATTTTTCTTGGTTTGATAATTTTGATCATGTTCAAAATATAGAATCTTCTGAATTAGAGAAATATGAATATCAAGGAGACATTAAATACCGACCACAAAATTATGAAAATTTAGAATATATTTTAATTGACGGTGCTTTAGTTAAAGAAAAAGATAGTCTCGGAATCTTCTATATCGAAAACGGACAAAAAAGAGTTTTTACTAATATGGTTGTCTTAGAAGCTAATGGTCTGACAGCTGATCAAGCTCTAACTACTGACATTTCTAATTACCCTTGGGGTCCAACTATTAGTAATGTTGAAGAAAATATCCTAGCTAATTCTAAATTTCTAGAACCTTTTACTAAGAATAATGATTATGATGCTGATGGTTTAAATGATTATGATGAAAAATACTTCTATCATACAGAGGTAAATAATGCTGATACTGACCAGGATGGTGTGAATGATGGAGAAGAAATAAACAACCAACAATCTCCTCTTTCAAACAAAAGTTTAATGGAGGTTGATACTGATCAAGATTATTTAAGTGATTTTTTTGAATTAAAAATTGGTACAGATCTGATGAATACTGATTCTGATGGAGATCTTTACTTAGATGGAACTGAAGTAGCTGCTAGTTACAATCCTTTAAATTCAGATCCAGAGAACAAAGTAGAGAAGTTAATTAAAGTAAATATAGCGAATCAAAGATTAGAATATTATTTTGATAATAAATTAATTGATAGTTTCTTAATTTCTAGTGGTGTTAAAGGAATGGATACTCCTCTGGGTGAGTTTAGTATTTTAGGAAAAGAAGACCCAAAAAGGTATGGTGGTCCTGGATATGATTTTGATTATCCAGACACTAGATGGAATCTTCATTTTTACACTGGTCAATATCGTTACTATATCCATGGTGCTTACTGGCATAATAATTTTGGAAACAAAATGAGCCATGGTTGTGTTAATGTTCATTATGATAATATGGAATCACTCTATTGGTTTACAGATATTGGTACTAAAGTAGTGATTGAATAAATACATGAAAATAATAAGAAGTAAAAGAAAAACTCTAGCATTAGAAATATCTTCTGATGCTTCTTTAATTATCAGAGCACCAAGATTAATGCCTCTTTTCTTAATTAAAAACTTTATCAAACAAAAACAAAACTGGATCACTAAGAAACAAGAGTTGATTAAGATTAGAAATCAAAAAAAATCTCAAATTCCAACTTTCAAAATTACCAAAGAACAAGCTTTAGAAAAAATTACTAAACGGGTTAAATATTACTCCTCTCTTTCTGGATTTAAATATCAGAATATTAGAATTACTTCTGCTCAAAAACGTTGGGGCTCTTGTAGTGCTAGAAATAATTTAAATTTTCCTCAGAGACTAGCTCTAGCTCCAAACCAAGTAATTGATTATGTAGTAATTCATGAACTCTGTCATATTAAAGAAAAGAATCATTCTTCTAATTTCTGGAATGAAGTGGCTAAGATAATGCCAGATTACAAAATACATCGAAAATGGCTGAAAGAAAATGGATATTTGCTAAAATAACAACTACAGATTATAATTATCATATCTTTTAAATTTTAAACTAATAACTTTATGAAAATAAAAGAATCTTTAACATTTGATGATGTTCTATTAATACCTCAAAAATCTTTTAATCCACCAGAAAAAGTAAATACTAAAATTGAACTTACCAAAAGAATTAAACTGGAAATTCCTTTAATTTCAGCAGCTATGGACACAGTTACTGAATCTAAAATGGCTATTGCTATGGCCAAATTAGGCGGATTAGGGATTATTCATAAGAATATGACTATTGAGCAACAAGTAGCTGAAGTTAAAAAAGTTAAAAAATTAAACTTACTCTGTGGAGCTTCTACTTCCGTGGGAGAAAAAGCTATAACTAGGGCTAAGTCCTTAGCTAAAGCTGGTGTTGATTTAATTGTAATTGATGTAGCTCATGGTCATTACTATAAAGTAGCTGAAACAATTAAAATATTAAAGAAAGAAATTGGTAAAAAAGTAGTTTTAGTAGGTGGTAATGTCGCTACTGCCCAAGCAACTTTAGATTTAATTAAAGCTGGTGCTGATGTGGTTAAAGTAGGAGTTGGTCCTGGATCAATTTGTACAACTAGAATTATAGCTGGTATTGGTGTTCCTCAGTTAACTGCTGTGATGGATGCTGTTCAAGCTGCCGCTAAAACTAAAACTCCAATTATTGCTGATGGTGGAATTAGATACTCTGGAGATGTTGTTAAGGCTTTGGCAGTTGGTGCTTCAGCAGTAATGATGGGTGGACTTTTTGCTGGTACAGATGAGTCTCCTGGAAAAATTGTCACTATAGATAAACAAAAAATGAAGATCTATCGAGGTATGGGATCCATTGATGCTATGAAAATGGGTTCTAAAGATAGATATTTACAATCTGATAAAAAATCTGATAATGAAATGATTGCTGAAGGAGTAGTTTCTTATGTTAATTACAAAGGTGCAGTAAATAAAATAATCTACCAACTAATTGGTGGATTAAAACAAGGACTAGGTTATTGTGGTGCTAAAGATATCAAAGAATTATACAAAAAAGCTGAATTTATTAAAATCTCTAATGCTGGATTACAAGAAAGTCATCCTCACAACCTACAATCAATTAAAAAAGCCCCCAACTATCGTGGAGACTTTTTATAAACTAATGCTTTAAAAGAAAAACAGCTCATTAAACGATGAACTGTTTGTTTCATACTTAAATCTTACTCTGGAAGAATAGCATTAATTATGTTAAATAACTCCGGATATTTTTCAAATTCTTCCAACATATCTTGAACCATTTTAACGGCAATAGGTTTCTTAACATCACTACTATGATGTTTGCCAATTTTTTTAATAACCTTAGCAATATTTTTTAAACAATCATTAATACTAGTTTCATAAAAAATAGCTGAAGAGTTTTTATATCAAATTATCTTGTCCTTCTTGCTGGAGCTCTTCCTGGAGTGACTCTCCGACTTGATATTGGTCTACTTACCGGAGTTCTTCTAGTTTGTGTTCTTCTGACCGGAGTTCTTCTTGGTTCTCTAGCTTTAATTAAGAATTTCTTCATATTAGAAGAAAGATCAATAAAATCATCTACTTTTTCTATCAATTTAGAAGAACTAGTTTTTCCAAAAGCAATTACTTCTACTAATACTCCATGATATTGTAAATATTCAACTAATGGTATGAAATCTCCGTCACCAGTTACTAAAATAACTACATCTAATTGCTTAGACATTTTAATAGCATCTACTGAAATACCAACATCCCAATCTGCCTTTTTATGGCCACCAGCAAATATTTGTAATTCTTTAGATTCAGTTCTAAAACCTTGTTCTTGGAGAGCTTTAAAAAACTTTTCCTCATCTGGCAAACCAGCTTCCACAACATAAGCATTAGCTCTAATTAATTTCCGACCTGCTACTGCCTCTTCCAAAACTTTTCCAAAATTTACATAGGAATTGTAAAGATTCTTAGCAGAATAATACATATTCTGAACATCTACGAAAACTCCAACTCTTTGATCTTTGTGTTTATGCATAATTTTATTTTATTTTATTTTTTAAATATTTTACTGCTAAAAATGTACTAATAGGCATAGCTAAAACAATTCCAATCGCACCAATAAAGCTTCTAAAGATTTCAGTAGCAATTAAATGGTTATTTAGGATATCACTAAAATTCATACCTCCTACTGAGAATAGTAGCAAAATAGTGATAGAAGAACCAGCATAAGCTAAGAATAAAGTATTAGTCATAGAACTAATATGGGAAACTCCAACTCGATATGCTTTCCGAAGAATATCTTGATGATCTAAATTAAGACTGGCTTTTTTAATTTCCCAAACCGTTGAAATCTGACTAATCACCATATCATCTAAAACTCCCAAGGTACCAATAATTACACTAGCTAGTAAAATTCCTTTAAAATTTATTTCCTGACCTAGAAGAGTTATTAAATAAGTACTATCTTCAGACATTCCACTTAAACTCATTAAATCTGAAAATATTATTGCTAATACTCCGGTAATAGATAAGCTAATAAAAATACTTAAAACTGCTAAATGACTTTTCTTATTTATTCCTTCAGTAATATAGATAATAAATAACAATATTAAAAATCCACCACCAATACTTATCAATATTGGATTATAACCATTCAAAATTCCCGGTAAGATGAACTTGATAATGATTAGAAAAGTAAGCAATAAACTAATTAAAGCCCTCAAACCTTTCCACTTAGCAATTAATAATATTAATAAACAAAAAATAACTATTAAAAGATAAATAGCACCGTTTCTTACAGAATCAATGATGTAAAAAACATTCTCGCCCAATAAACTTTTATCAACTGAAATTATTACCTTATCTCCTGTTTTATATTCTTGAGTCAAATCAACTTGAAAATCATCTATTCCTTGAAATTCAAATTCTTGTTTTTTAAAACTTCCTGATAATCCCCTTAGTTTTAGATTCTGTTGTTTTTGACCATTAAATTCTATCTCTTCTAAAATCTCAATCACTTGAGCTCTAAAAACCTCAGAATTATTCTGATAATTATCATCTTCCAAGATAAGATCTTCTGAATTAGGAGTTACATTTTGATAAAGATTTATTTCTTGTGCTAAAACTAAATTAGGAAGCATTAAAATGATTCCTAATAATATAAATAATATTTTTTTATTCCAATTCATAGATCTTTAAAAAGATAATAATTCTGGTTTAAATAACATTAATAAACCTAGGGCTAAAAGTATAATTCCACTAATTAATTTAACTGCCTTCAAATATTTATCCGAGACTTTAGTAATTCTCATAGTAACTACAGCAATAGTAAAGATTATAAAATCATCAATCATATAGAATATTACATATACTAGGAGATAAGAATAATACTGCCAAGTTGGTAAATTATAAGAAGTTAAAACCTTAGTATAGGCTAAAGGAAATCCTAAAGAACAAACCAACTCCACCATATTAATTCCAGCTGCTACTACTGAAACTCCTACCAGAGTTGCCCATAAAGACATTTCTGCAGTAGATAAATTAGACATCTTTACAAATAACTTTTTTTGCATCTTAGTAAAAATACTAGTCTTATTAGGATCTACTTCACAAACTTTACATACTACTCCCATATAATAATCTCTTAACAAAAAGAGGGCAAAAAAGATAATAATAACCGACACTATTAAGGAAATTATCTTCAAATATCCTAAAAACATAAAGATATTTAACCAAGTAGAAATGAATATGAAATAGACAATACCAGATACTAAAATAAATGTTCCCCCAATTAAAAATACTCTTTTCCTAAGCTTAGTAGCAACTAATACTGCTAATAAAAAGCCTAGAGCTACCATAGCACAAGCATTAAAACCATCTAAACCACCAACAACTATACTTAATAATAATGGTGAGTAATTAGTGATATCTACTTGACCAATAAAAGGTATTTTAAAATCATTTTTTAAATCTCGCTCTCCTATTCCTGAATCCTCTATTTCGGAAATACAATCTAAACAAACTTCTTCTGAGTCTGTTTTTACATTCTCTAAACAATTAACAATACAATTTTCTATTTTAATTCCAGTAGTTTCCTTATTAAAACCTAAGAAGTACTCTTCATCTGTAAATGTAATTGGAGTTGCTCCCCAATATTTATTGGGAACATTGTACCTAAGGTAATATTCTTTCAATAATTTATTTTCCTTTAAAACATCAAACCTATTAATCACTAAATTTGGATACTTCTCTTCCATTTCATCTAAGAATAGCTTCTCTTGAGCACAAAAATGACAACCAACTTTATAGAAATAATTAATTTCTACTTTTTCTTCTTGATTATTAGTAAAGCCTTCAATACTCAAACGACTATTTTGAAATTCTTTATCTTTTTTATTTTGAATTAAATAAAAAGTACTGAATACCATCATAGCTACAATAACTAGAGCTATAAATATTTTAATTCCTGTCTGATAACTAACAATGTATTTTTTTTCTTTCATATTATTCTAAACTAGAATCTTCTTCCAAAGAATCATTATTATTTAAATCTTCTTCATCAGAAAAAGTATCATCACTAGAATCATCACCCATATCATCTATTTCTAAAAGAGTAGTAACTTGAAAACTCTCTTTGATACTATCAATTTCACTTTCTAAAGATTCTACCAAATCAATATCTGCTTTTTTGGGAACGATATATCCAAAAACATACTTCTCATTCTCACCAATCTTACTTGCCTGATAATATGACAAATCTTTAACAATATCCCATTTATCTTTTTCAATAAAACCAAGATTAAATATTAATTTATCTTCTTCAAAATAGAAATCTATAGAATCTGCACTACCATTCCCTCCAAATTTCAAAGTTCTTTTTTCAATTTCATAATTAGACCAACTATCCGGTAAGGATAAATTAAAATTATATTCTTCATTAGAATACTCTATTTTCTCAATCACTAACTCTTTTTCTTTTTCCTCTTGAAGACTTATTTCTATTTCTTCAACTTGATTATTTAAATCACCTATCTTTTCTTGGAGATTGCTAATTTTTTCTTCTTTTTCCCCTACTATTCCTTGTTGATAGATATTATAGATAATTGATATACCTAATATTACAATAACTAAAACTGAAGCAACAACTAAAATTAATGATTTTAGTGATGGTCCATTCTTTGTATTTTTTTTCTTCTTTACCATAGTACTTAAAACTTATTTTTAAAATTATATAAAACTCAATCCAAATATTATTGACAAATTTCTACCTAAAAACAAAAAATATTAATGAATAAAACTTACTAAATATATTAATAAAATTCCTAATATAAAAAATATAAAATGAATAATATTGTTTTTAACACTACACCCATGTTTTATTTCCGGAATTAAATCTGAACAAGCAATATAAATAAAATTACCAGCTGCTAAAGGAATTAAAAAAGCAATATTAATATGATTAGATAAAAAATAAGCTAATAAAGCTCCGAGAATGATTGTCGATGCTGAAATAAAATTAAAAATCAAAGCTTTCTTTTTGCTCCAACCACCGTGAATCAAAATCCCAAAATCCCCCAATTCTTGAGGAATCTCATGAGCAGCAGCAGCAATCCAGGTAACAACTCCTATTCTCAAATCAATAATAAAAGCACTAGCAATAGCTAAGCCACCAATAAAATTATGAATAGCATCTGCTATTAATATTAAATAAGTTACTGGTTGTTTATGTTCCGAAGGAAGACGATGACAATGATGCCAATGAATAAATTGCTCTAATAAAAAAAATATTGCAAAACCAATTAATACTAAAATAAAAACTTCTTGATTAGTCTTAAATTTTCCAATACTCTCTGGAATCATATGTAAAAAAGCTCCCCCTAACAAAGCGCCAGCTGAAAAAGCAACCAAAGGTAAAATAATTTTCTTCAAAGTTTTTTCCTTTAATATCAAAGTAAATAAACCTACTAGAGCTAATAAACTCATAACCACCGAACTCAAGATCACAATCCAAAATGTACTCATATATTAATTATTATCATTTATCAATTTTAATTGCTTTGCCTTTAACTAAAGCTTCACTTACTTTCTTATAAGCCGAGCTCAAAATTCTTTGAAAAGTACTTTGAGAAGTATTCATTTTCTGGGCAGCTTCATTTTGGTCTAAATCTTTAACATTTTTTAAACGTAAAGCCTCTAATTCTTCTTTAGAAAGAAAAATAACATCCAATTTTTTCATTGGAATTCCTCGAGGTTTAAAATAATCTGACTTTATTTTTAAACAAATTTTTCTAAATAACTTTGGCCTAGGCATATATCATAATTAATAATTAAAAAATGATTTAAGGTATATACTTATAATAATCGAAAACAGAAAAAAAGAAAAGAGATGATTAACTTCAACTCCCTTCTTTAAAATAAATTATTTATCATTTTTAAGCTTTTCCTTTACGGCCTTCAATTCATTATTTAAATCTTCTTGATAAGATTTTAGATCTTTAATCTCTTCTTTTTGAGAAGAAAATCTTTGAAATCTAAAACCTTGACTCCGATCTCTTTTAGCACCACAACGACCCATTCCTCTACCAGTTCCTGAGCCTTCTCCTCTGGGCCCTTTTCTATCAAAATTTGGCATATATTTATTCCTTTCTTTTTTTACTAGAAATAAATTAATCTCTAATAAAAATTATTACTTACATTATAAGTATATACCCATAACTATATTTTGTCAAGGACTAAAAAAGAAAGAATTAAAAATCCTTTCTTAAATGTGTTTACTCTTTTCAAAAAAACTTCCTAGCCAAATTAATCCCCTTCATATGCTCACTAGGTTGTAATTTTAAAAATGCTAAGACTGTAGGAGCAATATCAGATAAAACTCCAGATATTTGTTGTTGATGTAAAATATCATTGTTAATGGCTTGAGTTTTGTTCTTTAAAGCATTATTAACAACAACTAAAGGAACTGGAAAATTACTATGTTCCTTGTCAATTTCACCAGTCTTTAAATTAACAATTTCTTCAGCATTACCATGGTCAGCTGTAATTAGAACTGTTCCATTCTGTTGTAAAATTGCAGGAATAACTTGAGATAAATAACTGTCTATTGCTTTTACAGCTTGAATTGAAGCCGGTAAATTACCAGTATGGCCAACCATGTCTGGATTAGCATAATTAATAACATAGAAATCATGTTTTTTACTATTCACTGCTCCAATTAATTGTTCGGTAATTAAAGGGGCTGACATTTCTGGTTGTAAATCATAAGTTTCTACATTTGGAGATGGAACTAAAATTCTTTCTTCATTTGTAAATTTATCTTCTTTTAAACCATTAAAAAAGAAAGTAACATGAGCATATTTTTCAGTTTCTGCTAAATGTAATTGATTTAGATTAGCCTTACTAATAACGCTAGCTAATGTTTCATGTATCTCTGGTCGACCAAAAGCTATTTTAACTGGTAAATCATGCTCATACTCAGTAAAAGTAGTCATTAAAAGATTATTAAACTTCTTCGGACGATCAAATTCTGTAAAATCATCTCCAACTAAAGCCTTAGTTAATTGACGAGCTCGATCAGCTCTAAAATTAAAAAATATTACAGCATCATTATCATTTATTTCTCCGACAGCTTTCCCATCTTTTTCAATTACTATTGGTTTCATTGCCTCATCAAAAATATTATGTGCATAGGAATCTCTAATTGCTAATAGAGGGTCTTCAAAAGCTTCTTCTGCTTTTCCATTAACAATACTATCATAACTGAGTTTAATTCTATCCCAATTATTATTCCGATCCATACCATAAAAACGACCACTTAAACTAGCAATTTTTCCACATTGAAATTCTTCTAAAGTTTTTTGTAAATTTTGTAAAAATTCACTCCCTTTATCTTTTCCAGTATCTCGTCCATCCAAAAATAAATGCAAATATACTTTTTTCAATTTATACTCTGCTGCCATTTTAACTAGAGCTTCTAAATGAGCCTGGTAAGCATGAATTCCTCCTGTTCCTAGAAGACCTACTAAGTGTAGAGCTGAATCATTCTTTTGAGCATGTTGAATAGAATTAATTAATTCTTGGTTCTTAAAAAAACTACCATCTAAGATAGCTTTATTAATTCTATTTAAACTTTGAAGAACTATTTGTCCTGAACCAATAGTTAAATGTCCAACTTCTGAATTACCTACTTCACCATAGGGTAAGCCTACTGCTTCTCCAGAAGCTTGTAATAGAAAACTAGGATAATTTTTAAGTAAATAGTCCCAATATTCAAGTTTGGCTAAAGAGATAGCATTACCAATAGATGACGAACACACTCCCCAACCATCTAGAATGATTAAAGCAACTGGATTAGTAGTCATAAGTTATTTTTTCCTCTTCACCCGCTAAAACTTTATTAATTTTTTCTTTAATCAAAAGTTCTTTCTCTTCTATGATTTTTAATAAATCAGTTCTTTGATCAGTGTCTGTTTCTTTTTCTAATTCAATAATTCTTTGATTTCTACTGTAAACCATATTAGTAATGGACATTAAAACCTTTTCCTTCTTATCTTCTGGCACTTCTAATTCTATAAAATATGCTTCTACAGATTTTTGTTGAATATCATCTCCCATATTTTTATATATTAATTATGATGCCTTAATTATAACATATTTACGCTTCAGGAGCAGAAATGTTCTTGACTTAATTTAAAATAAATGATAACTTTCTATTACAACATATTTATATATGTTTTTATATTAAATTACAAAAAACATGAGCAATATTACACATTATGAATTAACCACTATTATCAATCCCAATATTCCTGATAATGAACTTTCTGAAATTATTGAGAAGGTCAAAGGATTAATAACTGATAATAAAGGTGAAATTACTTCTGAAGAAAATTTAGGAAGAAAAAAACTAAGCTACCCTATTGAAAAACTATTAAAGGGTGTTTTTATTTGTCTAGAATTTAATCTAGAACCTAAAACCTTAAAAGCTATTGAAAAGGAATTAAAATTAGATAAAACTATAATTAGATATCTAGTTGTTAAAAAACCTGAGAATGTAAAAGTAATCGACATGGAAGAGGTTAAAAAAGCTAAATCTAAAGATTCTACTCCCGCTAAAGACAAAGTTGAAGAAAAGAAAGAAAAAGAAATTAAAGAAGAAGCTCCTGAAGAAGAAAAGAAAGAAGATAAAGATGCTGGTAAAAAAGATCTTAAGGATTTAGATAAAAAGTTAGATGAGATATTAAATGATGATATAATTAATTAAATAATCTTTAATTTGAAATATATGGATTTAAACAAAGCAACAATTATTGGAAGATTAACAGCTGATCCAGAATCAAGAACTACTCCTACTGGACAAACTGTTGTTTCATTTTCATTAGCTACTAATCTAGTATGGAAAGATGGAAATGGTGAAAAACAAGAAAAAACAGAATTTCATAATATAGTAGCTTGGAGAAAATTAGCTGAAATTATCACTCAATATCTAAAAAAAGGTAGTCGAATCTATTTAGAAGGTAGATTACAAACTAGATCTTGGGAGGATCAAAACGGAGTTAAAAAGTACCGAACAGAGATTGTAGCTGATAATATGATTATGTTGGATAGTAAGTCAAGTAATACTTCTAATAGCGCTCCTGCTGCTCCTAGCGAAGACTCTACACCACAAAAACCAAGTGAAGACTCTGAAGAAGAAATTAATATTGAAGATATCCCATTTTAAATTATTAACCTTATTGGCAAACCCAGGGGTTTAAAAACCCGCCAGTGAGAATAAAATTAAACCTATGAAGAAGAAAACCAGAAAAATCAATAATAGAAATAATAAGAATCCTTTAGCTAAAAAGAAGTATTGTTATTTTTGCTTTAAAAAAGCAGATTATATTGATTTCAAAGATACTCAAATCTTACAAAGATTCATTAGTTCTTACTCTAAGATAGTACCTAAGAAAAGAAGTGGAATTTGTTCTAAACACCAAAGAAAACTTTCTAAAGCTATCAAAAGAGCAAGATTTATGGGTCTTTTACCATATACTAAATAAAAAGTATGTTAGAATTTAGTGACTTAAAATTAAATAAGATTATTTCTCTTAATAATCAACCATATAAGATTGTAGCTGCTCAACACTCTAAGCAAGCTCGGAGTAGTGCTGTTTTAAGAACTAAACTAAAGAATTTAATCACTGGTGACGTTCTAGAAAAAACATTTAATGGTAGTGATAAAGCTGAAGAAGCTGATTTAGAAAGAACTAAAGCTAGTTTTCTCTACAATGATTCAGATAATTTCTATTTCATGGATCAAGAAAGTTTTGAACAATTTTCTCTATCAGAAAAAATAGTTGGTGAACAATCTATCTATTTAATTGAAGGAACTATAGTAGATGTATTAAAATTTAATGGTGATGCTGTTTCAATTAGTCTACCTACTAAAATGGATTTTAAAGTAACTTCTGCCCCTCCTGGGATTAAAGGAGATACTGCTGGTACTGCTTCTAAACAAGTTACTATTGAAACTGATGCTCAAGTAAAATGCCCCCTCTTTGTTAAAGATGGTGATACTATTAGAATCAATACTGAAACTGGAGAATACGTAGAAAGAGTTTAAATATTTATTTATATTCTTATAATAATAAGGAGTACTGTATTTAAAATACAACATTCCTTATTTTTTTATCAAGTCTCTATAAATATCTAGAAAATTATCCGCTAACTGCTTTATTCCTTCTGGCGACTCTACTAAATTCTTCATATCTGTATAAATCCCTTTGGAATTAATTTTATTTATTCTCTTTTCTATTAGTTTCCAAATACCATCATAATCTTTTATTACCTCACCTTGTTCAGCCTTAACAATTTGCTGTACTCTTTTTAAATTCGGCTTAATACCTTTCTCTAAAAACCAAATTAAATCATAAAAATCCCGTCCTTTAAAATCAAATTTATCTTGAAAAACTTTTTCTTTCCTTCCTAATATTGCACCTATTTTATTCGCAAATAATGTTTCTAAATCATAATTTTTTACTACAAAAAACAAATTACTTTTCATAATAGGTGTAGCTTTTATCCCATAAACAGAATATTTATTTTTTTCTATTTCTATTTTTAAATACAATAAATTACTTTCTGATTTTATATTATTCACTAAACCCAATTCCTGTAATATTGGAAATTTTAGAGTAATAATCTTACCCTTTTGTCTAGAAGTATAATTGATATTATCAAATCCTAGTTGTTTAAAATACTCAATTAACTCGCGTAAGAATGAATCTGAATCAAATTTTCCCTCAATATAATCCATATCTAGATCCTCAGACAAGCGCGACGTCTCACCAATTATTTTCAAAGCTGTCCCGCCACCAAAAATTAACCCATTCCACTTAGGGGAATTATAAATAAAATTAAGAGTATAATAAATTAACACCTCTTTTAACTCTATTTTTATATATTCAACAGAAGCATTCCTATCTCTACCTGATTGAACTATATTTTTTAAACTATTTGGTAACATAATTTTTCATTATTTTATAAATATCCATCATTTTAAATGGTGCTACTGATAAATATCTTTCATATTTCTTCCAATCTTGTTTATTCATAACATCTAAATCCAATCTCAAACCTAATAATTCATTCTGGCTAATTTTACTGAATTTATTCTGATTAAAATAAATATAATCAAATAACGCTTTAGCCTTACTAGCAACATTCCATTCCATAGAACCATAGGATTTCATGGAAAATCCAGTGAAAAGATTTTTTTTGATTGATTGATAATTAAATACACCAAACTCATTACTAATAGAATTTGTCTTTTTAGTAGTTACTATTGAATAATTATAAACTACATCTGTTAACATTTGATAATCTTGTAATATAAATTCTTTACTTAAATAGCTGGGTTCAATCATTTTGGTTGCTAAAAATCGAGAATAATATAAAGAATTATCTTTTTTTTCTAAAAATTTTTTAAATACAAAAAAACCCCTCTTTAAACGGATCAAAGATTTATTTTTTACCCAATAACTTATTAAGTTTCTTAAAGTATTAGAATTTTTATCCAAAAAATTAACTAAAGCTGTTTTAGACAAATATGGCAAATTTTTAATATTTTCTATCATTTCTATAGTTACTAATTAATTTAGTACTTACAGAAACATTATAACATACCTAATTCCAATTAACAAGATAAATAATAAAAAAATAGATTCCAGCTATATATTTTTATCTTTTAGTTTAAAATGTTCTGTAACCAGTACTACGTCCTTGACCAATTCGTTCAATTTTTTTAAGTCGCATCAATTTATCCAAAGCCTGTCTAACAGTTGGCTGAGCAACTTTAGTTTTTTGAGCAATTTCCATAGGAGTAGTTATTTTATCACTTTCCTGCAAATACTGCCAAACTGCCATTTGCTTAGGAGTTAGAAGCTTTTCCACATTTTCTTTTGAAAGCAAATCGACCGCCATCTGAGATTGCTTTAAAAAAACAGTGAAAAAAAACTCAAGCCATAAAATAATATCTTCTTTTTTAGAGCCGATTGTTTTTTGACTCTTACGTAATGCAATATAATAATCTGGCTTATTATCTTCTACTAATTTTTCATGAGACACATAGGGCATATATTCATAGCCCTCTTTAAGTAATAAAAGATTCGTTAAGACACGAGAAACACGACCATTACCATCTTGGAATGGATGAATTTTCAAAAATTCAACAATAAAATTAGCAACAATTAAAAGTGGATGATATTTTCTTTCTTCTAAAGTTTTATCAGTCCACTCGATTAATTCCATCATTTCTTTAGGAGTAAGATAAGCAGGAGTAGTATCAAATAATATACCCACTGATTCACCAGCCTCATTAATCATATGAACTTTATTCTCCTGTTTCTTGTATTTACCTTTATGTTCCTGATCTTTATCCACATATTTAAGCAATTCATTATGAAAGTGCTTAATAATACTTTCATTAAAACGAAGTGTTCTCCAAGAATTAAAAACATTCTCTAGTAATTCGTAATAACCCTGAACCTCTTGTTTATCTCTGTCTATAAATTTTTGAATATCAATACCTTTCATCATTTTTTCAATATCTTCATCTGAAAGTCTCGACCCCTCAATACGAGTAGAGGCACCAGTAGAAGTAATTAAAACAGATCGTTTGAGACGACCTAAAACTTGGGAGCTCAATTTTGCCCCTGCAATCCACTGTCCTTGTAATTGATCGATTTGCACTATAATAGACCAAATTTTATCAGGAATATTTTGCAATCTCTGATCAAAATTGATATTTTTTAACATATATTTATCTGATATATTAACTATATCAGATTATATCAGTTTAATAAAATAAAATCAACTAAAAAAGAGTCTAATTCAACTCCGCTAAAATCTAATTATTTAAATTTTACTAAACCATTTTCCTCAATTACTTCTCGCCAAACAAATTGTTCTAAATTAACATCTCCATAAACCATAGGAAAATATTTTTCTTGACCATTCTGCTTTAAAATATTAGCTAAATGCATACCAAACAGACCAGCATTCTTTGCAGAGAGTTTAATCTTCTTAAATAGTAAAAATTGTAAATACAAACTAACTGTTTCCAAACTAGTAGATTTGTTAATTATACTTTTAACAACATCATCAGATAATTTAAAACTCAAATATTTCTTAAATTCAATTAGTAAATTTTCATTTTCTTTTAAGAATTTATCTAATAACTTATTCTGACAAATAAAGACTAAAGTAGCTAGAAGACTGTCTCTATTTTCTTTTTCTAAATCTTGATTAAATTTTTCAAAAAGACCATTAGGATTATTCTTATATCTTTCTAGCTCCTTAATAATAACATCCATACTCTTTAAATCTATTTCAAAAGCTTTGTATGATTCTAATAGCTTTTCTACAGACTTCTTTTCTTCTACTTTTTCAACTTGAGCTTGTTCTTTTGTTGGAGTTTCAAAAACTTTTTTAACAGGCTCTTTATCTATCTTTTTATCAGAATTATATAATTCCCCTCCTGTTTTTTTCTGAACTTCATTATATAAATCATATGTATCCTTTAAAACACTATCTTCAATCTTACTAAAAACACCTCTTTCTAACCTCATTAATTCTCTATTTTCATTTTCAAAAAGAAATGATTCTTCCATTCCCTCGTTATTAGAATCTAACTTTAAATGGGCATACAACTTAATTAAAACTTCTATTCTTTTTTTTTCTTTTTTTGATAAAGATTTAATATTTTGAACTCTTGCAATATATTCACTAACTTTTAAAGCATCTAAGAAACCTTCTTCTAAATTACTATTTCTAAAATCTCTTAACCAGTTAGCTATATTAGAATCTACTTTTTCATTATTGATAGATATGTTTTCTGAACCTATTTTTATTTTGCTTTCAGATAAGACATTTCTAAGCTTTTCTTTAAAATCGTTTCGATCATTAAAAAAATAAAAATTTGTTTTTAAAAAGAAATCTATTTTATCTAAAATATTATATCCTTCGATTTTATTAATATAATTGAATTTTGTATTTATTAGTTCAATAACCTCATCTTCCCCTAATCTATATAAAGCTATAAATTTAGCCTTTATAACCATATCTTCATGCAATGAAAGATCAGATTTATCTAAAGTAGCAGAATAGTCTGTATTCATTAATTTTTCTAATTTAGTAAAAAACAAAAAAGCTTCATGGTGGTTGTCTGACAATGTTATTCTTTTCAAATCATTCTTCAATATTTCTATTGTTTTTTTAGTATCGGGATTATATATCATATATACTAATTATAAATTTAAACAAAATATTTTCATTTTCCAATCTTTTTCTTCTTAGCTTCTTGGATCTCATCATATCCAATAAGACTTTCTGTAGCAGCACCTGTATCTTTAATAGCTCCTCTCTCACCAACCATGTCATCAAGTTTTTGATATAAGACAGAATTTTTACCGATAATTTTCTCAACTTGTTTTCTCACTTTTGGTCTAGTAATAGTAGATAAAAGATTTGGATTTAACTCATTGATTCTTTTAGTTATAAATTCATGATTTTTACTAAGATTTAAAAGAATTAAACGACCAAGGTCACTTATTTCAAATTCTCCAGTTTCACCATTTTCTGATCCAATACCTAATCTATTTGTATTCTGCATCATTCTTCTATTATCTCTTTTAGAAAATTCAACATGGGCGCGGATAGTATGCTCTTTAAGGTCATATTCAATATTTCCATTTTCATCTTTCTGTTCAGTAATAATACTTCTAAGTTTTCCAGTTTTACTAATATCCGTTGTTTCGGCAAGTTCCCAATGCCCTGTTTCTTTAGCTATTTCACCAATATCATTCTGAAGTCCCAATGCCAACTGCTCATCTATACCTTGCTCTTTTATTAATTTTTCTTGAACAAATTTATGTAGGCCTATTGGACCACTTTCATATCCATAATGTTTTAAAAATTCGTTTTCATTACCATCTTCAGCTAATTTTTCCATAAGACCTATAGCATCAAATTCTTCACCCTTTTGAAGAGCTGAATCTAAATATTGGATTAATTCTGGATGACCCTTAAGATGCTTATATTTCTTTTTACTTTCTTCTATTTGAGATCTTTCTTCTACTCTAGCAGCCAGTGATCTTCCCATAGAAAGTTTAGATAATTTTTTATCTGCTTTTTGTTTTATTCCTGTTTGTTTCTTTAAATTAGTATTCAATTCTATTGAAGATTGATTTTTAAATTCTCCTTCTGAACCATAAATATCTAAACCATGTTTATGTTCCTTATCTATTAAAGACATTTCCGCAGTTTCTTTTTGATCTTTCAAATCTTCATATTCTTTTGAACCTTTCTTGTGTAGTCCCATTTCATATTCAAGTCCTTTTATATCTTCTCTATCCCTCCTTATAGATTTTACATATTCCTTATCAGCTTCAACTTTGTCTTTTTCTTCTTGTGGTAAATTATCCCATTCTTCTTTTACTGTTCCAGCTGCGACTACTTTAGTTTTGTCATCCTCTATTTGTTTTTTCTTCTTCTTTAATCTCTTTTTGAATTCTTTTTTTGTCTCCTCGTCTAAATCTCCATCTTTTTCTGCTTTTTCCATTTCCTCAGTAAGTTCTGTTAATTCAAGTTTATGTGTTTCTTGATCTGCTTTTGCTTTATCAAAATTTTCTTGGGCAGCATTTGGTTTAGCAATGATTTCTAATTCAATAGTCTCTCTTCTTGCCATTTCTTCATCATATTTTTTCTTCTCTTCTTCGGCCTTTTCAGATGTTTTAGCATGAGTGTTTAAACCCTTACTAAAGGTATCTCTAATTATATTTTTAGCACCCTTAACTCCAAGGGTTCCAACTGGACCATATCGATCAGCCCAATCTTTACCTGAACCAAGAACAGCTCTTACGAGACCAGAACTATGACTTGCATTATCAGCACCTCTTCTTCTAATTTTAGATCTTTCTTTATCTGCTGATTTTGCCCATGATTCCTTAATTCCTTTAGCCTTATCAACAATATTATGAGCGCTAATTCCAAATTTATTCCCTTTAGCAGAACCAATTTTTCTATCGGTATACTTAGCTAAACCCCAAGTACCTGCCTTAGCTGCTTTCTTACCCATCTTACCTAAATTCTGTTGCATTTTACCAGCAAAACTAGAACCAATTACTCCTAAATCTTGAGTAATCTTTAAAGCAGCTATTAATAAAGCAATGGTAATAATATAATCCATTAAAGCCGAAGTTTCACTAATCCCTGAAATAAACACTGGAGCACTAGCTGCAACTCCCACTCCTGAACTACCAGAAACATCAATTGGATTCTCCATATGTTCAACAACTTTTCCCCCACTTCTTTGAACTGTTAAAAAAGCTAGCCATAAAAAGAATGCTAAAACAGGACCAGCAATTAAGTTTTTACCTAATTCTTGCCACCATTGTTTAGCATATTTCTCTCCAAAAGGAGAAGCCTGTAATAGATAAGCTACTGGTGATAGAATAACTAGAACCCAGAGGGTTACTATCCTACCTACTAAAACGACTATCATCACTATCATTACTACTACAAAAACTGTTAACAAAGCTAGAGCTAACAACAAAGCTCCAAAGACAGCAAAAGCATCTAATTTATCATCCTTGTTATCTGAAAATTTTCCTAATTCTCCTGACTTACTAGCGGCTAACATTTCATTTAAATGTAAACCAGCACCTAAATTACCAGCTACTGCGCTTCTAAAAGCAGATACAAAGGTTAACATTATAATCTGAGAAAATCCAATTAAAAGTCCAGTAATAGTCTTAGAAAAATTTATTAAAATAGCAGCGATTACTAATTTACCTAACCACTTCTTGTAAGCATAGGACTCTATTCTTAGAATAGTAGCAAAAGAAATTATTAAAAGGATAATAATAAAAAACATATTACAAACATCTCGGACTAATTTCCAACCTTCTTTAACAGCAGTGACATCTAAGAAATTATTAAACTGCGCAAATTTAACAAACATATTAATTTCTAGAGTTATAACTGGAGCTAACCAACCAAGGATTATACCAATAATTGAAGCTAAAAAACTAGCTATAGATGCCCCAACAGTTGCTTTCGCTGAAAACGGTATTATTATGATTAATAACACTACAGAAAAAAGAGTAGTATAAAATGCCCTTCTTTTTCGAGAAAGATTTAACCATTTCTGAACTAATTTTTTATATAATCTACTAAACATATTAAATTATTTAGGAATTACAATTACTGAACAAATATTATCACCATTATTACAATCACCTAGATTTTCTGTCTTTTGCTTTCCCCAATTATCAGTAATAGTAACTGTTGGAGTATAAACACAGCAACCACCTTGAATATTAGCATCATAACCAGTACAATCTTCTTTCCAATAATCATTCAAAGCATCACAAGCGTATATAAAGCTGTAAGAGAAATAACCATCTTGAGATTGATCCTGATTATCTTCAATACAAGCATCTGGATGATCTCCCCAGGTCTTAGAGAAACAATATCTCTCATTCTCATCATCATAGGGACTACAATCTGAATTAACAACACAATTATTGTCTTCTGAATCCCAATTAATAGCTTCATAATTCTCAATAGCATCATAATCTTCACCATAAACCACTCCACATTTTCGAACACAATCTTGTTTATGATTCTTAAAAGGACCTCTTAATACCAATTTATCAACATTTACTCCAGTCCAATCAATACTAATTTCTTGAATAGGAGTAGCACCTGGAGAAGTGTAAGCATAGAACATTAAATAAGCATATAAATTACCATCTTCTTTAATAATATGTTGATTATGAGTACTATTAACACTTATTCCTGAATCTCCTTCAGAGAATCCATTATTTTCATCATAATTAGTTTGTCTAATTTCTGACTCAGAACTCTTAGCTATCTTCCAATAATTACCAGACCAATCCTCTGGGCGCGACCAATTTTTTACATTGGCATCATATTGTTGAAAATTATTATTTGGTATTTCAATAACTACATTTTCTAATCTATACTTAGCATCTCCTAAATCTTCTGCTGGGGAAGCATTTAAATCAGAATAATAATCATTAAAAATATCATTACTAGTAAATGATCTATCTACAACATTAATTAAATTTCTTAAATCCAACGGCTGAAAATCTTCTACAGAATTAGCTGAAAAAGGAGAATTAACTGTTGACCATTCTGCTCCATCTATTCCAGAAAGTTCATAAATTTCATCAAATCTAATTGCTCTTTGCTCGTTATATTCATTAACATTACCAGATAAGGTTTTAGCACAAATAGATTCTCCATTAACAATACAAACATCATCACCAAGTTTATCTAAATCTAACCGATTCAAATAAAAATTATTTGAATTATACACAACATTATCTAAATCTACATAAGTTTTACATGTCTTAATACAATCATCTCCACAGTCAGTACCTTCACTACCTGTATCATAACCATTATCTGAAGTACAATTAACCTCTATTTCAGAATTAAGACATGACTCTTGAACTATGTCACCATCATCATTAGCTTCACCATAAGCTTCATAATACAAATCATTCGATATAATAATTGGTCCATCCCATATTTCATTGTCAGCACCTACTGTTATTGGATTACCCTCACCATCAACCGTATCATAACCAGTGTCTACCAAAGGTTCACTTGGATCCATAAATGTTCCATCACCTTCATCCCACATTCCATTCTCATTTTCATCTGTAAAGTCTTCACCTGCATTATAATTATAAATCAAACAATCATTATATTGTTCACAATAATATGGAGAATTATTTTGGCTTTGAACACATTGTACAAAATCACAGTCAAAATCGTTAACTTCTTGTATCTTACATTCCGTAATATCAAAATCTAAATCTTCATCAACATAACTAGCTAAATTAACATAAATATCATTTTTAGTTTCTAAACACTGTAATCCCTTATCATTCCCTGAACAATCTGTATTAGTACAAATATCATTTGCTACTGGATCAGCATAAACATAATAATTAAATTCCAAAGGATTACACCAAACCTTACAAGCATCCCATCTATTTGCCCAACTACACCATCCTTCACTGTGACATTTCCAATCAACAAGATGTTTTCCTTGACTTCTGCACCAAGTAGTACTGCCTGCGGCATATTTCTGGGCCAAACTTTCAGTAGCAGCTAAACCATCTTCACAGTCTCTATCAGAAGGTCGTGAATAACCCTCGAGAACTATTTTACTTCCAGTTTGATATTTACTAGAACCGCTTGTATGAGTATTAATATTTTTATCACCATCTTTATTTACTCCTTCATCAAGGAAAAAATATTTTATTTCTGAATCAACAGGAGGATCAAATAACTCATTAAATACATATTGTCCAGCAAATACATCACTAGAAGTACCATCTATACTAGTACATGTTCCACCAATAAAACTACAATCAGACATTAATATTCCAAAATCTGCTGCTGGAAATTTTCCATTATTAGGAACTCCAGGAGTTGCTTCTAATCTATTGGCAGCTATTGATGAAAATATTACAGGATTACCAACACAAGAAGATCCTTCGCAATAAGGAACTGTACCATCATGATATTCAAATTTATTAGCTGGTAACCACCCTGTATCTAACATTCCCACTTGATTACCTTCATTATCATAATTAAGCACCTCGCTAGTATATTGAGCAACTTTATCTGGATTAACTTTAGATCCTTCTGGGATATATAATAAAACATTACAATAACCTAGTTCAACTCTTCCACAATAGACTCGATCCTCAGTAGTTACATAATCTTCCCCTACTACACATAATTTATCATTATCACCAACTTTATTATAAGAAACTTCTGCCTCTTCACTAGCACCATAAGCATCAATTTCTCCACTTAATAAATCAATGGGATACCAAGTTAAACATCGGTAATCTTTCATATCTTCTGTCAAAGATTCAGTGTTATTTATAAACAAAGATTGTTCTTTGTCTAAACAAAATCCTTTCCATCCTAAATATTTAGTCTTATTTTTAATTGATAAAGTACTACCCCCGCTACCATAATCTATTTCTATTGAATCTGGAATATGATTATCATAGTCATAAGGGAAGTATAAAGTTTCAGAACCATAAGTAGCCTTAGTATAATGACATTCACAGTCTGTACCTTGAGCAAAAGGATATTCTTCGTCTTCTAAAGCAGAACCACTACCAGTCTGACAAATATTAGCATTAGCAAAATTAGCCGCTTTATCTCGAATATCTAGATAAGGAGCTTCAGAAGACATACTATCACTATCTGAGAATTCTCCTCGAGCAATCTTACTAAATTGTATTTGAGGGAAAGGAGAATTTACTTCTGGATACAAACGACAAGCTTTATCTGCAAAACCTTCTCCATCTATTAAATTAGATCCCAAATTAATACCTATTTCTTCTGAACCAGAAACATCTTCTGTATAAATATTTGTTAAATAATTGTCTACTCCTACCCCTAATTTATATACAAATGGCTGTCCTAAACTATTTTGTTTAAGAACTAAATGTCCTAATACTGTACTAGTGCCAGTATCATTAACAACTTCTAAAGGAGTTAAAGAATCAAGAGGATATAGTCCTGGAATTGAATAACCACTATAATCTAAATCTGACCATTCAGACTTTCCTCTCATTTGATGATAGTAATCTAAAGTTAATGGTTGAGCTGTTGCTCCATTAAAGAAAGGATGAGTACAAACTCCTGCCTTATCCTCTGATAATTCATCACAAGCAATCAAAGAAACACAAGCCTCTTTAGTTTGACCACTAGCTTGGTCAATAGTTTTTAAACTAGCTCCACAAGTCAACCATTCAGCACACTGCTTATCTCGAGTTACTTTTAATAAAGCATTAACATCGCTAGGATTTCTAGAATCTCCTGGGGCTAATCTATTTTCTTCATAACTTACTTGATGATTCCATTTTAATTCTGTTTCTGATATATCATGGAATAATACACAGCCCTCTTTTAAGTTAGCTGAATTACAAGAATCATAATCAAGATAATCATTATCTAAGTAATAATAATCTCCACTTACTTTCTCCAAATTCATATCAGCAATGGTAAACTTAGATCCAGATTCTCCATTGATATAGAAAGCCATATTACAATACTGAGCTCCCGGTAAAATCTCATATAAACCATAGATATATTGCCATTGATCATTATTTGTAGTTGAATAATTTGATTTAATAGCTGGGAAAGCATAAGGAATATTATTTTCACCCTCATACCAATCCTCATTTACAAAATAACCCTCAAAGGAATCCTGAGAACTACTAGAATTAGGTTTACAACTTAAGAAAGTCATTACTGAATCAGCATCTTCTAGTTTAACTCGGGCACTTAAACGATAAGTAGTGTCTGCTGCTACATTAAAATTAAAAATATTATCTGTATAATCTGGCCCTCGATAGATTAATAGGTTTTGATCCCCGCTAAGAATTATATTAAGACCCTCATAATCATCTTCATTACTTGCCGGATGATAACTAATTCCTTCGGGACCAAAATTATCAATCACAGCGTTGTCCTTAGACCAAGAAGCCTGACGCCATTCACTAGGATGATTATAATTTAAATTAATTCCTAAATGAGAATAAACATAATCACTAAAATCTAAATTATCTAGAGGGTCTATAAATCCTGAACAAGAATTTTCTTCTGTTGGACAAACTCCAGCATATTGATTTTGATAATCATCATAAGGTTTCCATTGTTCTACAATATTAAAGGTAAAATCATCATAAGCTTTACTATAAATTAAACCAGCACAATTTTCTCCATCTTGATTGTAAAAACCAGCTGGAATATTTCTCTCTGTATCTTCCTCTTGATATTCACAAGTTAAATTTCGAGGATGTATTTTATGTAATTTAGAACCCTCTAAGTTACTAAAGGAAACACAATTTTGATATTCATCTAAACATAAAATATTATTATTTTCACCATACATATCATGAGCTACATAATGATCTGGATTACTTACTATATTAATAGCTTGATTAACACCCTCATTATCAATAATTGACATCTCCTGACAACCTTTATTACCAGATAAACAACTATGATCATTATCAGCCACAATGTAAACTAAATCATCACTAGGAACAATAACTGTACTATCAAATATATTATCATCAGGAACATTAGAATCATTCTGGTAATAATAATTTCCTAAATTACATTCTTCTTCTGAACTACCTTCTGAACAATAGGCATTAAAGGTTTGTTGTCCCGGCATACTTGAATTTTGAGTATCAATCATCGCCTGACAACCAATATTTTCTTCTGGACATAAATCAGTAAATTGATATAGATAAGAGATATTATTACTTGGATCTTGATAAGCCTGACATCCTAAATAATCATTATCTAAACAAACTCTTGGAGTTTGCCAAGAATCTTTAATCTTATCAAAACTACTAGTCAAAGCTTTAAGGATAATGTTGTCGATATAAATACCATCATATTCATAAATACTATTATCAATATTAATCTTAAAACTCAAAACAACATCACCATTTTGGTCAGTTTTAAAATCAGTTACATTATAGTTGTATAATAACCACTCTCGATTAATTACTGAAAGATTATTATCAAAAATTAATGAAGCATCGTCATCACTAGCTTGAGCTTTGTTATATAACAAAGAATTTAAAGAAAGTACGCCTCCAGTATTCTCAAGACCATCATAATTTTGAGCTGGATAAAAACCAGAAGTATTATCTCCAAAAGATTTAGCCCAAAAACTTAAAGAATATTGTTTACCTGGAAAAACTACTTCCCCAGCTTCAGTTAAATTATATGAAATCCAAATTGCTTCTGAATCATCTCCTACCCAAACTTTCATTGAACTACCATTATAATGAATAGCTTCTGAAGAATGTACTAAATTAATACTACTACCTCCACCATCTATATCAGCCATCCAACCAGCAGTAGAACCACTTTCAAAATCTTCTCTAAATATATTCCGAACATTATTACTATCATTTCCTTGATAAGTAGTACATCCTAAATTAGATACATCACAAGCATTACTCATTGAAGGAATTATTTTGTAAACTTGATTAGAAATTTCTCTTCGAACATTTATACATTCTTCAGTAATTGGAATAGTTTTAGAAAGTAAACGGTTATGGGGAAGAGCATCTTCATCATAGAAAGTTCGACAGTCTAAATTAGTTTCTGGATTACATTCTTCTACATTATTAACATCATCTAAACAACTTGTATTACCAATTAATACATTAGTACAAGGAGCCTTTCCACCCTCACCATTTAAATGATCTTCATCATCACTAGCTAATAATTCCCAAGTTTTTAATTGGAAAGCAGAAGTATCAGATCCTTCCCAAGTATAGTATAATTCTTTACTTACTCCTGAATCATCTGGTTTAACACACTGACGAACAGCACTGTAATATTCTTTAGCCTCTGCACCTAATTCTAACTTATCAATATTTGTAAATAATTCACAAGATGGTTCTGAACAATCTTCAGCACTTTCAGCAATAAAATTACTATCATTAGGAATAGCTTCCTCTCCACTTTCTTCTAAGGCTTCTAGATTATCAAAATAACTTGGTAAAGCACTAAAGGTTTGATAATTATTACACTCTGCTACACACTGATCCTCATTATTAATCACAGCCGGTACAAAAGGATCTCCATTTATTGGATAAAAGGCTGAACAAGATAAATCTTCAACTGGACAATATTTTACATAGTCACAACAAGGATGATATTCTTGATCACAATTATATGAATCTAAACTATAGTCTTCACAATTTAAATAATCTGGAGCTTTTTTAAAATAAGCTTGAGATACTTGTCCATATTCTTGATAAGTAGTTGTATCTCCTTCTCCTTCATTAAGATCACTATCTACCAGCTCATTCAATTCTAATTGAACACCGTCTAAATAAACATCACCTTTAATTTGAAATATTAAATCAACACTAATAACATTTTGATTTTCTGGAATTGAAAAATGTCCAGAAACTCTTTGCCAATTATTAATTACTTCTCCAGGATTAAATATAGCATCTTCATTAGACAATGGGATAGTTACACCATTTTGGTTAGCAACTAAAAGCTTAGGTTTTACTTGAACATCTGAATCTTCAGCTCGAACATAATAACTTAAAGTGTATAAACCTTTATCAGGAATTAAAAGATTTTCTTTTGATAATAAATCTTCATTTCCGCCAATATGTTTTAAAGAATAGTTTCCTAAATAAGCATCTCTTTCTAAACTAAACCTCCCATTATTTAAATTCCAAAAATCTGGTTTCTCATCTTCTGGTCCCTCATTAATTTCAAAACTGCCGTTAGCTATTAAATTAACTCCCGGTTTAATCTGGATAAATTCATTACATCCTAAAGCATTGTCATTACATTCTTCTACTGAAGAATTGAAATAAGCTTTTGGAGCATCATTATCCCAAACATATTGATCATCTATAAGTTCTTTTTCAAAAATATAGTCCCGACAGCCCACTTCTTCTTGAGGACAATCTCTTAAAGTATCTATTAAGTAAGATTCTCGTTGTCCTTGATCATCAATTAAAGTAGTACAAGAATTAAATTGCTTGCTACAAGAATCGCCATTAAAACGCCAAATGTTTTCTTCTTTAACACAATAATCATAACCACCAACACATCTTCCATCATCATCTTCTTCAATACAATGTTTAACATCAGCACAATCTTCCTGACGACTACCAGTATTTCTAGTTTCTAGGATACTATAATAACCTTCTGCTCCACATTGTTGAGCCGGAGCTTTCAAAACAGTATTTGGATCAACTAAATGACATAAAGGTGATTCGTCTAATTCTTTAATTAGACATCCACCTGGTTCCCATTCGTAATAATAATATCCACCTAAACCATTAACTTCTGGTTCAAATGATGGCTCAAGAGTTTCACAAGTTTCTCGATTTTCAGCCTCTAAACTAATCTCATCAATAATACTATCGCCATTAAGATCTTCATATCTGTAACATTTACCAGAAATAGAATCACTAGCCCCTGACCATTTCAATTCTATACCACTAATTCCATTAAACTGACCAGCTTCATTTAATTCACAATCATTAGCATTATTAATATCTATAAAATATGGTTCAGCATTAATTGATCGCCAACCACAATATTCATTTTTATAAATTTGAGGGTCTTCTCCTTCATTCTCAAGAACATTATAAGTTCCAGATTTATCATATTCTTCTAAAACATTTTCTAAGGTACATCCTTGGGAACTACAACCTCTAATTATTTGTCCCTTAAGTTCTTTTATTTTTTCAGCTGCAAAAAGCCAACCCACAGAAACAACCCTATTCTTAACTAATTTTTTAATATTATCAGCCGAAAATCCTTCAACTACACTAGGTTGCTTAGGATTTTGACTAGCTACATCAATATATCCAAACCATTTATTCTGATCTACTAGATTTTCTTCAATAGCTTCTTTTAAAGTAAGAACTTCTCCAGCTTGAGCTTTTCTTAAAGCTTCAGCAAAATCAGAACTAATAGTCTTATTATTCATTATTCCAGGAAGATCATTACCTAAATCCATTTCCATTTCAGCAATCACATCTATATCAGTCAAGTTGATGTTATAAGAAATCTTTTTAATTTGAGCAAAGGTCTTTTCAACAATATTAACTTCTCTATTAAAATTAGATATTAAACCTCTGTCTTCAGTAACTTCATCATATTGAGGAGGCTTTGGAATAAATAATCTATTTATTAAGCCTCTTAAACTTTTACTTACTAAGGTATTTAAAAATATATTTGCTATATTAACTACAGGATCATCACTTAAAGTCGCTGCTGATTCTTTAGAAGTATTCCATACTGTTCCTAAGTCACCTTTAGCAACCTCTGCTGGAACAATTACATCTCCGGTTATTGGATTTCTCTTCGGTTTTGAACCGTCTGGATTAATTCTTTCCTTTTCCGCCATTTCTTCTTTTAATTGTTGTTGTCGGGCAAGTTCATTTTCAACCTCTTGAATATATCCTAAATCTGATTCTTTGATATTAATACTGCTTTGTAAAAGTTTAGCTCTAACTTCATTAAAATCATCAAGAGTTGGCATTGAACCAGAAGTAAACTTATCAAAACCCAATTCTTTCAAAGATTGATTATTTATTTTCATTAAAGTCAAAGGATCATTTTGAAGCTTCTCTCCTAAATCTCCCCATTTCTTTTTTATATCATTCAAAGAACATCTTGGTTCTCTTTTATCCTCATTAGTTGATATAATCAAATTAACTTTATTTTGGATATTAATTCCACCAGGTGGTTTACAAATATCAAAATCATAACCACTAGCTAAAGAATCCAAAAATTCAGCTGTAGCAGCATCCCTAGCATCCACCATATATGAATTCCAATTATCAGTACTCCAAGCACTTTTTCCACCCTCAATACCTCCTGCTAAAAAACTAGCACTATTATATGCCAAAGTTTCCATATACCTTTGAAAAGTCCTACTAAAAGCATTTGCTATAATTTTAGTAAAACTCTTTTCTTTGATCCAACTAACAACATCTGCCCACCAATGAGTTTCTGCTGGAATATCTGCCACTATTACTTTTGCTGGTGTCCAATCTATAACTGGCATTGGCAATAATTGAGCTTTAACATTTTTAGAAGTAAGACCCCCAATACTAGCTGTAAATAAAAAAACTATTAAAAATGTAATAATAAATATCTTTTTGTTTTTAGCTAGAGTCATACTAAATTTTTATTTTTAAAGACTAACTTTACTATAAGCTTTTTAAAGCTTCTAAATATAATCCTCTTAATTCTCCTTCGGAGATAGAATTCAATTGTTCCATTGTTGCTCCACCTTGAACTAAAAGTTCTTTAATTTGCTCAATTGGTAAATTCTGCAATTGTTCTAATTGTTCTGCTGAAGGAGATTCTCCACTAGCAGATTGATCTGTCTCTATATCAGAATAAGTATATTCTTCATTACCCACTGATTTTTCTACTTCTGCATAAATCAATTTTAAATCTTCTTCACTTAATTTATTAACTTCTGATTCTGGATAACCAGCTTCAACTAAATAATCTTTCAATTCTTCTAAATTCATCAATTTTCCATTTTCAACTTCAGAAGATTCTGAATTAAAGTTCTCTTCTAAGTTATCTGCACAAGTATTTCCTACACATAATGGAGCTTGTCCAGCCATAATTTCATCATAGTCTGAGATGCCATCACTATCAGTGTCTGCTAAATAAGGACTAGTACTATAAATATATTTTTCATCATAATCTGATATGCCATCACCATCTGTGTCCTTAATTCTATTCAAACCATCAATAACATCTGTCTTATCCTCTAAAACAAGTGGTGAAAATACAAAGGCATTTTTAACTTCTGATAATAAATGCCAAGCACCTAAAACTAAAGCTAAAACACCAACAAAAATTATTATTTTTGCATTCTTTTTATCATCAGAAAAACGATTATTTATTTTAGAAAATAATTTCTTATCCTGGCCCTCAACACTCTCTTCTAAAGAAGCTTCTTCTGACTCTAAATCGTTTTTAAAAAATGAATCACTCATATATTAATTTAACTAAATAAATAACTCCAAACCAAGTTAGACTTAATAATATTGTATATTAATTATACTAACTTTTTATCCAGATGACAAATTAATCCAATCCTCTATTTCTAACTTTTCCGCTCTAATTTTCTGATCTAGACCAACGTTTTCTAAAATCTCTTTAGCTTTCTCTTTTTCAATTTTTAAACCACTAGCTAAATTATTAATTAAAGTCCTTCGTTTAGAAGAAAAACCTACCTTAACCAATTGCCAGAATTTCTGCTGATCAATCTGAGGAGGAGTTTTAATTTTAAATTTAATCACTGCTGATTCTACTTTAGGTTCTGGTAAAAAACTACTTTTAGAGACTGTAAATAGGTATTCAGGAGTAGCATAGAAATTACACATCACTGATAATTTAGACCATTTACCATCTTTGTTTATTATCCTCTCCGCCACTTCTTTTTGTAACATTAACACCATTTCTTGCGGTGGATATTGATGTTCTAAAAAAATTCTTAAAAAACGAGAAGTAATATTATATGGTAAATTTGAAACAATTTTGTAATTTTTTAAAAAATCAATTGCTAAAATCTTTTCTAGATTAATCTTTAAAACATCATTAAAAATTATTTCAAAATTATTTAATTTTGCTAGAGGTTCCAAAACTTTAACTAATTCTTTATCCAATTCAATAACTTTTAAATTTACATTTTCTCTTATCAAAGCTCTGGTCAATGTTCCAATTCCGGGACCAATCTCTAAAACATTTTCTCCGGACTTTAAATTTGCTGAAGATATAATATTTTCTAAAACATCTTCAGAAATTAAAAAATTCTGCCCTCTTGATTTACTAGGCAAAATATTATTCTGTTTTAAGAAAAATTTTGTTTCTTCTAAAAGAGACATCTATTTGTATAACATATAAAGTAAGGAAGCTAGAGCAGCGAAAATAAAACTAGCTGTAAATCCTCCAGCATCTTCTAAAGAGAAGATTGCAATTGTTCCAATTATAAATAGACAAGCTAGTACTTTACCAATAACTAAACCAGCTTCATAATTAACAACATTCTCCATAATACCATTATTGTTTTTCTTTCTACCAGCTTTAGCTTTTTCGTAAAATAAAGCTCGGATTGGAACATCAATAGTAGTTTTAGAAATCTTCGAAGTAGTATCAATCAAAAATATTGGTGTTAGAGCTTTAGTAAAAATCCTAATTAACCAACTTAAAGCATAGATAATAGAACCAAATTTCAAAATCTTTGTTTTGTCTCTTCGATCACACATTCTTCCAACATACAAAGTAACAAGCAAAGTAATACCAGTAGCTAAACCAACTAGAGCACCAATTCTTGAATAACTAATAATCACTACTGACATAAATATCGGCCAAATTACCATCACAATTAATTCCTCGGCATAACCAATACAAGCAAAAAGGCTTCTAATATTGCCCTTTCTAAAGATATCAAAAACACGGATATAGGCATAAGTTCGAATATCAAAATCTTCTTTAGTTAAGAGCATTGGGATATTAGAAACTAAACATAAAACAGATACTATTAAAAACAAAGCTGCAAAACCAAAGTAAGTAATAATTAAACCACCAATTATTGGTCCTAAAATAAACATAATAGCATTGGAAACGCTAATGGAACTAATTTCTCGTGCTTCTTCACTATCTTCTGAATTGTGAGCAAAATCAGCATGAAAAGCTGGCCAATAAAATATCTTTTGGAGAGTGTAAATTACAGCAGAAACAAAAAACAAAAATGGGAATTGAGGAATTAAGAATAAAGAGATGTAGAAAACTACGTATAAGGCAGAACCTAGAAGCATTCCATTTTCATAACCATAACGATTAGCAAATTTAGCTCCAAAAGGAATTAAGAAAAAATATAGAGCATAAACTACTAAATAAAAAAGAGCAATCTTAGTTAAAGAATAGCCCATTTGATATAAATAGATTGGTTCAAAGATTTGAACCATTGCTAAAGCAAAATTAACAATAATACTTGCTACAAATAATTCTTTTACTTGTCTTTTCATTTTATGAGGTAAAAAGGTTCTAATAAACTTTGGTAATTTAGGAAACCTCTTCTTAGTTTCAATTGGCTTTGGTTGTTCTGGCATATTTTTTATTTTTATTTTATAACAATATTAACAATTTTATTCTTAATATAAATAAATTTAATAATTTCCTTACCTTCAATATATTTATTTAAATTTTCTAATTCTAAAATCTGTTTTTTCAAAGCATCTTCAGAAATATCTACTTCTATTTCTAGAGTAGCTCGTAATTTTCCATTGATTTGAATTGGTAAATTTATTTTATCTTCAACAATTAACTTCTCGTCATACTGAGGCCATTCTTGCTGACAAATAAACCCTTTATTTCCTAACTTACTCCAAATCTCCTCTCCAATATGAGGAGCTAGAGTAGAAAGCATAATTAAATATGGATTTATTAACTCCGGCCGAGGATTGGTTAAAGAATTAACCTCTTTAAAACAAACCATTAGAGAACTAATAGCTGTATTAAATCTAAAGTTTTGAATATCTTCACTAACTTTTTTAATAGTTTTATGCAAACTTGAATTTACTTGATTATTAGAGTCTTCTCCATAACTAATATTTGAAAAATAATTCCAATTCTTGTCTAAAAACCTTCTTAAACCTTTAATGCCATCCGTATTCCAAGGTTTAGAATCTTCTAAAGGACCCATAAACATTTCATACATTCTAAAACTATCAGCTCCATATTCTTTAACTACTTCATCAGGATTTACCACATTTCCTAAACTCTTACTCATCTTTTGTCCATCAGTTCCTAAAATTAATCCTTGATTAATTAATTTTAAAAATGGTTCATCAAATTTTAAGTAACCATTATCCCTTAAAACTTTAGTAAAAAATCTAGAATAGATTAAATGACCAACAGCATGTTCAGTTCCACCTACATAGGTTTCTACAGGCATCCATTCTTTAATTAATTTCTTAGAACAAAATTCCTTTTCATTTTTAGGATCTAAATAACGATAATAGTACCAAGAATTATCCACAAAACCATCCATAGTATCATGTTCTCGAGTAGCATTAGCTCCACATTTAGGGCATTTTACATTTTTATTAAATTCTTTGGATGAAGCTAGTGGTGGTTGTCCAGTTGGTCTAAAATCTTTTACATCATTAGGTAAAAGAACTGGTAAGTCTTTTTCTGGAACCGGAATTGAACCACATTTAGAACAATGAATAATTGGAATTGGAGCTCCCCAATATCTTTGTCGAGAAACTAACCAGTCTCTAATCTTGTATTGAGTAGTTAATTCACCGTCAGCTTTTTTAGTAATTTTTTTCTTGGCTTTTTCAGAGTCCATACCACTGAATTCTTCGGAATTCTCCATTAAACCATTAGCTTCTGTAGCTCTAATCTTTTCTTCGATGTCTGGAATAATTTCTGGTAATTCTGAAACACTGGTTCTACTATCACTAACATTAATATGACCTTTTTTATTCAAAACCATATATTTACCTGGTAATTTTTTTGTTAATTGTTCTTGCTGTTTAGTAGAGGTATATGGATCATCGTCTGAGAAATAAGCATAAATTTTCTCTACATTGGCATTAATACTCTGATAATCTAATTTATAATCTGTAAACTTTCTTAATATTTCTATCTGTTCTTCTGTAAAAGTATTTTTAATACTCTCTACTCTAGTTTCATCATTAACCATGAATTCAGAAACCGGAGCAATCAAAAATAATTTATTAATTTTAGTTTTTTGAGCTAAATATTGAGCTGCAAAAGCTCCCATACTATGACCAATAACAATATCATTTTCTGTAAAATCATTAATTATAGTCTCCAAACTCTTTAGCCAATCTTTTCGAATTGGATGCTCTGTATTTGGCATATCAGGAGTTACAACTTCGTAATTCTTTTGCTCTAATTCTTTTTTAAGCCACGGAAACCAATCACTCTTACTATTTGCCATAAATCCATGAACAATTAAAACTTTAGTTTTTCGTTCAGATTTAACTACATCAATAATTGGTAGCTTAAATTTCTGAGCAAATTCAAAATCTCGCTGATCATGAGCTGGCACACACATAATTGCTCCCGTTCCATAGCTAGCTAAAACATAATCAGAAATATATACTGGTAATTCTTGATTATTAACTGGATTAATAGCTTTTAAACCTTTTAATTCCACTCCACTCTTATTTTTATTCAAATCTGTTCTTTCTAAGTCACTTTTTTTCTTAGTAGTTTCAATATATTTTTCTACTTCATCAAAATTCTCAATTTGACTCTTTAAATCTTGAACTAATTTATGTTCCGGAGCTAAAACCATATACGTTGCTCCATACAAAGTATCTGGTCGAGTTGTAAAAACTTTAATAGTCTTTGCTAAAACCAATTCTTTCAAAGCATTAATCTGAGATGCAAATTCTTTAAAATAATCTTCATTAGTATTTTCAAAAAATCTCTTTCCGCTAACTTTTGAATAATATAAATTTTTCATTGGGAAATAGATATCTAAATCACCAGCTTCCTGATCAGTTAAAATATATTCTCTCCTATTTTTACTTTGTTGATATTCTCCATTAGGATACAAAATTGTCCAGAAATCTTCATAATAGAATTCTTTTTCTCCACCATTTTTCTGAGCAATGCTTTTGTAAAATTCTAAGGCTTTTTCTGCAATTTCTTCTTGGCTTAAATCTTTTTCATCAACTCCCCCTAAACAAGACCTTTTAGGAGCTAAAGGATCAACCTTATCTTCATTACTAAAGAAAACAGCAGTGTCCATAGACAAAACTGGTAGATCATATTTTCCTTGATAAGGCTTTGCTTTCTTTAATGAATTTTCCCAAGCATCTTTTCCATCTTCTACTACATCCACATAATCAGGAACTTGTTCAATTTTAATTTTGGGGTTAATTTTTTTAAATAATTTTTGTAATCTTTTTAATTTAGATTTATTCCCTGTTGCAAAATATATTTTCTTAAACTCTGTGACTTTTAATTTTGTAGATTTAATTTGAAAATCAATTTCAGCTCCTTCTGACTTTCCAATCCAATTTTTTTGCATAGTTTTCAAAGCATGAGACCATTCTAATTTATCTAAACCATTAATTAACTCATCAGCATATTCAGTTACCTTAAAAAACCATTGTTTTAAATCTTTTTGAATAACTTCACTCTGACAACGCTCACATTTTCCATCGACTACTTGTTCATTGGCTAAAACAGTCTGACAAGATTCACACCAATTAACTGGGGCTTTTTTCTGATAGGCTAAGTTATTTTTGTATAAGAGTAAGAAAAACCATTGAGACCACTTGTAGTAACTTGGATCAGAAGTATTTATTTCTCTTTCCCAATCATAGGAAAAACCTAAACTCTTTATTTGTTTAGTAAAATTAGCAATATTTTCTTGAGTGCTCTTTTGAGGATGAACTCCAATCTTAATTGCATAGTTTTCAGCAGGCAAACCAAAAGCATCCCATCCTAAAGGATGAATTACTTCATAGCCCTTCATTCTTAAATAACGAGAATAAATATCAGTAGCTGTATAGCCTTCGGGATGACCAACATGTAATCCAGCTCCAGAAGGATAAGGAAACATATCTAAAACATATTTTTTTTCTTTTTTAGATTTATCATTAGCTCTAAAAACATGAGAATCTTCCCATTTTTTTTGCCATTTCGGCTCTATATCTTGATGATTATATGCTAAATCCATATTTCAACTCTTAATTTTATAAATCAAAAATATAAAACTCATACTCCAAGTCTTACATCTTTATTCTATCATTTTATCAATCTTAAGCAAGAAAAATACACTCTACTCTTGCTTTTCAAAGCATTCTATTCTACTATAATAACTGTTACCTAATTAATAATCCTAAGATTATTTCAACCAAAATTACCAGATATTTCCTACTTTCTTTACTTTATTTAATCAAAACAATTAAGTTTGTTTTTGTTTATTTATCTAAATTTTTAACAATCTTATTCAAGATTATTTTTTGGTTACCTCAGAAGATACTAAAACCAATTATCTTTAAAACATATAGATTATCATTGAAAGTAAAAGAAAAAAATAATAAAAAAGATATTGAAAATAACAAGCATATTCAATACTATCAATTAAAATTTAAAAAAACTTTAACTTATGTACTTTTAATTGGAATTGGTTTTTTAACAATTGCTAATAATCTATTTGCTAAATTACCTGAACCAGAAGAATTTGGTAAAAATACTATTATGTCTAAAATAGTTATTCGAGAAACTGATGAATTTTTTAATAACGATGAAATTATTGAAGAGGAAGGTCCAGCAGTTATTGCTAAGAAAAATGTTGAAGCAGAACAGGCTACCATTGAAGCTCCTCTACCTCAAGCTGTAGTAAATATTTCTGATAATACTCCAACTCCCGCTATGACTGCTAATGAAGAAACTGCTTTAGTAGCTACTACTATATCTGAAGAAGCAGCTAAACAAGGACCACGGAACAAAGTAATTGATTATGTTGTTGAAGAGGGAGATACTATTAGTGGTATTGCTCAAAAATTTGATATTAGTGTTGCTACTATACTATGGAGTAATAATTTAACTTACTATTCTGTAATTAGACCTGGTAAAAGTATAAAAATACTTCCAACTACTGGGCTTTTGCATAAAGTTAAAAAAGGAGAATCATTATCTACTATCGCTAAAAAATACAAATCTGAAGTTGATAAGATATTGGAGGCTAATAAATTAAGTTCTGTTGATCAAGTAGCTATTGGAAATAATTTAATAATTCCTGATGGTGTTAAACCAGCAGCAGTTGTTACTACCTATACTAAACCTAGTTCAATATTTAATACTCCTAAAAATGTAAATACTAATACTAGACTATTATGGCCAAGTAGTGCTCGAAGAATTACTCAATACTATTGGTGGAGACATGCAGCTATTGATATTGGAGCTCCTTTAGGCACCCCTATTTATGCTGCTGAATCTGGAACAGTTACTACTGCTGGTTGGAGTAGAGGTGGTTATGGTTACTATCTAATTGTTGATCATGGAAATGGGATGCAAACTCTTTATGCTCATGCTTCTAAGTTGTATGTTAAAAAAGGAGAAAAAGTATCACGAGGACAAACTATTATGGCTATGGGATCAACTGGTTGGTCAACTGGATCACATTTGCATTTTGAAGTTAGAGTTAATGGATACAAACAAAACCCTTTAAGTTATATAAAATAAAAAAACTCTGTTTAAAACAAAGTTTTGGTACGCCGTGCAGGATTTGAACCTGCGACCATTTGCTTAAGAGGCAACTGCTCTACCAACTGAGCTAACGGCGCATAATATTACAATTTAATACCAAAATGGTACACCCGGCAGGATTCGAACCTGCAACCTTCTGGTCCGAAGCCAGACACTCTATCCAGTTGAGCTACGGATGCATAATATAAATTGTCATCTAATTCTACTATTAATATAGTCTATTGTCAATCTAATTAAATATACTCTTCTTTTCTTAAAATATCTTCAATTTTTTGAACGGTTTTATCAATTTTTCCTTCTTCGTTTACAACTCTATAATCAAACCTATCAGCTATCTCTAATTCATCCTTAGCTGTTTTTAATCTAGTTTTAATTTCTTCTTCAGTAATATTAGGACGCTCTCTTAAACGATTTTCTATTTGTTCTGATGACTCTGGTAGAATAAAAATAGTTCTTAAATTTGGTATTATTTTTTTAATTGTCATTACTCCTCGAACATCAACTTCAAACAAGGGAACCTTACTATCCTCAATAATTTTTTCTACTTCTCTCTTTTCAACTCCATAATAATTTGAATGAACTTTTTCATTTTCCAAAAATTCCTGCTTAGCAAGTTTATCCTGAAATTCTTCTATGCTATAAAAATTATAATTTACTCCATTTTTTTCTCCCTCTCGAATTATTCTAGTAGTGGAAGTTAAAACTTTTTGTAAATTATTATTTCTCTCTAAAATTAAATTAATAATTGTTGTTTTTCCAGCCCCCGAAGGTCCAGCAATAGCAAAAATTTTATTCTTCATAATTTTCTATTTTTTTACTTGACATTATCTATATAATCTATATAATATAAATATTAAGACGAAGGGAATCCGAACGGTTAACTACCTAAGGAGACCCTTTTTTATTTCCGTTCAATCTTACTTTTAATATTTACCAAATAATCAAAATATTCTGGTTTAAGTCCTTTATAAAGGGAAGAAGCGAATTGTTTATTCGGAAAAAGTATCTTTTCAAATTTTTCCTCTTCGATTAAAAAATCTACTAACATTTTATAATCTCCATCACCAGAAACTAAAATAATCTTATCAAACTCCTCTTTTTTGTAAATCCTCTTCATTATATCAAAAATTATATCTGAATCTACATTTCCCTTCTTCTTTCCAATCATAACAGAATTATGTTCTCTAAACTTTAAAACAAAACCAGCTTTCTGGATCATTTCATATAAATCATTATTTTCCTCATTTACAAAACCTAAAAAATAATAAGCATCCTTAACTTTATATTTCTTTAATAAATACTCTCTAAATTTAAAAAGATCAACTTCCCATTTTGGTTTTTCTGAATTAGTTCCCATATATAAATTTTGACCATCTATGAATACTAAATTATTTATTTCTTTTTTCATAGTTCTTCAATTACATTTTTTAAATCTTCTGGCAAATCTATTTCAAATTTTTGTAATTCACCATTCAAATCTCTAAACTCTAAACGATAAGCGTGTAAAAAAACTCTTTTTAAATTAAATTTATCCTTATTCCCTTTAATATTATACAAATCATCACCAACAACTGGATGATTAATAGCTTGCATATGGGCTCTAATCTGATGATTTCTTCCAGTTTTAATTTGAACATCTAATAAAGTATGATGAGCAAATTTTTCTTTAGTCTCCCAAAGAGTTAAAGCTTCTTTTTCATCAAAATGCTTTGGCTTAGCTACCATTTTACCACTTCTCTTAGAACGCTCAATTGGAAAATCTACTTTTCCATCATACTCTTCCATCTGATCATGAACTAAAGCTAAATATTTTTTAGTTACACTCCGGTCTTTAAACTGTTCTTTTAAGTTTTCAAAAGATTCTTGATTTAAAGCTACAACCATTAGACCAGAAACTTTCTTATCCAAACGATGAACTATGCCTGGTCTGAATTCAATATCATCTCCTACTTTTTTAATCTGAGGATATTTTTTAATCAACCAATCAGCTAGAGAATATTCGTGAATTTCTTTAGTTCCATGAACAATCAAACCAGAAGGCTTTTCTATAACTACATAATCTTTAGCTTTCTTGACGACTTTAATATCTTTTTTAAAACAAGAGGCTTTTTTCTTAGCAACGGGACCCGAAGGTGCAAGTAATATCTCAACTTTATCCTTCTCATCCAACCAATGGTGTTTTTTATTAACAATTTCTGAATTAACTTTTACTTGCCCATCTTCAATTAGGTGTTGAATTTTAGAACGCGACAAACTCTTTAGTCTTTCAACTAAAAATTTATCTAACCTAATTTTATTTTCCTGACATATAAATTTTTTCATAAGTTAATAATACAATAAATAGGGAAAACTACAAATTAAATTAAAAAATTAGATTGACCTAAACTAGGAATTATTAGTATAATAAACATATCGAATTAAATAATAAATTTGAGTTTTTAATTATATGAAAAATAAGATTAGAAAAGTAGTTATCCCGGCAGCTGGATTAGGAACTAGATTTCTACCTGCTACTAAAGCCCAACCTAAAGAAATGTTACCCGTAGTAGATAAGCCTATCATTCAATATGTTGTTGAAGAAGTGGTAGCATCTGGTATTAAAGATGTGGTTATAGTTACTGGCAGTAGCAAAAGAGCCATTGAAGATCATTTTGATTACAATTATGAATTACAAAACTGGCTTAAAAAACAAGGTAAGAATAAACAAAGACAAGAAATTAAAAAGATAGCTGATTTAGCTAACTTTATTTATATTAGACAAAAAGGTCCTTACGGTAATGGTACTCCAGTTTTAAACGCTAAGGATGTAGTTGGTGACGAAGCTTTTGCTGTTGTTTGGGGCGATGAGTTTATTCATTCTCAGCCACCAAGACTAAAACAAATGATTAAAGTTTATGAAAAATATGGTGGGATGGTTATTTCTGGATTAAGAATAAAAAACAAGAAAGATTTAGCTAGATATGGTGTAGCTGATGTTAAAAAAATAGAAGATAATGTCTACGAGATAAAGAATATAGTAGAGAAACCAAATCCTAAGAACGCTCCTTCAAACCTAGCTCTATTAGGAGCATATATTTTACCTCCCGAAATATTTAAAGTTTTAGAAAAAACCAAAAGAGGTAAAGGCGGAGAAGTCTGGTTAGTAGACGCTATTAATGCTCTAAAAAAACAAGGTGTTCCTCTTTATGCTTGTGAAATAGAAAATGGAAAATATTATGATTGTGGTAATAAGTTAGAATTTATTAAAGCTACTATTGATTTTGCTTTAGAGCATAAAGAAATTGGTAAAGAGTTAAAAAAATACTTAAAAAAGACTTTTTAATAATTTAAATATCTAAAATATGTCTAAAAATAAACTAATTATCCTCGGTTTTGTTTTTGTAATCTTAATTACTTCTGGATTTGGATGTACTAATAATCCTTTTAAAAGAAAAGCTGTTCAACTTAAACCTCTAACTCTAAATGTCTGGTCAGTTTATGAAGATAGTACTAGTTTGAAACCATTATTTGATGGCTACAAAAAACTGCACCCAACTATCTCTATTAATTACAAAAAATTTGGTATTGATGAATACGAACAACAATTATTAGAAGCTTGGGCAGAAGATCGTGGTCCAGATATCTATTTCTTACCGAATGATTGGTTAGCAGAGTATAAGAGTAAAATTACTCCTCTCCCAGCTAAAATTATACTCCCTTATCGTGAAGTAAAATCAAGTGGTATTGGTGGTTTTCAAAAGACAGATATTATTGATAGCGTTAAAGAGGTTCGGACAACATCATTAAATGACTTGGTTCAAAATTATGCCAATGTAGTTTATGAAGATGTGGTCAAAGAAAATGAAATCTATGGACTACCCTTAAGTTTAGATACTCTGGGATTATTCTATAACGAAGATTTGTTAAGATATGCTAATATTTCCTATCCACCAAAAACTTGGACTGAATTTAATAGCATGGTTAAAAATATTAGTCTCCTGAATGAGAATAATAGCTTTGAACAATCTGGAACTGCTCTGGGAACAACAAATAATATTACTAATGCTGTTGATATTTTAGTACTTTTAATGCTCCAAAATGGAGTTGACTTATTAACTCCTAATAATAGAATTAATTTTGAAAATCCAGAAAATCAAGATTTAGTTATGGAAGCTATTAACTTTTACAATGATTATTCTAATCCAATTAAAGAAGTTTACTCTTGGAATAAAGATCAGGATAATGCTTTAGATGCCTTTATTAATGGACAAGTAGCTTTCTTTTTTGGCTATCCTTACCATCTTAAACAAATTAAATCCAGAACTACTGATAAGTTTAATTTAAAAACTGCTCCAGTACCTCAAATCTCTAATACTCTTCGACCAACAAACTTTGCTAATTATTGGTTAATGACAGTTTCTCATAAAACTAAACATAGAGATGCTGCTTGGGGATTTATTGATTTTGCTACTAGGAAAGAAAATGTTAAAATATATCTAGAAGAAACTAATAAACCAACTGCTCTAAAATCTCTTAAAGATGTCCAAGCTCAGAATCTAGAAATTAAACCATTCGTTGATCAAATCTTAACTGCTCAATCATGGTATCGAGGAGAATCACTAGCTGAAGCTGAGAAAGCTATTATAGAATTAGTTGATAAGATAAAAAATGATAATTTAGTAGATAAAGCAATTAGAAACTTATTAAAAAATACAGCTACCAGAATAAATCAAACCATTAAATAAATGTCTAGAAAAATAAAACTTAGTATATTAACAGTCTTTTTAATAACTATCCTTCTAAATGTTGTTAATATTCCGATTGTTTATGCTAAGGATGTCTTTGAATGTAAAGCATTTGACACTAAAGACCTTAAATGTCGAGATGCAGAAGGTAAAGACAAGAATCAAGATGGAATATATTGGGAGACAACTAAAGAAGAAAATTGTAAAGACCAAGAACTATTTGAAGATGGAAAGTGTAAAGGTGCTCAATGTTATAAACAAATTAACATAGAAGAATGCCTTAGAGAATATGGTGAATATGATGTGAAAGATCTAGTATATAAAGCTATTAGTATTTCTAAACAATTATTAGGAATCGTTGGTAGTGTAGCTCTCCTATTCTTTATTATTGCTGGTATTCAAATGATATTTTCTGGAGGCAGTGAAGAAAAGATTAAAAGTGCTCGAACCATGATGGTTCAAACTATTATTGGACTAGTTATTTTCTTAGGTGCTTATATGATAATAAGTTTTGTTCAAGATACTTTAATAGAAAAAGCTGAAGAAGATAAAAACTTCAAATTAGAATCAACAGAATTTAAATAATAAAATATTTAAAATGAAAAACAAAAAAATAATTAGTTTTTTACTAATCTCACTAGTACTTGTTTCTTCAATTGGAGTATGCTATGCAACGACAGCTGACAATGAACTAACAAATCCTCTAGGGACTACAAGTATTCCAGACTTAATTGGTAGAATTATTAAAGGTGCTCTAGGTGTAGTTGGTTCTCTAGCTCTATTAATGTTTATTTTCGGTGGCTTAACTTGGATGACCTCTGGTGGAAATGAAGAAAAGATTAAAAAGGGAAAGGGAATTTTAATTTGGGCAGTTTTAGGAATAGTAACTATCTTTACTAGTTATTCTGTCTTAAATCTAGTATTTAAGATACTGGGTGGTGAACAATAGAAATTAAAACATTATACAATTTTCATAAAAAATAGTATAATAGATATATTAAGTTGTATATAATTTATATAAATAATAAAAGCTCGTATAAATAACGAGACATTAAGCTCATTTAACGTTAAGTTAAATGAGAAAAAGAAAGGAAGAAAAACAAAATGTCAAAACTAACTAAAAACATTATTAGTTTCGTCTTAATTTTCGTTTTCGCTGTATCTGCTGTAGGAGTATTTGCTCAAACCGGTAATACCCCACCAGATTCTGGAGATGGAATTACGGTCCCAACGGTTCCCAATCTAGCAGAAGGAGACCTAGAAGGTACTGCTGTTAATCTAATTAACACTCTTTTAGGATTATTAGGCTTGATAGCTCTAGTTATGATTCTAATTGGTGGTTTTAAATGGATGACTTCTGGTGGAAATGAAGAAAAAGTTGGAGAAGCTAAAAAATTATTAGGAGCCGGTGTAGTTGGTCTAATTATCATCCTAGCTGCTTACGCAATTGCTACCTATGTTGTTGGTACAATTGGCGGATCTTTAGGTGATAGTGTTTAAAAAAATATAGTTTAGATTTCTCGCTTTATATTATATAGAGCGAGGAGATGTGAATTATATAACCTATAAAAAAATGAATCTAAATATAAAAAAGATACTATTTTGTTTTATCATTATTTCTTTTGTTTTAACACCAATTCTCAGTATTCATGCTCAAGAAGAGACTAATTCAGCTTTAAAAGAAGCTCGTGATGGTTTAATAAAAAGTGCTAGTGAAGCAAGCTTAACAGATGAAACAGGAACAATAGCAGCGGAACCTCAGGATATTATCGCTAGATTAATTGGTTATATTCTAGCCTTTATTGGAATAATATTATTAATGAATATAATATTTGCTGGTTATGGTTGGATGAATTCTGGTGGAAACGAAGAAGCTATTAAAAAAGCTAAAGATAAAATAAAAAGTTCCATAATTGGATTAATAATTATTGTTGCTGCTTATATTTTAGTTGATTTAATATTTATAACTTTAAATGAATTAATAACTCCTCCTGTAACAAGTTAAATTATGTTTAAAAAAATATTTCTAATATTTATATTAACTATTATTCTATCTAATATCTTTGTAGTTCCTGTTAAAGCTATAGAAGCTATTGAAACTATTAGAAAAGATTATAATGAAACTGCTAATAATTTAGGATATGCTACAACTGAAAGCATAGAGCAAACTTTTTGGATGCTTCAAGATACTAGAAATAAAATTGTTGGTACAATTCTAGGTTTTGCTGGAATTGTATTTCTAATCTTAATTGTTATGGGTGGTTATGAATGGATGTTTTCCGGAGGTAATGAAGAACGAGTAACTAAAGCAAAACAAAGAATTAGAATGGCTGTTAACGGATTAATTATTGTTTTAGGAGCCTATATTCTAGCCTATTTCATATTAGAAATGTTATTTAAATCTACTGTTTAATAAAATAAATTAATATGTTTAAAAAAAATAAAAGAATTGTATTCTCTTTTCTGTTAATTTTCTTACTAAGTTTAATATTCAGTCCTGTTTTAGCTCAAATGACACCTACTGAGAATTCTCAACCAGCTAGTAGTGAAATTCTACCTAATTTAAAACATTCTGAAATGTTAATTAATTATGCTGCCAGTGGTATTGGCTATGATACTAACTCTAGTGTTGAAATTGTTATTGGTAGTATTATTCAAACTGCTCTTTCTTTAATTGGTATATTCTTCTTAATTTTAATCATTATAGGTGGTTATCAATGGATGACTGCTGGAGGAAATGAAGAAAGCATTACTAAAGCTAAAAATAGGATTAAAAATGCTACTATTGGTTTAGTAATTGTACTTGCCGCCTATGCTATTTCTTACTTTGTAGTTGATATTTTAATAGGACAAACTTTATAAATAAATCATTATAAAATGAAAAAAATAATCTTCATATCTTTAATTATACTTCTCAGTCTATCCGCCATTGGTATTACTAATGCTCAAGCATGTGAATCTAACAATGATTGTAGCAGTAGCGGAGTATGTATCGGTGGAGAGTGCATAGAACCACTTCCAGTTCCAGACACAACGCCAGAAGGAGTATCAACAAAAGAACTTATTGAAGCAAAACTTGATGCAACTGCTACTATGTATGCTGGTTATGCTCCTGTAACTGAAGAATCTGGTATTATTGATATTATTGCTAGAATAGTTAAAACCATTCTTAGTCTTCTAGGAATTTTGTTCTTAATCATGATTATTATTTCTGGCTTTCAATGGATGACTGCTGGTGGTAATGAAGAAACTATTGGTAAAGCTAAAAAGAATATAACTAATGCTATCATTGGTTTAGCAATTGTAATTTTGTCTTACTCACTAGCTAGTTTTGTTACCTATATATTGATGGTAGTTTAATTAAATAAATAAATTAAATGAAAACTAAAAAGAACTTTCAAATTTTAATTTTATCCTTCGTAATTCTAAGTTTTTTGGTTGTTCCGAGATATAATTTATTAGCTCAAGAAGGTGAAGATATTGAATGGACCGCTGCTGAACAAGCAGCTTTAAAACAAATAGATTTTGCTGAACAAGCAGGCCTATATAACGGACAGTCGTTACCTAATCGAATTATTGGTATCATTAATATTGCTCTAACTCTAGTCGGTTTATTATTTCTAGTCATGATTATTATTTCTGGCTTTCAATGGATGACTTCTGGTGGTAATGAAGAATTAATTTCCAAGGCCAAAAAAAGATTAATTGGTGCAATTATTGGATTAGCCATCGTCTTAGGAGCCTGGATTATTAGTAATACTCTTATGTTACTTATTCAAGGTGAACCAATAGTCGATGGAAATTTATGGGAACCTACGATATAGAAGACAAATATCTTAATTAAATTATTTAATTTAAAAAGCTCTGACATGTTTAACACACCAGAGCTTTTTTGTTTTAATGAAAATTAAGGAAAACCTGCTTTTTTACGCATTCTTCTCATCCAGATTTCATGATCATTACTCAACTCTTCTAAAGATATTATTCGATTAGGTTTAACACTCTTAAGAAGTATTGCATCTTCAATCTTAAGTACTTTTTGTACTTTTTGACCGTAGAATGAAATAATATCTCCTTCTGGTCCTACTTCAAAATCAATTTTTCCCTTTAATTTCTCTTTTTCCGAACTCAATAACTCTTCATATTGTTCGATAGGTAAAAACTCTACATCAATACTATAATGACCTTGATATAGACTATCTAGAACAACCTTGTATCCAGAAGAGATTCTTCTATCCAGTCTTACTGGCAATCCCCAAGAATCAGCTACTATAACGTTATCGCTAGTAAGCCGAGCTCGAAAACCAGAATAATCAAAACTGAAACCAACATTGTGAGGGACACTTCTGTCTTCATGATAATCAATCTTTTTACCATCACGAATAATAACTACTTTTGTAACCGTACATCCCATCAAAACCACTATTACTACCATCAAAACCACTATTTTTTTCATAATATCCTCCTATTGGTATTATTTTCTTACTTAATTTTAATATTAAACCATATCATAATTAACAAAAAAAGTCAATGCTTTTAAAGTATTGACTAAGGAATAAATACTATTTAATTATATTTTAAACTTTAATTTTAAAATACTTACAAAAAATGCAATTACTTCTTTTAAACCTAACTTAGATTTACCTCTTTGTCGATCTACAAAAGTGATTGGTATTTCTTTAATTTTAAAATTATTTTTTTCTAACAAGTAAACCATTTCTTCTTGAAAAGCATAGCCATTACTTCTAATATCATCTAAATTAATTTTCTCAAAAACTCTTTTATGAAAACATCTAAAACCGCCAGTAACATCTTTAGTTTTTAGCTTTAAAAGCCAACGAGAAAATTCCATAGCTGAAGCAGACATTATTTTCCTAATTAAATTCCAACCAATAATACCTCCGCCCTTAATTCTCCGAGACCCTAAACACATATCATTCCCACTTTTAACACAATCTATAAGTTCTGGAATTTTGTATGGTTGATGAGAAAAGTCTGCATCCATTTCTAAAATTAAATTAGCTCCCTTAGATAAAGCATGTTTAAAACCAGCAACATAAGCACTACCTAGTCCTAGTTTCTTTGGTCTTTTCATTACTTCTACTAAATCTATTTTCATTTCTTCCACTGCTTCCGCAGTACCATCTGGAGAATTATCATCAACAATTAGAATATTCAAATCTTCAATATGAAGACTTAATATCTTTCTAATCAAAGCTACAACATTATTTCTTTCATTGTATGTAGGGATTACTATATATATCATAATTTTAATAATCTAATTCAATATTTTTTAATCTTCATCTTTTCTTTAAGAAAATCAACCCAAGGATTTGGTTGAGGATCTATTTTGTTGTAATAAGCTAGATAGAAAGCACTATATGAAGAAATTCCTAGAAGATACATACTTTGCTTCCAAACATTATCTCCCAATGAATTTACTTCTACAAAATTAATTTTCTTTTTCTTTAAAATTTCTTTCATGATTTGATAACGCTTCTGATTACGAGGATGATACAATCTAGAATTAACTAGGATATAAATAATATTTTTGTTTAAATTGATCGGATTACTTAAACCTTCAAACTGATGATGACAAATTTCTGGAACAGCAAAATAACTAGCAAAATTCTTACCAGTTTCATTAATTTGATTTTGCCAAACATGCATATTGCCTAAGAGATGCTCGGAAGCTATTAATACTGGAATCTTCTTTTTCATCTTGCTAGCAATAGTTTCAGCAACTTTTTGTCCTTTATTAAAATAATTAATATCTTTTCTAATATTCTTTCCACAAGAATCTAACAACTTTAAACTTTTTAATAGAGAAATGAAGATAGCTATTGAATAACCAACTGCAAAACGTGGATTCTGAGCATAATTATACTGAGCATTATAAATAAACTTTGGTGAATTTACTTTTTCTAATTCACCACCACTAGCAATAACAAAAATCTTTAGCTTTTTCTGTTGAGCTTGTTTATAACAACTAATTATTTCTTCAGTATTCCCTGAAAAGCTAGAAATTACTATTAAAGTTTTTTGATCAACCCATTTTGGTAAATTGTAATCATTAACAATACTAATTGGAACCAATAGATTCTTTTGAAAAACACTTCGTACTAAATCTGGACCCAAAGCAGAACCACCCATACCACAAACTAGTATCTTATCAACTCCCTTAAAACTATTTGGTAATTTTACTTTTTTAAAATCAGTAAAAATCTGTTCAAATTGTTTTGACATGTCTTGATAAGTCTTCAAAACTTGCCCCTTATCAAATTTTTTCAAATCTTTTTTATTCATAAAACATATCCTTAATAATTATTAACCTAATTATAACATATATATTGCTCATTTTCTCTTCTCCTGCTAAGATATTAATAATATATTAAATATAATAAAAAAATATGTCTGGACATTCCAAATGGGCCACAACTAAACATAAAAAAGCTATTAAAGACTCTAAAAGGTCATCTCTTTTTACTAAATTAACTAAAGTAATAACAATTGCTGCTCGAGAGGGTGCTGATCCTGATATGAACTTTAAATTAAGAATGGCGATTGATAAAGCTAAGAGTCTTTCTCTCCCTAAAGACAATATTGAAAGAGCCGTTGCCAAGGGTTCAGGTACTGGTGAAGGACAAGCTTTAGAAGAAATCACCTATGAAGGCTATGGACCAGAAGGAACAGCTGTAATTATTGAAGTGGTTACTGATAATAAGAATAGATCAGCTTCAGAAGTTAGACATCTCTTAACTAAACATGGTGGTTCTTTAGGTGGTTCTGTAATCTGGCAATTTGATCACAAAGGGGTTATCTATTTAAAGTCTGAAAATTTAACAGACGAACAAGAATTAGAAATTATTGATGCTGGTGCTGAGGATATTCAAAAACAGGAAGATAGTATTAGAGTTATAACTGCTATGGAAGATTTACAGAAAGTTCAAGAAAAATTAAATAAAGATTTTGAAATAGAAAATGCTGAATTAGAATATTTAGCTAAAAACAAAGTCAAACCTGAAAATCCAGCTAAAGTTGAAAGATTGTTTGAAGCTTTAGATGAAAATGATGATATACATAACTTCTACTCTAATGCCGAGTTCTAAAAAGAAAATTATCATGGGAATAGATCCTGGTTTAGCTACCCTAGGATATGGTTTTATTACTCTAGAAAAAGAACCTCAATTCATAGCCTGTGGTTGTATTGAAACAGCTGCTAAAACTGAATTTAATAAAAGGTTAGGTATTATCAATGAAGAATTAACTCAATTAATTAAAAAGTACAAACCAAATATCTGTGGAGTAGAACAACTCTTCTTTTGTAAGAATGTTAAAACAGCTATGAGTGTTGGTCATGCTCGCGGAGTTATTATCATGACCTTGGGTCAAAACAATATTCCTATTCGAGAATTTACTCCTCTCCAAATTAAACAAACTATTACTTCCTATGGTAGAGCTAGTAAAAAACAAGTTGAAGAAATGGTAATGCTAACTCTTAATTTAAAAAAAGCACCTAAGAGAGATGATGCTAGTGATGCTTTAGCAATTGCTTTGACTACATTGTATAGTAAGAAATATTGACTCGACCTTTAAAATATGATTAAATGAATATTGATGCGGGTATAGTATAGTGGCTTATTACGTCAGCCTTCCAAGCTGAATACGGGGGTTCGATTCCCCCTACCCGCTCCACTCCAGAACGCTTTATTCAAGGCGTTTTTTTGTTTACCCGTAAATGGAATCGAACTATTCTAAATTTTAATGAGGTGTTATAATTAAACTATAAAAAATAATTATAAAATATGAAAAAAATAAAAGTATTTTTACTTTTTACATTACTTATCTTCATTTCTTTTTGTTTTATAAATAAATCTTTCGCTGAAACAGATATAATTGGAGCAGATAATTATGTTGAAGCCATGGACATTCAATCAGACGGAAAAATAATAGTTGGAGGTTCTTTTACTTCATACAATGATATAGCACGAAAAGGTATTTTGAGATTAAATTCAGACGGATCACTTGATAAAGAATTTAATCCAAGTATAGATATTAATTCCGTAAATGATCTAATAGTTTTACCAGGTGGGAAAATTTTATTATCAGTCGATGATAGCCCAGATAATACTATTGAAAATATGCATGGTAAGATTGTGAGACTCAATTCAAATGGTTCAATTGACACAAGTTTTAATTCTAGAGAAGGATTTTCTGGTGCTATAACAAAATTAAATATTCAGTCAGATGAAAAAATAATCGTGGGCGGATTCTTTGTTGGTCCAAATGATGAAAATTGTATTGCAAGATTAAACTCAGATGGCTCCTTTGATACAAATTTTAACTCCACAATAAATAATGGTATGGCGTGTTTCCCATATTTTCAATTAGATGGAAAAATAATAGTAAGCTGGATAGATAGAGATTCTTTTAAAAATTATATTATAAGAATAAACTCAGATGGTTCTCTTGATGAAAGTTTTAATTATGAAGAAACAGAAGATTTCAGTTATCTTCCACATGTTCAATCAGATGGAAAAATAATACTTGGTGGAACTGGCTCAATGGGTGATGGTAAAATTATAAGACTAAACTCAGATGGTTCTCTTGATGAAAGTTTTAATGTGAGTCTAACTAATAAATGGATTGAAACAATAACTATTCAATCAGATGGAAAAATACTAATAGGTGGGTTTTTTGATTTACATAATGATATTCCACAAGCTGGCATTGTGAGATTAAATGTTGATGGTTCTCTCGATGAGAGTTTTAATGCTGAAAAACTAATTGATGTATATGGTGCAATTCATAATCTAAAAATGCACTCAAATGATAAAATAATAGCCGTCTTAAGAGGAGGTATTGTTCATGATAAAAGTATTTATCCAATAGTAAGCCCTATTATAAAATTTAACCCAGATGGCTCAATTGATGAAAATTTTGGATCTACAATAAATAGTCTAATAAATTTACCAATAATAGAAATTGAACCTACACCCGAAATTGGAGAAATAGATACTATTTTATCTAATGATCTAAAAGGTAAATTATTGTTAGCCGTAGAAGATCATGGTCGGGTTTGGTATGTTAATCCTAGTGATACTAAGAAATATGAAGTTACTTTTGCTAATGCTCTAAATCTTTTCGAAAGATTAGCTGTTGGTATTACCAATGAAAATCTGAATAAAATATCTTTATCAACCGATAATATAATAAACAACTTTGGCAAAGAACACCTAGGAAAACTATTTTTACAAGTTGAAGATCATGGTCGAATCTGGTATGTAAATATGAATGGTAAACGACATGAAGTGACCTGGGATAATTTAATGGATTTATTCACTAGTTTATCTCTAGGCATTACTAATGAAAATTTAAGTAAAATTGAAAATGAAGCAGTAACAATAGATACTGATAATGATGGCTTATCTGATACTGATGAAGCTGTCTATGGGACAGATATTAATAATCCTGATTCAGATGGTGATGGTTATATAGACGGGGAAGAAGTAGAGAATGGTTACAATCCACTTGGTTCTGGTAAATTAAATTCAAATTACCCAAATAATTCTTATCAAACGCTAGAAGAGGCTACTCGAGCTATTAGCGATGCTCTAAATAACAGAGACATAGAATTATTCTATCAATCAGTTGGAGAAGAATTTTGGAAAAATCAAGCATCCTTAAAAGAAAATCCTGAAAAAGTTAGAGAAGAATTAGAAGAGTATTTAGATGGCAGAGATATAGAATTATTTTTAATAGGAGCTGAAAAAGGTTATGATTATCTAGATACAAATTTTCGCTATGTTGGTGAAATTCAAGTTTTTTTAGATGGTGAAGACGTAACAATAGATCAAGCAGGGAAAAACAATCTTTTTTTTAAGAAAGAAAATGATTTATGGAAAATTGTTGAAATGGAAATTGAACTACCTAAAAAATAGACATCTAAAACTCAAAACCAACCCTCTCTTCAATCACAATAGTTCTAACGTCCTCTACTAAGGAGCTCCATCTCAGAACGCTTTATTCAAAGCGTTTTTTTGGTTAATATTTATTTAAAATCTTATTGAGATAATTAATAAATTCTTTAGTATCCATAAAATAATTAGGATATGCTTTTTTTAAGTCTGATGTAGTATCTGCACCAACTAAAACAACATCATACTCTTTTCTTCCGTAAATTTTTTTTTCTGCTTTAGCATAAGCATTTATTGCTTTTTCTTCTTGCCTTTTTGAATATGTAGAAATGGTCAATTTTTCTTGAATAGTATCTAATTCAAGTAAAAAGAAATGATGATTTTTTTTATTTTTTAGATTATCAATAAACTTCATGGATTCAGTCCAACTCTCCATTTTAGTAATTACATTTAATTCTCTTTCTTTTTCTTTTATAAGAGAATATAATTCTTTTTCATCATCAGGCGTTCCTAATATAATTGGACATTTCTCCATTTTAGCAAAAGCTGAACTTACTAATTTAAAAAAATCATTCCATTCCTTTTCCCCTTCATTTGATTTTATTGCTTGTCCTGTAAAAAAACCAACCGTTTCAACTGCCGTAGCCCAAATGTGTTGTAATTTTGATCTAATTTGTATTTCAACTAATAATCCATTATATTCTTTTTTTCCTTTATCACTTAAATACCTATAAACTAAGTGAATACTTCTGTAACCGTCATTTTTAGGCTTAGAAATATAATCTTTCTCATTTACTTTTTTATGTTTTAAATCTCCTTTAATATAAGACTCTTCATAAAGTTCACGTGCTAATTTGATATTAGACATTATAACTCTACAACCAGCTATATCCTGCATTTGAGTAAGCTTCATTGTTGCTTTATTGTTTTTATATCTCCTATTCAACTTTTTAATGATTGAGGGGACTCGTTTTAATCTTTGAGCGGATAATGAATTTTTATCTATCTTTTCGGAAACTCGTTTTAATCTTTTTTTAAAGACATGCATTGGATAGCTATGAGAGGCTCGCCAATTACTTAAAACTGTTAAAGCTTTATATTTTTCTTCTTCTGAAGTTTTACTATTACGTAAAAGATCTCCAGCTAGGTTTGTCTTAGATTTTGAAAATTCTTTTGGATTTATTGTTTTCATATTTTTTAAATTTATTACTCAATTGCGCAGTAATTAAAATTAGTAAAACTCTCTATAATAGGCAATATTATAATAGTCTATATTTTTTATATAAAAAAGTGTCAAATTGCGCGAATAGATGCCTATCTAAATAATATAGGTATTCTTATAAAATGTCAAATTGCGCAGTAATTAAAATTAGTAAAACTCTCTATAATAGGCAATATTATAATAGTCTATATTTTTTATATAAAAAAGTGTCAAATTGCGCAATTTAAGCTAAACGTCTGATATTTATTATTTTTCCCTTCATTATAATAGTTTTAAAGTTCTGTATTAATAAATAATATCTTCAAACCATTGATTTAATGCTTTATTTATGATAAATTAGAGACTACTTAATAATAAAAATTATGAAAAATTATGAAAATTACTAAAAAAGAATTACCTAAAAATCAAGTAGAGTTAAGTATTGAAGTTGAAGAAAAAGAATATCAAAGTTTCTTAGAGAAAACAGCTGAACAAATGTCTAAGGATGCTAAAATTCAAGGTTTTAGACCTGGAAAAGCTCCCTATGATATTGTTAAAAAGAAATTTGGAGAAATGAAGATCTTTGAACAAGCTTTAGACTCTATCCTAACTAACTTCTATTTCGAAGCAGTAACTAAAGAAAAACTAGAACCAATTTCTCATCCTAAAGTAGACATTGAAAAAATGGCTATTGGAAATCCATTAATTTTTAAAGCTACTGTTAATTTAATCCCAAGTATTAAACTTTGTGATTTAGAAAAAATTAAAGTCAAAAAAGCAGAAGTTAAAGTTAGTGAGGATGAAATTAACAAAGCTATTGAAACTTTAAGAGAAAACCAAGCTCAAGAAGTTCTAGAAGACAAGAAAATTGAAGAAGGTGACAAAACTGATATTGATTTTACAGTAAGTATTGAGAATGTTCCTATTGAAGGAGGTAAAGAGGCTAATTATCCTTTAGTAATTGGTAAAGGGCATATGATTCCTGGCTTTGAAGAGAATATCATGGGTAAGAAAAAAGGAGAAAAGGTTGAATTTAAGTTAAAATTCCCAGAAAAGTACCATAACAAACAAATGGCTAGTAAAGAGGCAGACTTTAAAATAGAGATTAAAGCTGTTTACAAGAGAACTCTACCAAAAGTTAATGATACTTGGGCTAAAACAATATTAGCAGCTAAAGATTTGAAAGACTTGAAAGAAAAAATTAAAAAGAATTACGAAGCTGAAAAATCTAAAGGAGAAGACCGAAAAACTGAAATAGAAATTATTGATAAGATCCTTAAAGATTCTGAAATTGGAGAATTTTCTGAAGATTTAATTAAACTTGAAACTCAAAAGATGATTGAAGAACTTAAACAAAATATTGAAAGACAAGGATTAAAATTTGAAGACTATATCCAACAACTTGGTAAAAAAGTAGAAGATATGGAAAAAGATTTTAAAGAACAAGCTCAGAAAAGACTAGAATCTTCTTTAATCATGAAAGCTGTTATTGATCAAGAAAAGATGGAGATTAAGGATAAAGAAATTGATGATGAAATAGCTATGGCTAAACAAATGTATGGTAATGATAACGAAATGATTAAAAATTTAGAATCACCTCAATATAAAGAACATTTAAGATTAGGATTACTCAATAAAAAAGTCATGGATTTCTTAAAGAAGAAATGTACTTCTTAAACTCCAAGTAAATTCTCAAATTAAAATAATATATGTTTATTCTCGGAATAGAATCTTCTTGTGATGAGAGTGCTATTGCTTTATTAGAAATAAAAAATAATAAAGTTAGAATTAAAAAGAGTATTATTTCATCACAAATTAATATTCACAAACAATATGGCGGAATAGTTCCAGAAATTGCTGCTCGACATCATGCGGAGAATTTTTTTCCTATTCTAAAACAAGCTAAAATTAATTTTAAAAAAATTGATAATATTGCTGTAACTTATGGTCCGGGATTAATTACTTCTTTAATGACTGGTGTAGAATTAGCTAAAACTCTCTCTTATGTTCATCAAAAACCTCTAATTCCAATAAATCACATTGAAGCTCATATTTATTCCAATTGGCTTAGTCATCCTGAACTATTTTCTAAAAAAACTTTTCCAGCTTTAGCAGTAGTAGTATCTGGTGGTCATACTCAGATATTTTTAATGAAAGATTATGGAAAATACAAATTAATTGGAACTACAGTAGATGATGCTGTAGGAGAAGCATATGACAAAGTAGCTAAAATCTTAAACTTAGGATATCCTGGGGGTCCAATTATCTCTCAGAGAGCTAAAAAATACAAAGGAATAGATAATTTAAACTTTCCGAGACCAATGAAAAATACTAAAGACTTTCAGATGTCCTTTTCAGGATTAAAAACTGCTGTTCTCTACAAAGCTCAAGCAGAAAATAAATGGACTGAGGAAAAAATTAATGAATATTGTTTTTCATTTCAAGAAGCAGTAGTAGATGTTTTAAGTTTTAAGATAATTAAAGCTGCTCAAAAATATAAAGTGAAGAATATTCTCCTAGGTGGAGGAGTTAGTGCTAATCAGGAATTAAGAGAAACTTTAAAAGATAAAGCTAGTGAATTGAATATCAAAACTTACTTTCCAGAACTAAAACACACTGGAGATAATGCTGCGATGATTGCTATAACTGGATATTTTAACAGAAACAAAGCCCAAAAGAATAATTTTAGTTTAATGGCTGATGCTAATTTAGAATTATAGATGTCTTGACTATTTATTCTTTATTTGATAAAGTAATAATGTAAGAAAGTAATACATTAATACAAAATATATGAACACTATCGCTAAAACAACTACCAAAGGTCAAATTACGATTCCAGCTAGTTGGAGAAATAATTTTAAAACTAATCGTTTTTTAATTAAAGACAAGGGAGAGAGTTTAGAAATTCGTCCTCTTTTTCTTGATGACTTAGAAAAAAAAGAATACACTGTTTTTGATGCTATTCGTGATAATAAAGGTAAAGGAATTAAAGCTAAAGACCTCGTTAAGATATTAAAGAAAAGTACTTAAATGGATAAAATTCAAAAATTATTAATGAAAATCAGTCAGTCTGATCGTCAGAGACTTCTTTTTGTTATCCAAAAATTAATTAGTAATAACAAAAAAAATCTTAACATTGTTAAAATAAAAAATACTAATTTTTATCGAGTTAAGTCTGGAAAATTTAGAATAATATATCATTTAGAAGAAAAAGAAGTAATTATTGATGCTATTCGTTTACGAAATGAAAAAACATACAGATTATAATCAAAATCACAGAAAAAAAATAAACTTACTTAATACTTCAAATCCAAGTGAATAAATATACTACAAAATCATTAAATGAAACCTTAAAACTAGGCAAAAAACTAGTTAATTCTTTTGATACTAATGTAATTGGTTTAATTGGAGACCTAGGTTCTGGTAAAACAGCTTTTACTAAAGGAGTTGGAGAATATTTTAATATTAAAAATATCACTAGCCCTACTTTTGTAGTAATGAAAGTGTATAAGATTAAAGGTGATAAGAAATATACTAATTTAGTTCATATTGATTGTTATCGCTTTGAAGATTATGAATCTTTAATAGATATTGGGATAAAAGATTATTTAAATGATGATCAAAGCCTTGTTTTAATTGAATGGGCTGATAAAATTAAAGATAGCTTACCTAAGAGAACTAAATACATTAAATTTAAATTAGGAAAGAAAGAAAACGAAAGAATAATTGATACTTAAATAAATTTTATTTTACGCTCTTAAAATAAAAAAACTCACAACAAACTGATTGCCGTGAGCTTCATTTTTTAAAACTAATTTAATCATTGAACGATAATTTTATGTATTTCAAATAAAAAATAATATTCAAAATATTCGAAATAACATATGCTACACCTCCAATCGCGGTAAAAATTATCAATATTGGCATTTGATCAAAAACCTGGCTACTATGAACATCAAATGCTCGTCTAACAACTGGGAAAAACCTGCACATCACTAAAGCTAATCCCAAAAGTATTCCTGTCAAAATATTGAAAGAATAATGAAGAAATTCCCAAGATTCAAATACCAACACCCTTTTAACAAAAATACTTACAAAAAAGGTAATAACTGAATTGATAAAAGCAATCATCATCCATTGATAATCAAACGAATCTGATTTTAAAAATAAACTAATTATCAACATTGGTATTAATCCAGCATTCAACAAAATCATCATTCCCCAAAACAAATTTAATGTTCTCTTTTTCATCTTTCCCCCTTAACACATTTTTTTATTAAACCTAACACTTAATAGTATAATATATTTACTATTTTGTCAAGAGTTTTTTAAGTTTAAATTTATTGTTATACTAAAATAGTAACCTTTTAATCTCATCATTATATATAATATGAAAAAGGCATACGAAGCTAAAAAATTTGAAGATGACATTTATTCAGAATGGTTAAATTCTGGATATTTTAACCCTGACAATTTACCAAATAGAAATAAAGAAACATTCTCTATTGTCCTCCCTCCCCCTAATGTAACTGGACAGCTCCATATTGGACACGCTGCTATGCTTGCCTATCAAGACCTTATGGTTCGATATCATCGAATGAAAGGTGATAAGACTCTTTGGCTACCAGGAATGGATCATGCTGCGATTGCTACTCAAACTGTGGTGGATAAAAAATTAAAAGCTCAAGGGATTGATCGTCATCAAATTGGAAGAGAAAAATTTCTAGAAGAAGTTGACAAGTTTGTAAACGAATCTAAAACAGTAATTAAAAAACAACTTCAAAAGATGGGTTCTTCTTTAGACTGGTCTCGAGAAAGATATACCATGGATGAAGGATCAACTAAAGCAGTTCAAAAAGTTTTTATAGATATGTATAACGATGCTCTTATCTATCGAGGCAAAAGAGTTGTAAATTGGTGCCCTCACTGCCAATCAACCTTAGCTGACGATGAAGTAGAATACAAAGAACAAACATCACCTTTTTATTACTTTAAATATGGTCCAGTAGTTATTGGAACAGCTCGTCCGGAAACAAAGTTTTCTGATAAAGTAATAATTGTTCATCCTCAAGATAAGAGATATAAAGATATCGTTGGTAAAGAATTTGAAGTAGAATGGATAGACGGAAAAATTAAAACTCAAGTAATTGCTGATATGTCTGCAGATATGGAAATGGGAACTGGTGCTATGACAATTACTCCCGCTCATTCCATGATAGATTATGAATTAGCTCAAAAATATAATTTAAAAATTGAAGAAATTATTAACAAAGAAGGTCAGATGACTGAAGCTGCTGGAGATTTAGCTGGTTTACCAGTTAAAGAAGCTCGTAAAAAAGTAGTAGAAATATTAAAATCTAAAGGCTTAGTTGAAAAGATTGATGAAAATTATGTTCATAACCTCTCGGTTTGCTATCGTTGTGGAACTCCAATTGAACCACTTCCTTCTGAACAATGGTTTGTAAATGTAAATAAGCCAATTAAGAAAAGAAAGAATAAAACACTGAAACAATTAGCCTCCGAAGTAGTTAAAAAGAAAGAAATTGAAATTATTCCTGATCGATTTAATAAAACTTACTTCCAATGGATGGATAATCTTAGAGATTGGTGTATTTCTCGTCAAATTTGGTTTGGACATCGAATTCCAGTTTGGTATAAAGGTGATGAAATAATTGTTCCTAAAGATATTACCAAGCTTTCTTTCATGAGACATGGAATAACTGATTGGAATAAAGAAAAAATAATCCAAGGTAAAAAAGACACTCCTCTAGACGAAATGAATACTCAAGCTATCAAAGATTTAATACCAAAAATTAAAAAAGAGAATTATGATTTAATAATAAGTTCTCCTCTAAAAAGAGCTAAACAAACTGCTGAAATATTAAACGAAAACCTTAAATTACCTTTAGAAACAAATAAACTATTAGTTGAAAAAGGATTTGGAGAATTTGAAGGGGTTAAAAAAGATGAAAAATTTAAAAAACAACATCCTGGTTATTCAAAAGACAAATTAAATTATGATATTCCTGGTGATTCAGAAGAGAGTCCAGCTGAAGTTTTAAAGAGAATTGAAATATTTCTAGAAGAAACTCTTAAAAATAATAAAGGAAAGAAAATTTTAATAGTTTGTCATGGTACTTTAATAAGATATATTAGAAGCTTAATGGTTAATGAAAGTCCTCTTGAACTTTCAGAATATAAAACTAGTTTTGATAAACCAATAAGTTTTGATATTCCTGACAATCATTATAAACTCAAAGAATTAAAACAAGATCCTGACACTCTAGATACTTGGTTTTCTTCTGGTTTATGGACTTTCAGTACTCTTGGTGGACCAGACAAAACTAAAGATTTAAAAGAATTCCACCCTAATTCTGTAATGGAAACTGGTTATGATATTCTCTTCTTCTGGGTAGCTCGAATGATCTTAATGACTACCTATGCTTTAAATGAAAAACCATTTGATACCGTATATTTACATGGATTAGTAAGAGATAAACAAGGACGAAAGATGTCAAAGTCTTTAGGTAATGGTATTGATCCTCTAGAAATGATTAAAGATTACGGAGCTGATGCTCTAAGACTTTCTATGATAGTTGGTTCTACTCCTGGAAATGATGTAAAACTTTATGATGAAAAAATTGCTGGTTATCGAAACTTCGTAAACAAGCTTTGGAATATATCTAGATATATATTAACTAGCGTTGAAGAAGTTAAATTAATAGAAAAGAAACCTAAAGTTAAAACTTTGGCTGATAAATGGATTTTAGATGAGTTAGATAAAATTACTTTTGGGATTACTGATAAGATTGATAAATTCCAATTCTCTCCAGCTGGCGAAGAACTATATGACTTCACTTGGAATAAATTAGCTGATTGGTATTTAGAAATAGCTAAAGTTGAAGGAGACAAAGATGAAATTTTACTCTACATCCTTCAAAACTTACTTAAACTCTGGCATCCTTTCACTCCTTACATCACTGAAGTGATCTGGAAAAACTTTAAAACAGATTTATTGTTAATTCAAAGATGGCCAGAACTTAAAAAATACAAAGAAGATAAAAAAACTCAAGAAGAGTTTCAAATAATTAAAAACATTATTGCTGAGATTAGAAAATTTAAGAACGAAAACAAAATTGATCCTGCAAAATTCATCGAATGTTTAATTATTAGTAAAAAATATGATAAATTAATTAATACTCAATCACCTATTATTGAAAAATTAGCTCGAGTTAAAAATCTAAGAACAGGAGAAAAGTTAAATACTAAAATTCATCTACCAAACATTAAAATATATCTAAATGTAGATATTAAAAAATCTAATGAGAAAGAAATCGCTAATTTAAGATCATATATCAAGTCCCTAGAGAATAAATTAAATAATGAAAAGTTCGTAGACAATGCTCCTACTGAAATAGTAGAACAAGAAAAGAAAAAGTTAGCCGAAGCTGAAGAATTATTAGCTAAGATGAGTAAATAAAGTTTTAAACAATTTAAAAAGCTACCAATGAATTGTCATCGGTAGCTTTTCGTTTTAAAGTTTTATTCTTTCTAACCATGTTCCTGAAGGAGAATTTTTAAATCCCCCTCGTCCAAAAAGATAGCATAGAAACTTTCTCCCAATACCATTGCATCCGGGCAAACATCAATTCTTTGAAATTCTTCTTTCAAAAGAATGTAATACTCTTTCGAACAAACAAGAACAATCTCTTTTGTCAGCTGTCCTGGCATCAAATCTAATTCCATCATAGTAATCGGAGTCGTGATTTTTTGGAAGACAAAATCTCTATAACCCTTTTCCGGAGCTTTTCTCAAGAGTACTAATACAGTGTCTCCCCATGTTATTTCCGGATACATTCCATTATCCATCTGAATGTCAAGCAGTGTTGTAAGAGTTGCATGTTCCGGAAGTCTTTCTCCATAAACAATTATTGCTTGAGGCAATAATTTCGTTGGAGTTGGACGAGCCAAGAGACCAACAATACTTAACACCAATAACATGATTAATACTAATTTTTTCATACTTCCTCCCTTTTCTAATTAATATAATTATAGCACATATATTCAAAAATGTCAAGCACTAATCTTTGACAAATCCTCTAAAATAGTATAGAATCTTCTTATAATCAATTAAAATTGAATTTATATGTCCGTACCTAAAAAACGAAGAACTTCATCATCTAGAGATAGAAGAAGATCACATCATGCACTTAAACAAACAGGTTTGGTAAAATGTTCTAAATGTAAAACAATGATTTTACCTCATAAAGTTTGTAAGAACTGTGGTTATTACAAAGGTGAAGAAATTATCAAAGTTGAAACAGCTTTGGATAAGAAAAAAGACAAAAAAGAAAAAGAGGCAAAGCAATAAGCTGTGCTTCTTTTTTTACCCAAAAATTAATAATAAAACAACTAAAATTTATGCAAAATCGTCACATGTCTAGAGTATTAGTTCTCCAAAGTCTTTTTGCTTGGGATTTTAATAAAACTCAAGACAATCCAGAAAAAATATTAGAATATACAAAAAAAGAATTCACTCCTAGTAATGATGAAGATGATTTTGCTTCTCAATTATTGAAAAATATAGTTGAAAAATGGAAAGAGCTAAATAACCTAATAACTGAACATGCTCCAGAATGGCCTTTAAAGCAAATTAGTATTGTTGACCGAAATATACTTCGAATTGGTATTTATGAATTAAAATATAATGACACTATCCCTCCTAAAGTAGCTATCAATGAAGCTATTGAATTAGCTAAAAAATATGGTGGTGATAATAGTAGTAAATTCATTAATGGCGTTCTCGGAGCTATTTATAAAGAAATAACTGGTGAAGAATTAGAAGTTGAAGTTGAAACTAAAAAATCTAATGTCGAAACTAAAAAATAATGATATAATATAGGTATATGAAAGACAAAATTGAACAATTTTCTAAAAAAATTAAATTTCCCTTCAATAATCTGGAACTATTAAGACAAGCCTTTGTGCATCGGTCTTTTTTAAACGAGAATCATAATTTTAAACTAGGGCACAATGAAAGACTAGAATTTTTAGGTGATGCTGTTCTAGAATTAATCTCCACCGAGTATCTTTTTAATAAGTTTCCGGAAAGACCAGAGGGTGATTTAACAAATATTAGAGCTAGTATTGTAAACTCTGTCAGTTTAGCAGATACTGGTGAACAATTAGAAGTTGAAAAATATCTCTACTTAAGTCATGGAGAATCTAGAGACAAAAGTACTAAGGCTCGAAGATATATTTTAGCTAATTGTATGGAAGCAATTATTGGAGCTATCTATCTAGATCAAGGATATGAAAAAGCAACTGAATTTATTGAAAAATATTTCCTATGCAAAGCTGATGAAATAGTTGAAAAAGAACTATATCTAGATCCAAAAACAAAGTTTCAAGAAAAGTCTCAGGAAATGTATAATATCACTCCTCACTACAACTTACTCGGAGAAAAAGGACCTGATCACAAAAAAATATTTACAGTAGGACTATATATAGAAAAAGAATTAATAACTGAAGCTACTGGAACTTCTAAACAGGAAGCTGAAGTAAATGCCGCTAAATTAGGTTTAGAAAAAAAAGATTGGTAAAACAAAAAAATAGATGTTTCTTAAAAAGATTGAATTGCAAGGCTTTAAGTCTTTTGCAAATAAAACTGAACTACAATTTAATAGAAACCTAACTGCTATTGTCGGGCCTAATGGTTCTGGAAAATCAAATATAGCAGATGCCATTAGATGGGCTACAGGTGAACAAAGTCAAAAGATTCTTCGGACTAAAAAAGCCGAAGAAGTTATTTTTGCTGGTTCAGATAAAAAAAGTCGTTTGGGTATGGCTGAAGTTAGCCTTCACTTAGACAATTCTGATGGGAAAATACCAATTGATTACAAAGAAGTAGTAATTACTAGAAGAGTTTTTAGAACTGGAGAAAGCGAATACATTATTAATAAATCAAAAGTTAGATTAATTGATATTCAATTACTTTTAGCTAAAGCTAGCTTTGGACAACATAACTACTCTATTATCGGTCAGGGTATGATTGATCAAGTTTTAAGTCAATCAGCTGCTTCTCGAAAATCTTTCTTTGATGAAGCTACTGGAGTTAAAGCCTATCAGATTAAAAAAGATAAAGCTCAACATAAATATACTAGAACTCAAAATAACTTAACTCAAAGCAAAGCTATTCTTCATGAAATATCTCCTCGTTTAAAATATTTAACTAGACAGGTAAATAAGTTAGCTAAACAAAAAGAAGTTAAAGAAAAACTAGAAGGACTACAGTATGATTACTATGGTTTTTTAGTTTCCAAAATAAAGAAAGAAATTAAGAATATTAAAAATAATCTTAATGAAAAAGAAAGCTCTAAAAATAAATTAGATAAAGAACTTAATGAAATTCAAGATAAATTGAATAAAGAGGAATCTAAAAACTCTTATTCCCAACAATTTGAAGAAATTCAAGAAAAATACAATGAATTAACTAATAAAAAGAATAAATTAGTTCGTGATAAAATTGTTTATGAAGGAAAACTTAACTTAGAATTCTCTAATAGCGGGAAAGATAATTTAAATTGGTTAAATAGTCAAAAAACTGAATTAGAAGAAGAAAAAACTAATAATGATAAAGAATTAGAGAAATATAAAAGCAATCTTACTCAAATTACAAAAGACTTAGAAGAAAAAACAGAAAAACAAGATGAATTTGTAAATAAAATAAATAAAATTCAATCTCAATTAGAAGAAAGCTTAGAAAACAATAGCGAATCTGATGATAATGAAATTAAGAATAAGATTAAATCTTTAAATACTAAAATTCAAGAAATTATTAAGAATATTGAAGAAATTGCTCATCAAGAACTAAAGAAAGAAATATATTTCATTAGTAAGGAAATTGAATTCTTAAGTAAAAGAATGAATCAAGAAGGTTCTGGAGAAGAAAATACAAATTACAAAGAATTGCAGAATAAATTTCAAGAATATCTAAAAAATAAAGATTCTTATGTTAATGAAATCTATGAATTAAAGAACACTAAGAGCCTTATTGAAATTAAAATAAAAAACTTAGAAAGTAGACAATCTGAAATAGAATCTAAATTAGAAAAAATTGTTTTAGAGATAAAAATGGCTGACTCTCAAGACAAAACTGAAGCTCATGAAGAAATTCAAGAAATGGTTAAAAGTATTGATAAAAAAATTAACAAACTTGAGGAAGACATAGCCGAAACTAAGGAAGAACTTGATAATTTAAATACTAAAAATGAAGAAAACAGAAAGTCTCTCTTTGAGATGCAAAGAGAAGCTAGAAATATTCAAGAAGAACTCAATAAAGAAAATTCAAAGATCCAAGATATAAATATTGAACTAGCTAGACATCAGGCTCATTATGAAGACTTAAATAGAGAAATAGAATATGAAGAAATAGATAAAGAGAAACTAAATTATGATATTGAAGATCTTAATAAAAATGAAGTCTTTAATGAAATCAATAAATACAAAAGACAACTTAGTCAGATTGGTGGTATTGAAGAAGACATTCAAAATGAATTTGATGAAGTTAAAACTAAACATGAATTCTTAGAAAAACAAATAGTTGATTTAGAAAAAGCTTCTCAAAACTTAAAGAAAATTATTGATGACTTAAATATTAAGATAGAAGAAAGATTCCATCAAAACTTTAAAAAGATAAATGAAACTTTCAATAAATATTTCCAAATACTATTTAGTGGTGGACATGCTAATTTAACGATTAAGAAAGAAGTTCCTCGGGAACTAAAAGAAGAGAAAGAAGATGAAGAAAGTAATGAAGAAGATTCTAAAGAAAAAGATGATCAAGAAGTAGTTGAAGAAATCAAAAACAAAACCTATGAAGGAAAAACAGAGATTATTTCTGATATTCTTATTTCAGTAAAACTTCCTGGTAAAAAACAAGCTAATATGACCTTTCTATCAGGTGGTGAAAAGGCTTTAACTTCCATTGCCTTAATTTGCGCTATTATCTATAATAATCCTTCTCCTTTTGTAGTATTAGACGAAGTAGATGCAGCCCTAGATGAGGCTAATTCTGAGCGTTTTGCTGAAATTGTTGATAATCTTAAGGATAAGACTCAATTCATCTGTATCACCCATAATAGAGCTACTATGCATAAGGCTGATAGACTCTATGGTGTAACAATGGATGATAATAGTATTTCTAAACTACTATCTATAAGTTTCAACCAAGCTGAACAATATAGTGATTAAAGGCTTGACATTGGGCTAAAAAAACATTATCATACTAGCAGCGAACGTCACAAAACGCTTTTTTAATTATTAAAAATTCAAAATATGTTAAGTATTAGATTTAAAAGAATTGGTAGAAAAAAAATGCCAATCTACAGAATCGTTGTCATGGAGAAACATAAAGATCCTTGGGCTAACTATAAAGAGAAGCTTGGTTTTTATAATCCCCGAACTAAAGAAACAGAATTAAAAGAAGACAGAATAAAATATTGGTTATCAGTAGGTGCTCAAGCATCTGACACAGTTCATAATCTTTTTGTAAGAAATGGTATCATTGAAGCTGACAAGAAAAAAGCAGTAAAGATTAGTAAAAAAAGAACTGCTAAAATAGATGAGAAAAAAGCTGCTACTGAAGAAAAATCTAAAGAGGTAAAAGAAGAGAAAAAAGAATCAAAAACTGAAGATGCTCTTAAAGAGGATAAACCGACTAAAGAAACTCCAAAGGAAGAAAAGAAAGAAGAAGCTCCAGCTAAACCTACTCCTGAAGAAAAGACTGAAACTCCTAAGGAAGAAGTTAAACCAGAAGTTAAAGAAGAGAAAGCTGAAGATAAAAAAGAAGAAACTAAATAGTTCTAAATATTTACCTACGATATCTATTTTGTATCGTATGGTAGGCGAGTATCGTATAGTGGCTATTACACGGCCTTGCCAAGGCTGAGAGAGGGGTCCGATTCCCCTTACTCGCTCCATCAAAAAACAATCGTTTAAACGATTGTTTTTTGTTTACTCAAAAGATTGCTATAATAATTATACTTATGTCTAAGAAAAAAATAATTATCATCCTTTTAATTCTAATCCTGCTTTTTACTGGATTTATTGTTTTTAAAAAGACATACTTTCTTCAAAATTTAAGTTTTAAAATTCTAAACTCCTTAAAATTAAGAAGTTTAACAATCTATGAAAAGAATAATCATCCTGAGTACCCAAAAACTGTAATTGGAATTCCCGATCATCAAGGTTACTTAGTAGCTATTTACAAAGATGAGCATAAATTAAAACTATACCAAGACAATCAAATTATTAAAGAATATAATGTTAATATTAAGAGAGAATTACCAGATCGAAAAATATGGGAAGATGATCAAACTCCAGAAGGAATATTTAAAATTGAGACAATGGATAAAGTAACTAATGGTTGGTCTCGTTGGATGAGATTAAATACTCTAAATACTGCTCTACCAAATTATATTAACAACTATTCAGATGGGGCAGAAAGAATAATGAATTTTGAAAAAGAAAGCTCTAAGATAGAAACTGACAAAGCCATTAGAAAGTTTAACTCCCTAAACCCCGATCAAAAACTGCTCCGCGGAATTGGAATTCATGGTGGTGGATTTTCTTTGTATAATGAATGGACTTGGGGTTGCATTGCTATGTCTAATAAAGATGTTGTTGAATTATTTAGCTTTTTATCCGAAAGTAATAATAAGGGTTTAAATACTTTAGTAATAATTCAAGACTAAAACATAAAATATGAAAAAAATAATTAAATTAATCCTAATAATACTAATCCTTGGAACAATATCCTTGTTTTCAATTGACGCTTATGTAAAAAATACTGGTAAAAAATATCTTTACCAAAATATTACTAAGTATTTACCAAATAAACAAACTGCTTTAATTTTAGGAGCTAAGGTTTATGAGAATGGCCAAATGAGCGATATGCTCCTTGATCGAGTCCAAACTGCCATTGAATTACACCAACAAGGAAAAGTAGAAAAAATATTAGTTAGCGGCGATCATGGTCGAGAAAATTATGATGAAGTAAATGCAGTTAAAAAATATTTATTAGAACAAAACATCTTCGCAGAAGACATTTTCTTAGATCATGCTGGTTTTGACACTTATGATAGTATTTACCGAGCCAAGGAGGTTTTTCAAGTTGATTCTTTAATCATTGTCACTCAAAAATTTCATCTTCCCCGTGCTCTCTATATTGCCCAGGGTTTAAATATTGACGCTGTTGGTGTAGCGGCCGATAAACATATTTACATCAGTGCTAAAAAAAGCGAATTGCGAGAAATTCCAGCTCGCTTCAAAGCTTATTTAAATATTATTCTCAAAGCTCAACCAAAATTTTTAGGAGAAACAATTCCTATTACCGGTGATAGCCTTCTAAGTTGGGATTAAATGTATTTAAAAAACATCGAGCCAAGCTAGATGTTTTTTGTTTTATCTAAATTATATTATATCTATTTCTTAAATAAACTCTGAGCTAAATCCCAATATTCTGAAGCTCCATTCATTTTTCTTAAATACCACCACTCTACTCCCCAAAGATAACAATGACTTAAATCAGCGTTAATAGCATATTGAAGATTAGCTTTAAATTGATCTAAATCAAAAGACTTGTTTGACTCACTAGGTGATAGATTAGCTAAAGTACCTTTAGGAACCCATGGTTCTGCTTGTAATTCAGAAATGATCATATTTCCTGGCTTTAACTTTAAAAACTTAGCTTTAAGTTTGTAAAAACTAGCTGGTAAAGGATATCTAAAATACCCAGTAAGTGGATTCCAAACAACTCGATACATAGTAGTTCCAAACATATCTCCAATATCCCACTCTTGCCTCCAAGAACTTAATTCTCCAGAAGCTGTTATTAAAACTGGTCTTTGATCTAAAGACTTAAGCATTTTTACTTCTTTTCTAAGGAATTTTTCATCCCCATCTGGACAAATACCAAAAGAATTTAACAAAGGCTCATTCTCTACTTGCCAATAGATTATTTCATCTCTATGTTTAAAATGATTTACTACAGGCTTTAGCATTTCAATAGTTTTTTCTTTAATTTCAGGAACTTCTAAATTAGCGACCCATTTAGGAGAATGGCACTCTGGCCATCTTGGTAAACGCCAACCAATATTAGCAGTAAATTTAACTCCTCGTTTCTTTCCTTCATCAAAGATAAAATCATAATCAGAAAAATCAAAACGATCATCTTCTATTTCTACTTCATCCCAATAGATTGGAATTCTAATGTTCTTTACTTTTAAATCATCTAGCATAGCTAAATATGTTTCTTTCCAATCAACTCCAATTTCATCACAAAATTTTCTAGAAAATGTTACTCCCCAATAATCTTCCTTAGCTTGATCTAAATTAATTTCTCGCGGATGATGTTTAGCAAATTTTAAATAGTAAAAAGCTAGTATAACTAGTAGTATAATTAATGCAATTCCCATATTTTTTTTATTAATTCTCATGTTGTTATAAAATATAGCCCTAAGCCAATTAAAAGGATAGCTATTATTTTTTTAATTATTATTTTCTTAGATTGATTCTCTTTAATAATCTTTGGATAGAATAAGGATAGTAGGAAAGTAAAAATTAGGATAAAAGCATATTGTAAACCCTGTAGAGAAGTAACTAAAACTACTGATCCTAAAGCTACAGCATAATTTTGTAAAAGAGAACCAATTGCTGCTAATCCTTGAGCTCCAAAAAATATAAACTTATTTTGCTTTTTCTGATTAGAGTTTAATAAATCTTTCTTAATACTCTCTCTGTCTTTTTTTCTAAGAACTAAAACCAAAACTGCCAAGAAAGAACCTAGTCTAATCCATATTAAAGCACTTAAAAATTCTTGATTATTAAAAGTATATTTAGTACCCACCCAATACAAAGCAAAACAAAGAGCTGCTAGAAGAGATAATAAAATACTTTTACCTTGTTTAGGAGCTGGAATATGAAACCATTCTTTAACTTTAAACCAGATTGTTCTTTTAGTATCAACAATAGAAATAATAACTGTACCAGCAACTAAGAAAAGAATAGCCACTAATTCTCTTAAGCTAAAACTTTCCTTGAAAAAGATAATAGAAAGAAAAAGAGTCATGATTGGAACTGTACCACCTACTAAAGTTGTAATACGTGAAGCTTCTGAATTTTTCAAAGCATAATAGAAAAATAAAAGAGCTACTGAAAAAGTTGCTCCTGTTAAAATAGTAATTAACCATAAATTCCAACCTGGCCAAGATAATGTCCAAGGAGCTATTATAAAAATTAATAATCCGGCTAAACCAACTAAAAAAGTATATGTTTTAGCTCTAGGAACTATTTGTTCTAAAATAAACTTATCAGCTAAATTAACAACTGCTAAAATTAAATAAGCTAGAACAGCTACTAAAATCCAAGACATGTTTTTATATTATTTTTAAATTGACTCTATAATTCCTCTAAGATTCTTCATTCCCTTAGAATAAAAATCTGCATCTGTTATTTGATTAACAGCTAATAAAGCATTTCGAGCCTTAGAATTTTCTCCCTGATATTTCTTCGGATAATTAGCTTCCAAAGCACCATTTGGGAAAATATAGATATTAAATTTATGCAGTTCTTTAATAAACTTCTCTCCACTCATATCTGGTAAATCTATATTTAAATGTCTCATTAGCTCTTCTAATTGGTGTCCTCTTAAAACATCTTTATCTAAAACTATTAGAAAAGGAATCTTAAAAATCTTTAATAAATCAGCATATATTGAAGTATTTGATTTACCATAGGTTTGAATAATTTTTATTTCCTTATTCCCTTTGTAAAAAATATTAATCAATCCTTTGATTAACAGTAAATCCGAAGAACCTTCTACTAAAATAACTTTGTCAGCAAAGAACATCTCTAAATTATCAGCATTTAGTTCTTGAACCAATCTTTCATGAGCATATCTACCTTCTTTCAAAGAATAAACATTAGTATTTTTTCCTTCTTGACTAACTCTAAAAACATTAGCTAAAGTACTAGGAGTTATAAATAAAGGAGAATGAGTTGTAAAAAATATCTGTCCGGACTGACTACTTTTCATTGCCCATAAGAGCTTCTTAATAATTGCTGGATGAAGATGAATTTCAGGCTCATTAATCATCACTACTTCATATTCTGGATGAAAGATATAAAGTAAAATTGTAAATATTCTGCCAAAACCAGAACCTAAATAATCCATTGTTACTCTTCTCTGACCTTCATATAAACCATCATTTTCATACTTAAGATCCATAGCATTCTCATCAATCACAATCTTAGGGAAATGATTTTTTAAATTTTTCTTAAACTTATTTAAAGCCTGAGGATATTTAAATAGAGTATTATAATCTATTTTAATCTGCTTGTAGTTAGTAAAAGTATCTTCATCTAACCTTTTTACTTTCTGATTTAAAGATTCTAAAGATTTATCATTAGATAATTTTCTCTTTCTATTATTTAAACTTAAATTTACATTCTTTTCTGAACCAAGTTCTAATTCTAATTCAATATCTGAATCTGGGTAGAATAAATTAGTCTTATCTTTCTTTTTATCAAAAACTAATTCTAGAGCATCTAGAATATTAGATTTACCACAATTATTTTGACCGATAAAAATATTTAGATTAGAAAAAGATAGAGCCAAAGGCTTCTTAATACTTTTATACCTATTAATTTTTAGATTCTTGATAATCATAATAAATGAACATCTTCTATTTCACTAGTCTTACCTCTTAAGACAATGTTTTCAACATGATATGTCCCCATTTTAGGAGCATCTAAAAAGCCTTGCATAGCAGCTTCTGCTAACCAACCAGAATTTAACCAATCAAATAACCACTCATCAACATATTCTGGATCTTGAGCATCAATACCTGCTCCAATTGCTAAAAGCCATTCTCGATTATAGTGTTCTTGAGAACCTATTGGTTTAGCCATAATAATTGGAATACCTAATCCACTATAAAAGGTGAGTTCTGATGGTTTAGTCCATAAAACATCAGTAGTTCTTAAAACTCTATTAAAAATTTCAAAATACTTTAATTTACTATCTGAATAAATAATTCTAATATTATTACATTTGTCTAAATTACATTCTTTAATAGCTTTCTTAAAGAATAAATAAACATCATTACGAGCTCCAGCAACTAAATTAATTCTGATCTTATTTTGTCTAATTTGTTTTTTCAAACGTTTTACAATTGTAAGTCCAATGTCTCGTTGAGCACCAGCTCCGCCAACTGCGAAAGTAATAGTTAAAGGATGTTTATTTTGTTTAATCTCTTTAACTGGACAAAGATAATTTTCAATTAGCTTAGAATACTTACGAGTATAGACTTTTTTAGGGTCTAGATTGTATAAACGAGATTTTAAATCATGTTTTAATATTTTTTTATCCAAACCACCAATGTTTTCCTTTGGTAAAGGAAAACCAGAAACAAGGATTCGATCTGATCGAACACCATATAACTCTAATCTTTCTTTAACTCTCTTATTCGGTGCTAAATAATTAATTTTACTTGTTTTTGGATTAAGAGGAGCCCAAGCTCGAGCAATATCAGCATCACAAATTATACAATATATTTTTCCTTTGTAACCATAATATTCTGCAAAGTAAGCCGGAACAAAAAAACTAGTAACTAAAGGTAAAGGATTCTTGTTTAACTCTTTAATTAAATCTTTACCTAAACCTTTTTCCACTTGTTTGTAAAAGTATTTTTGTTGAGTTGAATTCTTGGATAAATCTCTTCGGGGATAAAAAGGTTCAATCCGTTGCATATTATCCATAATTCTAAAAGCAGTAGTTCCGATAACAGGCACATTTTTGTAACGAGAAATAATTTCATACCATTTTCGACCACCCTGCCAAACTTTTCTTTCTCTTTTAGTGATTCCTTGATATTTATTAGCGTTAATAATCTGACCAGTAGCAGCAATATCTAAAAAAGGATAAGCCGCTCTTTGATGACCATAACCCATATCTACAGCAACTACATAAGCCTTAGGAGATTTTCTTTCCATATTTTTATTTTATATTCTTTACTAAAAATTTAATCAGCTACATTAAAAACTTCATCGACAGTAGTAATTCCTTCTTTAGCTTTTAATAATCCATCTTGAAGCATAGTAACCATACCACTTTTCTGAGCTAAGTCTTGAATAATGTTTTCGGAAACCTTCTCTTCTAGAATAGCTTGTTCTATTTCCTTAGACATTACCAAAACTTCATATATTCCAATCCGACCTTTGTAACCTAGACCATGACATTTTTCACAACCCTTACCTTTATAGAATTTTAAATTGTTCAATTCTTCCTCTTCTAATCTAGTTCCGGAATTCATTGGAATCTTATTCAAAATATTCATTACTTCTGTTAACATCTCATTATCTAAAGTAATTTCTTCTTTACAATGAGGACAAATTCGACGAACTAACCTTTGACCAATTACAGCATTCAAAGAAGGAGATAATAGAAATGATTTTACACCCATAGCCAAAAATCTAGGAATAGCTGCTGAAGCTGAGTTGGTATGTAGAGTCGAAACAACTAAATGACCAGTTAAAGAAGCATTAATAGCAATATCTGCTGTTTCTAAATCTCTAATCTCACCAACCATAACAATATCTGGATCTTGTCGTAAAATTGATTTTAAACCAGAAGCAAAACTATAGTCCTGATCTTTTTTAACTTGAGATTGATTAACTCCGGCTAAACGATACTCAATTGGATCTTCTAGGGTTATAATCTTATTCTCTGGTGAATTTAATTTCTGCAAAATTGCATAAAGAGTTGTGGTTTTACCAGAACCGGTAGGACCAGTAGTAATAATCATTCCATTTGGTCTTTTAATTTGATTCTTTAATTCTACAAAAGATTTACTCTTAATACCTAAATCATCGAATTCTAAACTAGTAGTTGATGCTTTTAACAAACGCATTACTACACTCTCTCCGTACTTAGTAGGAATAGTTGAAACTCTAACATCAACATCCTCTTTCTTTAAATGAATAGTAAATCTACCATCTTGGGGTTTATCTGTAATATTAATTTTTAATTTAGAAATTAACTTAATTCGAGAAATAATTTTTGACCATAAATCATTCTTTAAAGAAGATACTATATGCAAAACTCCGTCTACTCTTAATCTAACTTTAATATCTTCTTCTTCAGCCTCTATGTGAACATCAGAAGCTCCAACTTGAATAGCTGTTGCTATGATAATAGTCATTATTTCTGAAATATCTGCCTCTTTTAAAAGATCAGCTATCTTATCAAAAGTTAAATCCTTTTGTTCATATTTCTTTAAATCTTCTTCACTAATGTCAACTCCTTCTTTCATTTCTAAAACTTTAGGAATAGTTCTATAAAGATCTAAAGCGTATTCTAGACTTTTCTCGGAAATTAAAAATACATCTATAGTTTTATCTTGTTCAGAAGACAATTCTTTCATTAATCTCTTTAACTGTGGATTTTCTGGACCAGTAGTAGCTATTTTTATAATCTCATCTGATGAATAAAAACAAACTACTCCAAGACTTTTAGCATGATCCTCTTCTATAAGGGATAAAGCGTCGGGAATAATAGGGAAGCCTTTTAAATTAATATATTTCAAATTTAAAGAAGAGGCTCTCTTTTCAGTCTCTTCTTCTAAGTCATCAGTCTTGATTTCGTCCAATTTTGTTTCTAATTTTAAAGATGCATCAGCCTTCTGATTATCATCTGTAAAAAGATCATTAATAGTCTGTGCCATTTAAGTTAATTTATTTCTTAATCTTTCTTTTTGCTTTAGGACGACCAGGTCTTCTCTTAATATTCGAATTAGTTTTTTTAATATCTGAAACTTTAGTAACTTGATTATCTACCTTCATATAATTTGATAGAGAGGAGATTAATCTAATTAATTTACTATATCTTTTTCCACTAACTAACTTCTTGAATAATAAAGTCCAAGAAACTGTTTGAAAAACTGCTAAACAAGAACCTAAGAGTAAATAAATAACTACTAATGGTAAAATCTTAAAGAAGACTAAACCAAAAGCTTGATTCTTAAAAGCATAAACAGTTAAAATATCAATTTTGTAATAAGGACCAACAAAGGCAACGGTTACATATACTATTACCAAACCAACTAAAAAATTAATAACTAATAAAGCGATAGCCATCTCTATATTAACTAACCAATTAGTTTTAAACAAAAGCCAAGCCTTAGAAATAGATTCCAGAAATCTAGTTTTCTTAATCACTAAGAAATTAATAGCATATTTCATCACAAATGAAATAATAGCTGCTAAAGGTAAGAATAGAACCCAAATTATAATACTAAATAGTAAAGCAAACTTACTTCCAGTATTAACAACAATCAATAACAAAGGTAATAGTAATAAAAAGACCAAGAGGGATATTAAAACCTTAGAAATAATATTCATTCCTAGAACTGGTAAGAAATGAGGAGTTGATGATTTTAAAACTGAAGTAAAACTAGTCTCTTTTTTGTCATCAATAGAATTAGCAGCATTAATAATTGCTGTTTGAGAAACAATTACTAACCAAACACCTATTAATAAAAAACTTAGGAATATTAATGTAAATATTATTCCAATTAAAATAGCTGAAAAATCTGTGCCATTAAAAAAATTCAGAAATAAAAAATTATTTCCAAATGTAGTACTTAATTTAGTAGCTGTAGAAGATTCTACAAAGTTTAATGTCTTAAAAAATATTTGCATTTCACCACCATTACCAAGCCATAAAGCAAAAACACCAAAGATCCAAAGAAATTTGTATTTTTTAGTGATTTTCCAAGAACTTTTTAAAATAGACCGATATAAAGATTCCATAATTTTATTTTTATTTATTTATTTATTTTTATTTAAAATTTGTTTTACTAAAACAACACATACCATTTAGTATGATCTATACTTATTATACTAAAAATTAGGTAAATAAAAAACCCCTACTTCAAAGTAGGGGTTTAAAAATATATTTAAATCTTATACTTTTTTCTTACCAACTAGTTTTTCAAATTCTTCTCTTTCAATAGTTTCTTTCTCTAATAAAGTATTAGTTATTTTATCTAAAACATCTCTGTTTTCAATAATTGTATCTTTAGCTTTTTGATAACAAGAATCTACTAACTTCTTAATCTCTATATCAATATTCTCTGCTGTCTTTTCACTATAATCTTTTCGTTCATGGATTTCTTTTCCTAAAAAGACCATACCTTCACCTTGTCCAAATGATCGATAACCTAAATCTTCATTCATTCCAAACTTAGTAATAATTTGTTTAGCTAAATTACTAACTTGTTTTAAATCTGAACTAGCACCATTACTATTTTCTTTAAAGACAATCTGTTCAGCCACTAAACCACCTAACATCATTGCAATATCATCGGCATATTTAGATTTAGTATGTAAATGTTTTTCATTCTCTGGAAGATTCATGGTATAACCAGCTGCTCTTCCTCGAGAGATTATTGAAACTTTGTGAATAGGATCACAATGTGGTAATAAATGACCAACTAGAGCATGTCCAGCTTCATGACAAGCTGTAATCTTCTTTTCTTCTTCAGACATAATATGACTCTTTCTTTCTGGTCCTAATATTACTTTTTCAATACTATCTAAAATATCTTGTTGAGAAATTTTTCTTTTATCCTGACGAGCAGAAAGAATAGCAGCTTCATTTAAAACATTTCTTAAGTCTGCTCCAGAAAATCCTGGAGTTCTTTGAGCAACAACTTTTAAAGCAACATCTTTTTCTAAGGGCTTGTTCTGAGCATGTAATTTCAAAATAGATTCCCGATCTTTAATATCTGGTAAATCAATAACAACTTGTCGATCAAAACGACCTGGTCTTAATAATGCTGGATCTAAAACATCTGGTCGATTAGTAGCAGCAATAACAATCACATTAGTTTTGTTATCAAAACCATCCATCTCTACCAATATTTGATTTAATGTTTGTTCTCGTTCATCATGTGAACCACCTAAACCAGCTCCTCTTTGTCTACCGACAGCATCAATTTCATCAATGAAGACAATGCAAGGAGATTGTTTTTTAGCTTTCTTGAATAGATCTCGGACTCGAGAAGCACCAACTCCTACAAACATTTCTACGAATTCAGAACCTGAGATATGAAAAAAAGGAACATCAGCTTCACCAGCTATAGCTCTAGCTAACAAAGTTTTACCTGTTCCTGGTGAACCTAATAACAATACTCCTTTAGGAATTTCAGCTCCTAATTTTATAAATTTCTGAGCATCTTTTAAGAAATCTACTATTTCATCTAATTCTTCTTTAGCTTCTTTAGCTCCGGCGACATCATTAAAAGTAGTCTTCTTTTTTTTGTCTGCTTCTTTAGCTCCAGATTCTCCAAAGCTCATAGCTTTAGAATTAGCTCCTTGAACCTTTCGGAACATAAACCATACAAAGAATCCAATTAAAAGGAAAGGAATTAAAAATGGTAATAAACTGTATGCCCAAAAACTGAAACCTGACTCATCAACTATTTCCATATTAATTGTAGATAATTCTTTACTATCTACACCTAAATTAATTAAAGTCTGAGTAAGAGACTCTTCTCTTTCCTTCTGACTTTTTTTAAGACTTCCATCTCTAAATTCAATATCTAAATTATCTCCAGAAATATCTATAGTCTCTACTTCACCAGATTTAATACTATTACTTAATTGAATTAAAGAAATATTTTCTTCTTTGTCTTTTTGAATATCATAAAAACTAAATGCTGCTCCAATGGCTAGTATTATTACAACAAATATTAAAAAACTTTTTAAGCTACCTTTCATAATGCTAATATATTAATGTTAATATACTAATGATACTAATTATACTTAGAGAATACAAATAATTAATATCAAGTTAAAAGTCTATTTTTTCTTTTTGACTTTTTTATCCTTTGAGTCCTTAGCTTCTTCTACTTTTTCTTCTTTAACTTCTTCTGATTTAGGGTCTTCTTTTGGAGTTTCAGTTTCTTCTTCTTTAGGAGCTTTTTCTTCCTTAACCTCTTCAGTTTTTTCTTTCTTCTCTTCTACCTTTTTGTCGTCTGTCTTTACTTTCTTTTCTTTTAAAGCTTTTAAAGAAAGTCCTAACCTATGCTTAGTTGTATCTAAATTAATAATTACAAATTCATACTCTTCTCCAACATTAACTACATCTTCTGGACTATTAATAATATGGCTACTCAATTCTGAAATATGAGCTAAACCATGAATATCTCTATCCAATTCTACAAAAGCACCAAAAGGATTAATCTTTAGAACAACTCCTTTAACCTTATCACCAACTTGATATTTCTCAGCAATTACTGCCCAAGGATCTTTAATTAATCTCTTCATACTTAAAGAAATTCGGCCACCTTCTACTGAAATGACTTCAGCTTTAACTTTGTCACCAACTTTAACAACATCATTAGGATTATCAATTCTTTGCCAAGCAATTTCTGAAATATGAACTAAGCCTTCTAAATTATCTCCAAATTCTACAAAAGCACCAAATCCAGCAACTCCAGTAATTTTACCTTCAATATGTTTACCAACTTTGTATTCAGCTAGGTTTTCTTTTTGATCTTCTGCTAAAGCAGCTTTTTGAGAAACAATTAATTTTGATTCTTTTTCATCAACATCAATAATAGCGACATTAAATTCTTCACCGATAAAAGATTTTAGATGTCCTAAAATCTTACCTTTGTCTCCACCTTCTACTCGAGGATAATATTTAGTTGTTAATTGAGAAACTGGTAAAAATCCTAAAACATTACCAACTTTAACCATTAAACCACCTTTGTTAGCATCCATTACCTTAGCTTGTACAATCTCTTCATCTTTCATTAATTTCTCTAAATTTTCCCAAGCTTGTTGATGTCCAGCATATCTAAAAGATAATTCCATGAAACCTTTTTCATTATCCATTTCTAAAACAGTAGCTTTAGCTGCATCACCAACTTTAAAATCGCTGCTGACACCAGATTCATCATGAATTTCTCCACCTCTAATCAAGCCGGCAGCAATTCCTTTGTAATCTAAAACAACTTCATTTTTTCCTAATGAAACAATTACACCTTCAATTAAATCCCCTACTTTAGGCAATTTAATCTCATCGTGAGTTTCTAAAATTTTACTAAATGCACTTTTCTTTTTGTCTTTTGTATCTTCTGTACTCATATATATATTTATTTCCATTTTCTAATTTTAATTAGAAATGAAAAAAAGACCCTTTAATTATTAATTTCTTGCATTGACCGGTCAATGTCAATCCAAGTTCCTATATATTAGTATATAATTAGAAAAAAAGCAAGAGTTTTAGCTAATAAAATTAAGTAATAACTATTGTATTGACAATATTATTATAGAGTATATAATAAAAATAGAATGGGCTTCGGCCTCCGAGACCTCGCTTCTTTATTAGATGCGAGGATCGTTTTTTTATATAAGAGCTTTTAGCTTAAGTTTAATATCTTCAAATTCATCTTCTGATAAAGTTCTAATTTTTCGTAATAATCTTTTACTACTAATTAATTTTAACTGGGATAGTATTAAAAAATAATTTTTGCCTTGATATTCTATGTGATAATAAAATATACCTACCTTCTCTTTACTAGTCATAGGTAATATCCATAACGTTTTAGCTCCAAATTTTTTCAAAACCAGGACAGGTCTTTCAAAATTATTATGTTTTCCATCTTGTTCAAATCCTATATTAATTCCCAGGCTAACCCACCAAATTTCTCGCTCATAAAAATAAATATCTTGATCATCTCTAATATGCAGTCTAATTTTTAACTTGGTCCATTCTACAAATTTTATTAAAAGTTCTCTCATAAATTTAAAATAATATAAACAAAAAATCGCAAAGTTGCGACCTATATTTATATTATTCCTCTATTTGCTAAAAGTCAAGTCTAGGAAATAAACTCTACTCCAACTCTTCCACAACAGCCTCTCCAACAATTAATCCATCTAAAGCTGAAGAAACAATTCCTCCGGCATAACCAGCTCCTTCACCAATTGGATAAATTCCTTCTATATTAGTTTGAAACTTATCATTTCTAAGGATTCTGACAGGAGCTGAACTTCTAGTTTCTATGCCAGTTAAAATAGCTTCTGGATCTGCAAAACCTCTAATCTTATTATCTAAAATTGGTAAAGCCTTTCTAATGCTATTAATAATATAATCTGGTAAACAACTATTTAAAGAAGTAGCTTTAAAACCTGGCTGATAACTAGGTTTTATTTTTTTTATAGAATTTGAAGCTGTATTTTCTAAAAAATCTCCCACAAGTTGAACTGGAGCATTAAAATCTCCTCCTCCAGAAATGAAAGCTTGATTCTCCCAATGTCTTTGGAATTCAATTCCAGCCAAAGGATGATCTGAAGCAAAATCCCCTGGATTAACATTAACTAAAAGTGCACTATTAGAATTAATTTTGTCTTGAGCATATTCACTCATCCCATTAGTGACTAATCTTCCATTTTCAGAACTAGCTCCGACAACCTGTCCTCCGGGACACATACAAAAAGTATAAACAGAACGACCTTCTGGAAAATGAGCTACTAATTTATAGCGAGCAGTTGGTAATAAAGGATAATTATAAAATTTTCCATATTGAGAGCGATTAATCATTTCGGCAGAATGTTCAATTCTTAATCCCATGGAAAATGTTTTTGCTTCCATTTTAATATCTTTGGCAAACAACATTTCATATGTATCGCGAGCAGAATGTCCAATTCCTAAAATCAATCTCTCAGCTTTAATTTCTTTTTCATCATTAACTATAATAGATTTAATTTTTTTCTTCTCTATCTTTAAATCTGTTAATTTACTATTAAACATTATCTCCCCACCTAAATCTAAAATTTCTTGTCGAATATTTTTAACTACTCCTCTCAATTTATCAGTTCCAATATGTGGTTTAGCATCCCAAGCTATTTCTGGAGGAGCTCCAGCTTTTATAAATTCATTAAAGATAAAATTTATTCTAGGATTAGTAATTAAAGTATATAATTTTCCATCAGAAAAAGTCCCTGCTCCACCTTCTCCAAACTGAATATTTGATTCTAAATTTAATTTAGCATTTTCAAAAAAATTCTGGACATCTTTAACTCTAGCATTAAGCTCAGCTCCTCGCTCAATTATTAAAGGTTTAATTCCAGAACGGACTAATAACAAAGCCATAAACAAACCACTTGGCCCGGAACCCACAATTACTGGTCGAGAATTCTTATTATTCTTAACCTTTTTAATTTTATAGTTATAAGGTTCAGCTAATTTAATTCGATGTCTCGTTATTTTAGAGATATCTGAGTTTTCAATCTTTTCCAGAACACTCTCTGGGTCTTTTAGCTCAACTCGAACAGAATAAACAAAATTAATTTTCTTTTTATTACGAGAATCAACTGCTCGTTTAATAATTTTGTATTCAATCACCTCTTCTGAGCTAATATTTAGAATATTAGCGATTTCATTTTTTATTTTAAGTTCTAGATGCTCTATAAAAAGAGATATCTCTGAAATTTCTATAAATTTTTTATCCATAAGTATATTTTATTATTATTCTCATCATAGCATCTATCTCTTGCTTTACAACAGACAAAAACTTTTTTATTTTTTCAAAAAAGGTTATGATATAGTTAGAAATTAAAATAAATATATGAAAAAACCTGAATTATTAATCCCAGCTGGGAATTTAGAGAAACTAGAAACAGCTTACTTATATGGAGCTGATGCTTGTTATATGGGCATGCAAGGATTTTCTTTACGAGCTGAGAAATCAGAACTTAAATTTACAGAAACTGAAAAGGCAATTAAATTAGCTCGAAGATACAAAAAAAGAATCTATTTTGCTTTAAATTCATTTATTTACGATGATGAAATTAAAAAACTAGAGAAAGTTATTAAAAAGCTTAATCAATTAAAACCTGATGCTTTAATTATTGCTGATCCCGGAGTAATTCATGTAGCAAACAGATTAAAGAATAAAATTCCGATTCATCTTTCTACCCAAGCTAATACTTTAAACTCTGAAAGTATTAAATTCTGGAAAAAGAATGGAGTAAAAAGAATTGTTTTAGCTCGAGAACTATCTCATACTCAATTAAAGAAAATAAGAAAAGCTATTGGAAATACTGAAATTGAAATATTTATTCATGGAGCTCTTTGTATCTCCTATTCTGGTAGATGCTATCTAAGTAAATACTTGGTAAACAAAGATGCTAACCGTGGTGAATGTACTCAACCTTGTCGTTGGGAATGGGAAGCTAATGAAACTATTAAACCAGAAAGGAAGTTAAAGTTTGAAGAAGAAGATAATATTAATTATGTTTTAAATTCTAAAGATCTTTGTTTAATAGAGAAGTTTCCAGAGATATTTAAATTAAAGCCAGCTTCTTTAAAAATTGAAGGAAGAATGAAAAGCGCTTACTATGTTTCAATCATTGCTATGACCTACAGAAAGGCTATTGATGATTATTCTAAGTCTCCTACTTTATTTAAAAAGAATTTAAAAAAATATCAAAACGAATTAACTAATATTTCTCATCGAGACTATACTATTAACTTCTGGGATGGATATAATGACAATACAATGAATCCTGAATCTTCTGGATATATTAAAAAATATCGGATGGTGGGAATAGTTGAAAAATATGATGCTGAAAAGGAAGAACTATACATTAGAGCTCGAAATCAAATTAAAAAAGGAGAATTTATTGAAATTTTAAATTATAAAGATAAAACTATTACTAAACTTAAAGTTAAAGACATGTTTGATGTAAATAAAAAAGAACAGATTGATTCTGCTCATAATACTTATTATATTAAAATACCTTGTTCTCATAATTTTCCTCCTCAATCTATAATTAGAGGAAAAATAAAATAATAAAAGCACTCTTCAAAATTAGATGAACAGTGCTTTTATTTCTAAAACTATGGGGTTCCTGAGTGAGTTTTTTATTTTCTTCTGGAGCCATAATAAGTATAAAGAAAAGTAAAAAAACTACAAACAATAATACAAATCCCCAATTTTCTTGAAGAAAGCTTCTTATTTTCCTCATTATTCCTCCTTATCTTTAACTCTAACTTACTCTTCCAAGTAAATTTAGTCAAATCAAATTCAGTAAATATAAGAGCATATTTCTATGCTCTTATTCTTTTTTGACAAAATAAATTTCCCAGACCTCATAAGAATGTAAAATGTAGTCATCTTGAATCAAATATCCTAATGACAAAGGCATAGCTCTAATATCATCAATAGAACCTATCAGAAAGTAGAATAACTCATCAACATCTGAAAATAGATCTGTTGGAGCAAAATCGTTACTTACTCCCTCAAAAATAACATATTCGGGAGATACTTCTAAGGAGTCTGGATAAATAAAAACTACGGTCCTACCAGAACTATTATAATTATAATCATCCTAATTTTTATTGTATTCTATGTTTAACTTAAAACAATACTTAATTATAGTCAATGGTTTTGAAAACAAAAAAATACTCTCAAGAGTATTTAATGGTAGGTGTGGGTGGAATTGAACCACCGACCTCGACTTTATAAGAGTCGCGCTCTAACCCCTGAGCTACACACCCAAAACAAAACTTAATGGTGGGTCCGAGAAGATTCGAACTTCTGACCTCTACGATGTCAACGTAGCGCTCTAACCAACTGAGCTACGAACCCTTACAGGTATTACTAATTATAGCGGATAAATGACTATTTGTTAACTTTTAGATATATTTTCTTTAATCAAATTGAGAATCTTGTATTTTGCCTCTTCTGGGAAACCACTAATATTAAAACTTAATAAATCTTCATCACCTAGAATATCTAGTTTTTCAGCTAATCCTTTAATTAAATCAAAGGAGTTATGCTTATGATTAGAATGAATATATACTTTTAATAAATCAGAAGCTTTGATCTTAAACAAGACTATTATCTCCGCTTGAGAAGCTTTAGAAATTAACTCCTCTATTAAATCATCAACCTCCAATTCTTCATCATCAGTCTTTAAGGCTGACCAAGCAATCTTAGATTGTTCATCATAGTTTAATTCTGCTAAAATCTGTCCCCAAACTCTTAACAAAGAAATAGATTTAGTTTGATAAAGACTTTCAATAACTTGTTCTCGGTCTGCTCCTAATTCAATTAATTTACTAGCAATCTCCAAAGCTCGTGGAGTAACCTTCTTGTTACTAAAACCTTTAGTAGAAGAAATTAATCCTGCCAAAAGACAGGTAGCAATTTCAGTAGTAATTGATAGGTTGTTACGAATAAAGAAATTAAAAACTTGCTCTGCTAAAGAGTTAGATTTTAAATCTATAAAATTAATATTTCCATAACGTTCGTTAGATGCTTGATTGCTAATATTAACAATTGGAGTTTGATGAAAAAAGTCTGGATGATCTGAAAAAACTTCCCCCAAAGATTTTAGATCTGGAGAATTAAAAGTAATAATTAAATCATAATAGTTATCATAGAAGGTTTTAACGTCTTCAGTGTTAATTTCTGTCGGTACTGAATTGATAAAGATTTTCAAATTATCCTCAGATTGAGTATAATCAATTTTCTTCACTTTAGTATTAGAAGTATCAATAGATAGTACTAGTCTCCGGATATGATCAAACTTTGATTTTACTTCTCCTATGTTTGGTAGAAAACTATATATTTTTTTCGCCTTTTGAGGTAGAATAAAGTCAATATTGTCCCCCTTAGTCTGACTTATTAAATAATTATAGAAAGCTAAAACAGCGGATAAACAATCTCCGTTGTAATTAACTGGGACTAATAACAAAATATTCTTACTATTATTAATCGCCTGATAAATTTGTTGATCTGTATTCAAACTCATATCTTCAATGTTATTCAAGCATTATAGCAATATAGATAATATTTAAAACTATGTCAATAGTATAATTTTTCCATTCTTGACTTTATGGCTTAAATAAACTACTATTAGAGACTAAATTAATAAATAATACTTAATATAATGAATGTTACTGAACTAGCCAGACAATTAAAAGTACCAACATCCGAACTCTTGGAGATTTTACCCGAGCTTGGTTTTGATATTGGAGCAAAAGCTATTAAGGTAGACGACTCTCTAGTTGATAAAATTAAAGCTGCTTACAAGAAATATCAGAAAAAAGTTAAATTTGAAGAAGAAGAATCAAAAGTAGAAGAAATTAAAATTAATGATCAAGATGAAGAGGTAGAAAAAGTTGAAAAAATTATAGAAATTGGAAATACTATTGTAGTTAAAGAATTAGCTGAGAAAATGGAGCTTCCCCTTAGTAAAGTAATGACTGAATTAATGAATAATGGAGTAATGGTTTCTTTAAATTCAGATATTGATTATGAGACAGCTGCTATTATCTCTGAAGATCTAGGATTTGGTATTAAAAAAATAAGCAGTGATGAAAAAGAAATAGAGACTGAAAAAGAAAAGGTTGAAAAACTAGAAAAATTACTTGCTACTGATAAAAATTCTAAAGTAAAGACTCCCGTAGTGGTAGTTATGGGTCATGTTGACCATGGTAAAACTAAATTATTAGATACTATTAGAAAAGCAAATATTATTGATACTGAAGCTGGAAATATTACTCAACATATTGGTGCTTACAAAGCTAAAGCTGGTAAAAAAGAGGTTACTTTCTTAGATACTCCTGGTCATGAAGCTTTCAAAGCTATGAGATCTCGAGGTACTAAGATTGCTGATATTGGAATTGTAGTAGTAGCTGCTGATGAAGGATTAAAACCTCAAACTCTAGAATCAATAGAATTAGCTCAAAAAGAAAAATTACCCTTTATCATTGCTATTAATAAAATAGACAAAGATACTGCTGATGTAGAAAAAGTTAAAAAAGAATTATCAGAAATAAATTTAACACCTGAAGATTGGGGTGGAAAAACTATTTGTGTTGAAATTTCAGCTAAGGAAGAAAAGAATATTGATAATCTATTAGAAATGGTTAACTTAGTTGCTGAAATGGAAAATTTAAAAGCAGATGCTAAACGAAAAGCAATTGGTACTATTATTGAATCTCATATTGATAAGAATCAAGGACCAGTAGCTAGTGTTTTAATTCAAACCGGAACATTAAAATTAGGTGATGATTTTATCAGTGGCCAAGCCTATGGAAAAGTAAAAGCTATGATTGATCATCTAGGTAAAAATCTAGATGAAGCTGGACCATCAACTCCAGTTAAAATTCTTGGTTTTAAAAGTACTCCTGAAATTGGTGATATTTTCAATGCTGATATTGATAATAAAGATATTAAAGCCTTAAAGAAAAAAGGTAACAAAACAACAGTAGCTAACAAAACTACTCATCAAGCTCAAACATCTGATGATGAAGAGGAAAATACAAAATCAATCAATGTCATATTAAAAACTGATGTTGTTGGTTCTCAAGAAGCAATTATAGAGTCTTTAGATAAAATTAAACATGAAGAAATTAAAATCAAAATAGTTAAAAAGGGTCTAGGAAGTATTAATGACAAAGATGTTATTGATGCTGAAGCTACCAAATCTACTATTTTAGGATTTCATGTTAATACTGATTCTAATGCTGAGCTTTTAGCTAAAGAAAAAGTAGTTGCTATAAAAAATTATAAAATTATCTATAAGTTATTAGAAGATATTGAAGAAAAAATTAATAAACTTGCTACCGTTAAAATAGTTAGAGAACAAATAGGTGAATTAAAAGTATTAGCAGTCTTTAAAACCTCAACAACTAAAGTAGTTTTTGGTGGTAAGGTTTTGAAAGGTAAAATGATTAAAGATGCTATCGCTAAAATTATCCGTGATAAAGAAGCTATTGCTCTAGGACAAATCTCAAATCTTCAAAGTGGTAAAGAGAATGTTACTGAAGTTGTCGAAGGACAAGAATGTGGTTTAGAATTTGATGGTGATCCAGTAATTAAAGAAGGAGATTTAGTAGAAGTATATAAAGAAACTAATAAATAATTATGTCTAAACGTTGCGAACAAGTTTCTAGTGAACTTCAACATCAACTATCTGAAATAATAAACAGAGACTTGGAAATACCTTCAGGGTCTATGATAACTATCATGCGAGTTACTGTTAGTCCTGATTTAAAAATAGCTAAAATATTTATCAGTATTCTTCCAGAAAGTAAAAGAGGCACTATATTAGAATACTTAAACAAAACAACTAAATTTATTAGAACTGAATTAAAATCAAAAATTTATCTCTATACTCTTCCCGAACTAAGATTTTTCATAGATGAAAATGAGCTTAAAAGAAGAGAAGTCAGCGAAGCTCTAGACAAAGGCTAAAAAACATAGTAAGATTCCTAATCTTTAAAATATCATTACTAAAAATTAGTAATTTGTTTTAGAGTTAAAATAAACAAATGTTAGAAAACGAAATAAAAAAATTAATTTCAGTTATTAATAAATCTCAAAGGATACTATTAGTAACTCATAGAAATCCCGATGGAGATGCTATTGGTAGTATTTTAGCTATGCAAAATTATTTACTATCTACAAACAAAGAAGTGACTTCCTTTTGTATAACTAAACCATCAGAGAACTTTAACTATCTACAAAGTATAGAAAAAATTGTAACTAATCCTGAAAATTTAGCCGATCAATATGATTTATGCATTCTGCTAGATTGTGGAGATATAAATATGAGTAGAATTACTGATAAGTTAAAACAAATTCAATTCAAGTTTGGAATAGCTAATGTTGATCATCACTATACCAACCCTAAATATGGAGATATTAATATAGTGATTTCTAAAGCATCATCAACTGCTGAAATAATTTATCAAATCATGCGAATATCTCATATTAAAATAACTCCAGCTATGGCTACTGCTCTCTTAACTGGAATAGTTACTGATACTGGAAACTTTGCCTATCGTTCTACAACTAAACAGTCTATTGAAACTGCTTCTCGACTCCTAAGTATTGGAGCTGACTTTGAAGGAATTTCTAAGGCTAATGTTTACAACAAAACTATTGATATCTTAAAACTTTGGGGGATAGTAATGCGAAGAATATCTTTTAATAAAGAATTAAGAATGGTAACCACTGCTCTCTTTAAAAAAGATTTAGAAAATTTAAATCTAAATGAAGAGGCCAGTGAAGGGATTTCTAACTATTTAAATAACTTATCCAAGAAAAACAGATTTAGTCTATTGTTAAAAGAATATGAAATTGGTAAAGTTAAAGGTAGTTTAAGAACTACTCGTGATGATGTTGATGTCTCTGCTATTGCTCAAAAATTTGGGGGTGGTGGTCATCAAAAAGCAGCTGGATTTGAAATTGAAGGAAAACTAGTTTTGAATAACGGCCAATGGCAAGTCATTAAATCTAAATAATTAAAATAAAAATATGTTTTTAATACCAACTGTAATTGAAAAATCAAATATGGGCGAAAGAGCCTATGATATCTATTCTCGATTATTAAAAGAAAGAATAATCTTTTTAGGAGCTCCAATTAACGATGCTGTTTCTAACACTATTATTGCTCAACTATTATTCTTGGAATCAGAAAACTCTAAAAAAGATATTAAACTTTACATTAACTCTCCCGGTGGGAGTGTCACTGATGGTTTAGCAATTTATGACACTATGCAATATATTAAATGTGATGTTTCTACTATTGCAGTAGGAATGGCTGCTTCTATGGCTGCCGTATTATTAACTGCTGGTGCTAAGGGTAAAAGATTTGCTTTACCAAACTCAGAAATGCTTTTACATCAAGTAATGGGTGGCGCTGAAGGACAAGCTACTGATATTAAAATCAAGGCTGAACAAATATTAAAGATTAAGGAAAGATTGAATAAGCTATTAGCTAAACATACTGGTAAAGACATTAAAAAAATTGAAGTAGACTCAGATCGTGATTATTACATCACTGCTCAAGAAGCTGTAAAGTATGGTTTGATTGATAAAGTGATAAAATAATTTGAAAATACCTAGGAGGGAAGATGTGTATAACAGAATTTTATGAAGAATCAATCAGAAAGCCAAAGAATGAAAGCCCTGGAAAAGGTAATGAATGTACCTCTAAGGGATATTCTACTTTAGAACAGACTTTCTTAAAAAAAGCAGCTGAAGAAAATGTAAATTCCTAATTTTAAAAGTCAAAAAAGCTGAACAATTAAGTTCAGCTTTTATTTTTAATAAACACTTATCCTACAATAAAGGGTAAAACAAACATTATAAAGGTAACTACTGTAAATTCAATAAATGCTTTTGCAATTGCTTTATTACCTTTAATATTGTCTTCCGTATCTACGATCTCAATGTTCAATCCCAAGATGTTAATCTTCTTTCTTACCATATTATTCTTCATTTTTCCTCCTTTTATATACTTATTTTCTTTTTTACAACTTATATCTTCTGCCACTATTTGTCAAGAAATTATCTATAAATTCCCCAAACAATAATTACTTGTTGAATAATTAACAAAGGAATTCCAAGATTAAAATACCATCTTCTATTTTTATGCCTAACTAAATGCATCCCTAGAAATATCCCTACACTACCAAAACAAATAGCTAGAAAAAATAAATGGACTTCTTTTATTCGATAATTTTTAAGAATTGATTTTCTCTTATCCATTATCATTAAAACAAAAGCAATAATGTTAATTAGAATAATAATGATAATGATAATGATAATCTGTTTTAAATTCATTTTAATATAGTTTAAATAATACTTATATTATACCCTACTTATTCTGTTAAATAAAAAAAGCCTACGATATTTAGATACGCAGGCTTTTAGTTCAATAAAGAAATTATAATTCATAATTCCTCCTTTTAACTAAACTGATTATTATGCTTTCTACGATTTTTTAAATCATTAAGACCTTTAAGCATTGGTTTTAATGAATGATGGCCAACAGAACTATCCAAGAATATAGACTACTAACATGTCTATTTTTTGAATTTTTCTAAGTTCCGTTCTTGAAAAACGATTTCCTTTAAAAATAAGCCACAGGTAATCATCTTCATCGATTAATAGTTTAGTTTCCTCATCTAAATCAACAAGTTGAACATCAAACTCTTGCTTAATAAAACTATACAGAATTAAAGCTTTATCAGACCCCTTTAAAGGAAATCTCACTCCGTATGCTTCATAGATGGAACAAGAATCTAAACCAAAACGATGGAAGTCATCGGCATATTTAGGAGAAATCTTGTGACAATCTGCGACTATTATTTTTTTATATTCCCCTTTTTCTGGAAAAGGAGAATAATCAAAATGCTTAACAGAACAACCGGTCATCATCAACACAAATACTACTAAAATTAAGATTATCTTTTTCATTTATCCTCCCAGGATACATAAAATGGCTTTGTAGATTTAAGCAGACTTAGTCCGCGCCTTTTTATGATTCAGCTACACTTTTTTATAAGGCTTTGCTGAATATATAACTATATCACATGTTATATATCTTGTCAAGCTTTTTTATATCCTCCCCCTTGAAATTAATATTAATACATGCTAATCTAAATTTAGTAAAAATTAAAAAATAACTTTTGGACAGAAATTCTAGAAATAGTAGCAATCCCTCTAAAATAGCTATATTATGTTAAAACTATCAAACTTAATTACATCAAATAAAACAATTAGACACTTGGATAAGCCGAAAACACAGTAAGCTATTGTTTTTGCTATATTAAGAACTCTGCCAAAAAATTAGAAAGTTAAACAAATGTTAGAATCAGTAACCTATTTTGTATCACTGATTGTTTTAGCTTTAGGCTTTTTTCTAGGATATGTTTTTAGAAAAAAGATCAGCGTCAATGCTGTAAACAGTGCTGAAAAAAAAGCTGAAGAAATCCTAGACAAGGCTAAAGAAAAACAACAGGATATATTATTACATGCTAAAGAAAAAGCTGTATCCATTATGGATGAAGCTAAGAAAGAAGAGCAACAACGAAGAAGAGAAACTGCTCATGCTCAAAAAAGATTAGAAAAGAGAGAATCTTTGTTTGATAAGAAACTGCTTGATATTGAGAATAAACAACAAGATATTCTTGATAAGACTAAGAGAATTGAAAATATCAAACAAGAAATCAAAAGTATTCAAAAGATGCAAATGGAAAGATTAGAAAATATTTCCAAAATGAATCAAGAAGAGGCTAAAGAATTACTCTTAGAAAAGACAGAGAATACTATTAAAGAAGAATTAGTAGCTAGAATTAAGAAATTAGAACAAGAATCTAATGAAGAATTAGAAAAGAGAGCTAAGGACCTCTTATCAATTACTATTCAAAGATGTGCTATTTCTCATGCTACTGAAACTACCACTACTACTGTCCCTATTCCTTCTGATGAAATGAAAGGTAGAATTATTGGTCGAGAAGGAAGAAATATTCGAACTATTGAAAAATTAACTGGAGTAGAAATTATCATTGATGATACTCCTGATGTAATTGTAGTTTCTGGATTCAATCCAATTCGAAGACAATTAGCTAAGAGAGTTCTTGATAAGTTAGTTTTAGATGGTCGAATTCATCCTGGTAGAATTGAACAAACTATTGAAGAACAAAAGAAAGAATTAGCTTTGGATATTAAAAAAGCTGGTGATAATGCTATGTATGAAGTTGGGATTCCAGCTGTAGATACTAAATTAGTTCAATTACTAGGTAGATTAAAATATCGAACATCCTACGGACAAAATCAATTGCAACATTCTTTAGAAGTAGCCCATTTATCTGGCTTACTAGCTGAAGAACTAGGTGCTGATGTTGCCGTAGCTAAGAAAGGTGGACTATTCCATGATATTGGTAAAGCTCTTGATCACGAAATCAAAGGAACTCATCCAGAAATAGGGTATGATGTTTTAAAGAAATTTGAAATGAGTGAAGATATAGCTCTTTGTGCTAAATGTCATCATGATGATCAACCACCTACTCTAGAATCTTTGATTGTTAAAATAGCTGATGCTATCTCTGGTGCTCGTCCTGGTGCTCGTAAAGATACTTTTGAAAACTTCCTTCAAAGATTAGGTGAATTAGAAAAGATTACTAATTCTTTCGAAGGAGTAGACAAGTCTTATGCTATTCAAGCTGGTAGAGAAGTTAGAATCTTTGTTGAACCAGAAAAGATTGATGATTTAGCTTCAATTAAGTTAGCTAAAAATATTGCTAACAAAATAGAAGAAGAGTTAAAATATCCTGGTGAAATTAAAGTGAATGTTATTCGAGAAACTAGAATCACTGAATACGCTCGATAAAATTAAATCTTTATCAAATATATGAAAATCCTATTCTTTGGTGACGTAATGGGTAGTATTGGAAGAAAAGCTCTTCAAAAAGAAATACCATCCCTAAAAAAGAAATACCAAGCTGACTTAGTAATTATCAATGCTGAGAATTTAGCTCATGGTAAAGGAGTAAGTGAAAAAATATTGAAACAGATGCAAGAAGCGGGTGTAGATTTTTTTACATCTGGAAATCATGTTTACTCCAAAGGCAATACTAAAGCAATCTTCAGTTCTAAAGAATTTGATATCATTGCTCCAGCCAATGACCCTCGTACTCCCCAAGGTTTTGGATACAAATTAATTACATTTGGTAAAAATAGCTTAATTGTGCTAAACTTATTGGGTAAAACCTTTATTGATGAGCAAAAGATAGAATGTCCTTTTAAAACTCTAGATAAATTATTGAAAGAGACTAAAAAATACAAAGCTGATTACACTATCCTCGACTTTCATGCTGAAGCAACTAGTGAGAAAGTTGCTATGGGACACTATGCTGATGGACGAATAGAAGCTGTTCTAGGAACTCATACTCATATTCAAACTAATGATGCTCGTCAACTTCCTAAAGGAACTTCATACATCAGTGATGTTGGAATGGTTGGTGCTCAGGAGTCAGTAATTGGAGTTGAAAAGGATATTATCATTGATAAGTTCCTTAATGATTCTAAGATTGTATTTGATATTCCTTTAGAAGGAAAAGTTACCATTAACGCTATTCTACTTGAATTAAATTCAAAAGGTAGTAAAATAAAGGTAATAAAAGAAAAGACAGTTATTTAAATTAAAATAAACTAATTAAGTTCCCATATATGGGAAATCCCGTTTACGGGAGAAAGGGTAAAAAAATATGAATAAGATGGAATTAGTAGAAGCAATCGCTAACAAAGGCGAACTAACAAAGAAAGATGCTGAAAATGCAGTTAACGCTTTTGAAGCAGTAGTTATCGAAACATTAAAAAGTGGAGATAAAGTTACTCTAACTGGATTCGGAACATTCGAAGCTAGAAACATGAAAGCTAGAAATGGTGTTAATCCTCAAACTGGTGCTAAGATTCAAATCCCTGCTAGAACTGTACCTAAGTTCAAAGCTGGTAAATCATTCAAAGATGCTATCAGAGGATAAGTTCCTTTATACTTTTAAAACCCCTCACTCAGTGAGGGGTTTTTTATTTGAGAATAAATAAACTTACTTTAATAGAATCCCTACCTTTACATTTTGATCGGGATTTTTTAATTCTTCATCCCAATCTGCAATAGCATTCCACAATACTTCTTGATTATAAATATAATTTTCCCCTTTACGAGTTCCTGGGTCATTAGTAATGATTAAATTATCTTTAAAGCCTTTTACAACTAACATATGATACAAAGGACCTTCGCCAGTAAAATTAGGATTTCCTAATTCCCGACCAGCCGTAGGTAAAATTAACGGATAACCAGTTCTAATAATATCTTTAATGTCTTCAATGGATTCTAAATTAATAATTTCCACTTTCATATTTAAAAATTCTTCAGCCATTTGAGCAGTCATGCTAACTGATAAATCAAAATGTCCTTTATAATTTTCCATTTGCCAATCAACCATAGCTCCAATATCTTCTAAAGCTGAATCAACTGTAATGTTATCATCATTCAAAAAAGCTTGAACCATTAAAATTGAAGCTTCTTCACAACCCTCTTTATATGGTTCCTCCCATTTCTGATCCGGAGATTGAATAGTAAATGGTACAGCTAAGTTTATTTCTAACACTTCTGCTTCAATAACTTCTTCAGGTTCTTTAATTTCCTCAGGTTCAATTATCTCTTCATCGTCTGATTCTTTCACAACATCCTCAAATTTAATTTCTTCTGGTAACTCTATCTTCTCTGGTTCAGAAAAATATTCTTTAATTACTATTCGATTGTTAAAAAAAATAAATCCTAAGATTATTAGGATTATGAGTAAAAATAAGATTTTAATGCTCTTGATCATTCTAATTCTTTTAATAACTCTCTCACTACCTTCCTTTCATCCCAAGCTATTTTCTTACCATTAGCAAGACAAATATATTGTTCTGCTCCTTTACCTGTTAGTAAGACTAAATCGTCCTTCTGGGCTAATTTTAGAGCTTTTAGAATAGCTTCTCGTCTATCTTCTATCTTAAATAGGTCTTTATTCAGTTCTTTACCTTTTTCAATAGCTCCCTGAGCTACAGTATCTATAATTTCCATAGGATTATCATCATAAGGGTCTTCATTAGTAATGACAGCAATGTCTGCTTTGTCTCCAGCCATCTCTCCTAAAACTGGTTGACGAGACTTATCTCTCCCCCCTCCACAAGAACCTAGAACATGAATTAATCTATTGTAGGTAAATAAATCTAAAGCTTTGTATAATTGTTTCAAAGATTCAATCTCTGGAGCATAATCAACTAGAATTTTAATGCCTCTTTCATTCTTAATGAATTCCATTCTACCTGGAGTACCTTCAAAAGATTCTAAATAACTAGCCATTGTTTTTAAATCTATTCCCTGAGAAGAACAAACAGCTAAAGCTGTAAGAATATTATAGACATTAAATTCTCCCAAAATATTCATTTCAAATTTTACTCCCCTTAAAACAAATCTGGTATTAAAATCTTCAAATCTAATACTATGAGCTTGAAAATCACTTTCTTCATTAATTGAAAAACTAATTTTCTGATCAGCTTGATAATTAATAAATTCTTCAAAATATTTATCATCCTTGTTAGCTACAATTACTTTAGAAATATCTGTTTTCTTAGGCTTATTCATTAAATGTTTAAATAACCTTAATTTAGCTTTCTTGTAATTCTCAAAACCACCATGAGCTTCTAAGTGTTCGGGGGTTAAATTAGTAAAGACAACTACATCATAATTAATTCCTAAATGTCGATATTGTTTAATTCCTTCAGAAGAAGTTTCAATCACTGCATAATCACATTTTTCTTTTACCATTTTGCTAAGCATTTTCTGTAAAGCAAAACGACCAATCATAGTCATCTTCTTGTCATTCAACCATTCTTCACTACCTATTTTAAATCCAACAGTAGAAGTACTCCCTACTTTGTATCCTTCCTTCTCTAAAAGAAAAGAAATCATATTTACTGCTGTAGATTTACCGTTTGTTCCAGTTACCCCAATTACTTTCAATTTATTTGAAGGATGTCCATAGAAAAATGCTCCTAACAAAGACAAACTTTGATAATAGGAGTTGAGAATAAATTTAGGAGTTAATTTTTTAATAATCTTTTTAATCATCTGAATTTTTTAATAAAATTATATATTTTGTAGGCTCGTTGATTGTAAACTAAATCAAATGTTCCAGCTAATTTCTTTTCTTGACCACCAAAACCTTTTTTAAATCTAGTAAATCCAGCCCAACGTGGATCAGAATCTGAAATTCCCCAAAAATCATAGATCTGATAGTTATTTTCTTTAGCCCATTTGATTTGTTCCCATTGTAATAAGTGAGGAGCCATTAAATTCCGATGTTCATTAGAAGATGCTCCGTGTAAATAAGTGACTGTATCACCAAAACTAACAATAATATTAGCAGCTAGAATCTGATCTTCATATTTTGCTACCCATAAACAAGCATCTTTATCCAAAGCTTTCAACATTTTTTGATAATATCCGTCTGAATGAGGAGTAAACTTATCACGCCCAGATGTTTCTTTTATTAATTTACTAAAAATATCTAAAGCTTTTTCTTGATCTTCAATTTTTTCAATCTTCACTCCTTTTTTCTTAGATAGTCTGATGTTATAACGAGTTTTTTGATGCATCTCAGTTAATAATTCCTCTTCGGACTTATTTAAGTCTAATAATAAGGTATTAGCTGGTTGAATACTCTTAACTGAGCGAACATTTTCTAAATCAAACTTTTCTAGAGTCTCAAATCTAAAAAATACTTCTTGCCTCTTTGCAGTCTGAAGACTAATATCTCGTACTCCTTTTAATAATAACTTCATAACCCTGTCTTTGTCCTGAGCTTGATCAGAAATAATTGGTCCCCGAGGTAAATATAGGTAAGTTAAATTAAAAGGTAATTTCTTTTCAATTACCAAAGCACTACCTAAAATATTTTCTTCTTCCAGGTAAGCAATTTTCCAAACCTTATTCCCTAACTCTTCTTGAAAATTACTCCACAAAGAGTTTTGTAAAAATTGTGAGTAACTCTGCTGACTCACAAAATTATCTAATTCTTGATTGTTTAATTCTTTAATCATATTTTCTTTAATAATTTCAAAGCGAACTTAATCTTATCAGATGTAGTTTCTAAATCTTTAGGAATTTGATTATATACCTCTCGGACTTCATTGTCATTAAATCCTAAAGCATTTAAAGCTTCAAATATTTCTAAATTTGAATCATTTTTTAAATCTTTGTTATCAACACCACTAGTAGACAAAGAAGCAAATTTAGTTTTCAATTCCACTATAATTCTCTCTGCAGTTTTAGTACCAATACCAGAAACTTTTTTAAATATATCAGCATCACCACTCACAATTGCTTCTTTTAAATCCTGAATACTAGCAATAGACATGACATTTAAAGCTGATTTAGGGCCTACTCCTGAAACTGAAATCAATTTAACAAAAAGATCCCTTTCTTCTAAATTTTCAAAGCCATAAAGCTCTTGAGCATCTTCTCTTTGTTTATGATAAATGTATAAATCTAAGTCTTGCTCTTTTTTTATCTTACTCAAAAATTTATTAGCTAAAAAAACTTCATAGCCAATATCAGCTACTAATATAATTATTGATTTATCAGTTTCATTAATGACTTTTCCTTTTAAATAAGCAATCATAATTTTCTTATAATTTATAATCCTTATACTATATATAGTATATTAAGTTTTAAAAAGTATCAATTGACAATTAAAGTAATCTAAGGTAATTTTAAGTATCAAAATAAAAAAATTAGGAGGAAAAATGAAAGAAAGAAAAAGTATTGGAGAATTATTGTATCAAACAGATCCTTATATTAAATCGGTCTGTAAAAATCCAATTTTTATTATTCTATTCTTGTCCATAACCGCTGGTTTATATTTCTTTCACAGAAATATTGCTAATTCAGAATTTCTAATGTACTTAGTAGCTTTGTATTTTCCACCTATTTCAATTTGGATTATTAAAGCTCTAACTAATATGGGGAATTCTTGGAGAGGAGGAATAGTTTCTGGACATAGTGCTTATGTAATAACAGTTTTAATCTTAACTGTCACAACTCTGGGAAACAAACCATTAGCTGTTTTCTTCCCATTCTTACCAGCTGTATTTGTGATTCAAAATCGAACCACTAAAAATAATCCTAATTTAGCTATTAAAGGTTTAATAATGGGATTTGTCTTCCAATTAATAACCATCATCTTTTTACTAATTCAGCGAGAAAATTGGATATTAATTGTTGCTAATATAGTTTCGCTCTTACTAGTAATTGAAGCTTATTCTGTTAACGATGTTCATCTTGAAGAAGAAACAATCTTTGGAATTATTTTAGGAGTCTTTTCTACATTATTCTTTATACAAATCTTCGGCTTAACAATGTTTTAATATTGTTAAGCCTTTTTTATTTCCCTACAATCTGTTAATCTAAGAACATGAAAAAGAAATATAAAAAAGTAGTAATTTTTGGAACATTTGATATTATCCATCCTGGACATATCTCTGTTTTTAAATATGCTAAAAATTTAGCTAAAGAACTTTATGTTGTCATTGCTCGAAATCAAAATATTAGCAAAGATACTCAATTAATATTTAATGAAGAAGAAAGATTAAAAAATATTTCTAATTACAAGATAATAGATAAAGCTATTTTAGGAGATAAAGATAATCCTCTAGCTTTTTATAATCAAATCAAGCCCGATTTAATTGTTTTAGGCTATGATCAATACCAAAACGTAGAATTACTAAAAAACTTTAAAAAAATTAAAATTAAAAGAGCCTCATCATATCACGAAGAATTATTCAAAGCCCGTAAAATTAAAAATATATTAGCTGATCAAAATGCTAATTTCTATTTAATCAACAAGGAAAAAGGTTGTGCCTCTTTTAAAAATATCAGTATTTTAAGAAAAGTCTTAAATATGAAAAAGATTGGTTTTGCTGGAACTTTAGATCCCATGGCTTCTGGATTATTAATCCTAGCTTCTGGTAAGGCTACTAAATTTCTAGATGCTTTTCACTCTTTAGATAAAGTCTATGAAGCTCGGATTGAATTAGGTAAAACTTCTGATACTTTTGATGCTGAAGGGATTATTAAAACCAAAGAGATTAAAAAAGAACCAAATGAAAAAGAAATTACTAAGCTTCTAGAAAAGAAGTTTACTGGCGAAATCATGCAAACTCCTCCAATCTTCAGTGCTAAAAAGATTAATGGCCAAAAAGCATATAATCTAGCTAGAAATAATAAGGAGGTAAAGCTAAAATCAGTTAAGATTACTATTAATAAAATTAAAATATTAAAATATAATTATCCTTACTTAGATTTAAAAATAAATTGTTCTAAAGGAACATATATTCGTTCTATTGCTAATGACTTAGGTAAAAAATTAAAAACTGGCGGAATGTTGGTAAAATTAATTAGAACTGATATTGGACCATTTAGTTTAGAAGATTCTCTCTCTCAAAAAGATATTAATCTTCAAAATTTAGAAAAAAATGAATTAAATATTTTAAAGATAGTTCAAAAGATTAATGATTCTATCACCTAAAACATGCTATAAACCCTTGAAATATATCAATTATTATGCTATATTATCTTCACGTTTGCAAAACATAAGGTTATCGCTCTAAATATACCTTTATATTTTAAACTTTAAACTAATTAAAATTATGCCACAGAAGAAATCCGCAATGAAAGAATTGCGTAAAACTAAAAAAAGAACAGCTAGAAATAATCTAACTAAACGAAGATTAAAAGAATTAATGAAAAAGTTAGATGTAGTTCTTGGTTCAGAAGACAAAGTTGAAGCTGCAAAATTATACAATAAGATTCAAAAACTTGTTGATAAAGCTTCAAAGAGAAATCGACCATTTACTCCAGGGAAAGCTAAGAGAATTAAATCAAGAATAGCTAAAAAGATTAATAAATCTAGTAAATCAGAAACTAAGAAAAAATAGTTCTATTCGAAATTAGATAAAAAAGATCGCCCTTCGCGATCTTTTTGTTTTAGATAATATAAATTTAAAAATCTAATACAAATAGGTTTAATAGAGTTTGAGATTTTAATCCCGAAGACTTAATCTTTTTTTCTAAACTTAATAGTTTTCGATAGATTATCTTTAGCTCTTCTAATGAATAGAGCCTAGCAGAAGCCATACTCTTTTTGATTACAAAAGGATGCAAAGATAAATATTTAGCTAAACTAGCTTGGGAAATATTTTCTTCCAAAGCTGCTTTAATTTGTAATAATATTCTAAACTGTCTAATTATCATAGTTAATAGATAAACTGGATTAGCTCCTGATTGTAATTGTTCATTTAATAATTGAGTTGCTTCTGTCTTTTTCTTATTAGCTAACTTATCAGAAAAAAGGAATATATCATCGTTTAAAGAGGCAGACACTAAATCATCTATACTCTGCTCTTGAATTTCTTTTTCTTTGTTATAACTAGCTATTTTGGAAATCTCACCATTTAAAAGTCTTAAATGATTGCCAATTAAAGCAAAAAGTTTATTAGCTAAATTTTTATCAATACTTTTTTCGTTTTCTTTAAATTTCTCTTGAATCCATTCTACAACTTTATAGTCTGCTAACTTATTAAACTCCTGGCTATACTTAAAAGTATTTAATTTTTGAAATATCTTCAGCTTATTACCAGATAAAGCACTCTTTCTAGAATGAGGTAAATTATTTTCATAAAAAACAATAATATTTTCTTCTTGATCATCTTTGAATTTATTAAGATATTCTAAAACTACCTCTGCTAAATCTTTAGTAAGCGTTTGTCTCAATAAATTCTTAATAATAATCAATTTCTTAGAAGCTAAAAAACCAGTTTGAGAAAATTCTTTAGTAAATTTCTCAACTGTAATTTTTTCATCTAAAGTTACAATATTATAACCAGACTCATCTACTTTTTCGATGAATCTATCTTTAATTTGATTTAATTTTTGACTAGAACGATAATCGTCCTCGCCGTATAGAAAAAATAGCATTTTATTTACATTCGCCCCAATTACTACCCACAGAAGAATCAACTTTAATTGGAACTTTTAATTTATAAATACTCTCCATTACATCTTTTACTTTTTCGCTTACTTTGTCAATATCTTTCTCTGGAATTTCTAATACAACTTCATCATGAACCTGCAAAAGTATTCGAGATTCAGGGGAAGTTTCTTTAAGCTCTTTGTTTAAATTAATCATAGCCATCTTCATTAAATCAGCAGCTGTTCCTTGAACAGGCATATTGATTGCCATTCTCTCTGCTGCTGCTCGTAACATTGGCATTCTAGCATCAATATCTGGAATATATCTCTTTCGACCGAATAAAGTTTCTACAAATTTATTCTGATGAGCGTTTTCTTTAGTCAAATCTAAAAATTTTCTAACCTTTTCATATAGGAGAAAGTATCTTTCAATAAAATCTCGGGCTTCGTTGAAATCTAAATCTGTTCTCTGAGATAATCCTCTAGCTCCCAAACCATACATTACTCCAAAATTAACTTCCTTAGCTGCTCTTCTTTCACTTTTATTTACATCTTTAATATCCTTACTATTAATTTCCGCTGCAGTTCGAGCATGAATATCTTCTCCTTTATTAAAAGACTCAATCATTTTATTATCATCTGCCATAGAAGCTATTACTCGTAATTCAATTTGAGAATAATCTGCTGCTAGCAAAGAAAATCCTTTCTTAGGTATAAAAGCTTTTCTAATTTCTCGACCTAACTCAGTTCTAATTGGAATGTTCTGTAAATTTGGTTTAGAAGAAGAAAGTCGACCTGTGGCAGTTACGGCTTGATTGAAGCTAGTATGAATTCTATCTTGATCATCAACTTCTTTTAAAAGCCCAACAACATAAGTTGATTGTAGTTTATTTAATTCTCGATATTCAAATATTAAATTAATAATTGGATGTCGATCCTTCATTTTTTCTAATTCCGAAGCTGCTGTTGAAAAACCAGTCTTTGTTTTTTTGATTCCTTGAGTAGAAATTTCTAATCCCGAAAAAAGTATCTCACCTAATTGTTTAGGAGAATTAATATTAAATTCTTCCCCAGCTAATTCTTGAATTTCTGCTCTAAGCTCGTTTAATCTTTTTTCAAATTTCTTTTCTAAGTCTTTCAAAAATTTTGTATCTATTTTAATACCCTCTATTTCCATATCTGCTAGAACCTTAACTAAAGGCATTTCAATTTCTTCAAATAAATTATAAATATCTTCATTCTTTAATTCTTTTTTATACTGCTGATAAAGTTGCCAAGTACAATCTGCGTCTTCGCAGGAATAATATGATATTTTCTCTGGTTCAACATCCAACATAGTTAATTGATTTTTCCCCTTAGGACCAATTAACTCTTCAATAGCTTGCATTCTATAACCTAATTCACTAAAAGCTAAATCATCTAATTTTAATCCTCTACTAGTTTTAGAAAGTAAATAAGCGGCAACTAAAGTATCAAAATAAATATTTTTTAATTCAATGCCTGCTAGTTTTAAAATTTTGTAGTCATATTTAATATTATGTCCAATAGCTTTTATATTTTCAATTACTGGCTGAAGTTCTTTTAAAAATTTACTCTTGGCGGAGATATAATAAGCTTCGCCAGACTTAAAACAAAAACTTATTCCTAGAAGCTTGGCTTCATAAACATTTAAAGAGCTAGTTTCAGTATCTAAACAAACTTCATCCTGTTTTTTTAGCTCTTCCAAGAAACTAGCAAAGTCTTTTTCATTATCAACAAATTTATAATTTAAATTAATCTCTTTTTCTACAACTATTTCTTCTGAATCTTCATCTTTTTTAATTGAAGGTATTTTATTTAACAAACTCTTGAATTCATACTCTTGAAAAATATCGTAGACAGCTTCTTCATTATTATAATCCCACTTGGTTTTTGCTAAATCAAAATCCATATCTACATCTAAAACAATGGTTGCCAATTCTTGACTGAGGTAAGCAATTTCTTTGTTGTCTCTTAATTTATTCTTCCAAGGTTCTTTAATATCTGATTCCTCAAACTTTTGATAAATATCATCTAAACCTCCAAATCTGGTAATCAATTCCGTAGCAGTTTTTTCTCCAACTCCCGGAACGCCAGGAATATTATCAGAAGCATCACCTCGTAAAGCTTTGTAATCTACAACTCGTTCTGGTCCAAAAGTATATCTTTCGTTTACAGCCTGAATATCATAAACTTTTGTTTCTCTAATACCTTTTTTAAAAGTTAAAACTTTGATTGTATCTTCAACTAATTGCAAAGCATCTAAATCACCAGTTAAAATTAATTTTTCAATATCTTTTCTATCTTTTAATGACTTTACAATTGTTCCGATTACATCATCAGCTTCAAATCCTTTTTTTTCATAGACTGGAATATCAAAAGCTTTTAAGACTTCTTTAATAATTGGAATCTGAGCATATAATTCATCTGGTTGTTTTACTCTTTTAGCTTTGTATTCTTTAAATTTCTGATGCCTAAAAGTAGGAGCTCGTAAATCAAAACTAGCACAGAGGTAATCTGGCTTAAATTCTTTAATGACGTTTAGTAATATTGAAGTAAAACCAAAAGCAGCATTAACAATAACTCCCTTCTTGTTAGTTAAGGGAGGTATAGCGTGCCATGCTCGATGGAGCAAAGCGTTTCCATCAATTATAATGAATTTTTCCATATGCAGATTAGAATAAGGTTACTACAAAAAAGAAGAAAAATATTAAACCAAAAACATAGAAAGCCAATAGTATTGTTTTTTGGTTAAATAAAAATTTTAATTTAACTTCGTGAAATAAAGGTTTGTATTTTAAATAATTTAAAAACAGTTTATTAAACAATCGACAAAAAACAATCGCTAAAACTATAATTATATAAAATTCAATTAAAACTACTAGAATATTAGAAGGAAAAGCTAGCATCAAAGGATATAAGAATAAAGCTCCTACTATTGTACCAAAAATAACGCCAACTAGATTAATAACTAGTTTAAAAAGGTAATAGAAAAAATTGGGTTTAATATCCATATGCTTTAATTTTAGCACATTTTTACCATTAAAAACATTGAATTTAATACTCTTTTCTGCTAGTATTCAAATATACAAAATCAGTTCTTTTGAGGCCACGTAGCCAAGTGGTAAGGCAGAGGTTTGCAAAACCTTTATTCGTCGGTTCGATCCCGACCGTGGCCTCCAGAGAGTTGATTTTTTTGTTATAAAAAAACGCCTCACTAATTTAGTAAGGCATTTGTTTGGTGGACGGGGTCCACGAATTACTTTAAACTTTAAGAACCAATCCACATAATCCAGTAGGAGTATAATAGAAATAGTCTTAAATAAATCGAGATAATCATCATTATAAAAAGTGCTATTTTTTGAATAATCTACACAACGATCACTATCCCGAAGAGGTTCTTTCTTTTCAATAAGATGTTCGTGTTCTCTACTAGGAGCTTTTAAGCAAACTATTATTGGACGTGCTCCAATTTCTTGAGAATTTAAAAGCTCTTCATCTTCAACTATAGTTATTGATCCATCTGGAGCTAATACCATCTGAGTACCACTGTCAAATTCAAGTAATCTAATCAGCCCTTGAACATATTCAAAACGATCAGAACCTGGAAAATGATGCTTATCTTCTAATATCAGCACTGTCTTACCAGGACCAACCACTTCAATTAAAATTCCTTTTTTACACACTTATCCTCCTAAGTTTATTATTTTTATATTTTAATATCTACCAAATTTTTTATATTGTAAACCAAACTTTATAGCTGCATCTACTTTATCTGCACTCATAGCAATATCAATTCGAGGAGGATAAGCATAAGTATATCTACTATTCATTCTATCTAAAACGATACATTTTCCAATATCTTCTATTTCTAAATATGTTCCTAATTTAACAAAATTAGCAGCACAAATATTAATTCCCTGATCTACTAATTTACATAAATCATCACCACTAGCACCAATACAAGGCGTATCATCTGTTTGCCATTCCACCAAATTATATGCGGTAATATAACTATACTCATCAAGTTCTACCTTTCGATAACTAATTTCTGGTAAACGACCCGGTCTTAGAGGTAATTTACTAATATCTGAGTTCAATATTGATAATAATGTATCTTCTATAATAATCCCCTGTAATCTAATGCTTGAACCTTCCACTGAAAGACTATCCGCAAAACTATGTTGGGGAAAAGTTAAAGAGCATGAAAAAACAACAATAAGCAATAATACATTAGATTTATAATGTAATATTTTTGCTGTTTTCAATAATTTTTTAATTGTTTTTCTGAATTTCTTCAACATATTATTATAATTTAAAAAATCTACTATATATCAGTAGACCTCTTCATTTGCATAATGTTAACATATAAATCAAAACTTGTCAAGACCCAAAACCTAAAATCTGTCAATAAGAGAAAATTTAAAAAAAATACAATTCTTGCTATAATAAACAATATATGAAAAGACTTGATCAAAAATTAGATAATTTAAATAAGTTCTTTAGAGAAAAAAGAGATGCTTTTCTTTTACCAGTAATAAAAATACTAGATAGGCTCGGAATTAGTGCTAATAATTTAAGCATTACTAAGATATTCTTTGTCTGTCTTTATTTATTGCTAATAGAAAGCAATTTTACTTTAGCCGTATTTCTACTAATCTTTGGTGGTGTTTTATTAGATTTTCTAGATGGTCCTTTAGCAAGGTATACTAATACAGCTAGTGATAGAGGTAAGTTTATTGATATGTTTTCTGACCATTTAGTCTATACTTTATTCATTTGGGGATTAATGATTGTAAAAATAGGTAGTCCCTTAACTCTCTCCTATAATATTATAATCATCACTGCTTTTTATCTGATCATAATTATTAATAAAAATGAGAGTAAAGAAAGTAATTGGTTAATAAAACCAGTAGCTAGAGCAAATTACTATAAATCTGCCTTTGAAATAGCTATTATCTTACATATCATTTTTAATATGAACGAATTTATTTTTAACCAAGTTATAGTTATAATAAATATCTTAATAACTATTCACTTTTTGTATCATTTAATAAATTTCTCTCAAAAAAATACTTTAAAAAATAATTAACTAATATAATATTATGAAAAAAATAAAACTATTACTTTTAATCATTCCTGTTATTCTAACAGGATGCTTAAGTAATACTAAAAAAACACTTGAAATACCAATTGAAACTCAAAATACAGTAAAAGAATACATAAAAGAAAATATTTCTGAACTTTCTCCTGAAAAAGAAGTACTTGGTGGTAAATTCTATATCACTGAAGTCACTTTCCCTAATACAGAAAATTTAATAGTAAATTATGAGGATGGTCATGTAGCTCTAAAAGCTCAAGCTAACTTTAAAGTTAAAAATGAAGTTGTTGAAATAACAAACTTTAAGTTAATAGATGAAGATAGTTCCTTGATAACTAATGAATATTTAAAATGCACAAAGCATGATGACTGCATCCCTTTACCTGGTTGTCATCCTCGAGAATGTATAAATAAAAAGTATCAAGATAATTACGAAGAACCTGAAATTTGTACTCTAATGTATGATAATTGTGCTGCCTATGCAGATGATAGCTGTCTCTGTCAGCAAGGAACTTGTTTTAATGAAAAATTAATGAATCAAGAGTGTAGTCAATAAATCTTTAAATATTAAGAGTAGTTTTTTAAAGAACTACTCTTTTTTAATACAAAAAAATACTTCCTAAAAAGTATTTTAAATGGTCGGGGTGAGAGGACTCGAACCTCCGACCTCATCGTCCCAAACGACGCGCGCTAGCCAACTGCGCCACACCCCGAAATATTTGGTGCCGCGGGGCGGAATTGAACCACCGACACGAGGATTTTCAATCCTCTGCTCTACCACTGAGCTACCGCGGCATAATATAATAAACTTATCTACTATTGGTGGGCGCACCAAGAGTTGAACTTGGGACCTCTACATTATCAGTGTAGCGCTCTAACCAACTGAGCTATGCGCCCATCAACAATAGACAATAAATTTAAAATTTCTAACAAAAAACTCCTGAATGAACTCCTTTATAATACTTTATAGCTTTCATAAAATCAAGGGAGTTGATTAAGGAGTCTTAAAACTTAACAACTAAATAGTGATAGAAACAGTCAATAAATCCGAAGATTTATCGAACGATCTGATTAACCCGTGAGGGGTTAATGTAACTCCTTAGAAAGGAGGTGATCCATCCACAGCTTCCGCTACGGATGCCTTGTTACGACTTCACCCTTATCGCTGATCCTACCTTCATCCCTGCTTTAGTGCAGAGCTTTCGGGTATTACCAACTCTATTGGTGTGACGGGCGGTGTGTACAAAACCCGAGAACGTATTCACCGCGCCATAGCTGATACGCGGTTACTAGCGATTCCAACTTCATGGAGTCGAATTGCAGACTCCAATCCGAACTGAGACCAGCTTTGATGGGATTAGCTCCGTCTCGCGACTTAGCGACCCATTGTACTGGCCATTGTAGCACGTGTGTGGCCCAAGGCGTAAGAGCCATGCTGATTTGACGTCATCCTCACCTTCCTCCCAGTTATCCTGGGCAGTTTCCTAATGAATTGTAAATTAGGATGAGGGTTGCGCTCGTTAAAGGACTTAACCCGACATCTCACGACACGAGCTGACGACAACCATGCAGCACCTGTCATCCGGTTCCTTGCGGCACTCTCTTGTTTCTAAGAGATTCCGGAGATTTCAAGCCTTGGTAAGGTTTTCCGCTTATTATCGAATTAAACCACATGCTCCACCGCTTGTGCGGGTTCCCGTCAATTCCTTTGAGTTTTAGTCTTGCGACCGTACTCCCCAGGCGGGGTACTTAAGGCGTTAACTTAGCTCGACAGCACTAGGAGGATCGATACTCCTAATACTTAGTACCCATCGTTTACGGCGTGGACTACTGGGGTATCTAATCCCATTCGCTACCCACGCTTTCGTCTCTCAGTGTCAGAAATGTTCTAGTAAGCTGCCTTTGCATTTGGTGTTCTAGCTGATATCAATGCATATTACTACTACACCAGCCATTCCGCTTACCTCTCCCATTCTCTAGTTTGTCAGTTTTTCAAACTAACTCTAAGTTGAGCTTAGAGTTTTAATTTGAAACTTGATAAACCACCTACAGACGCTTTACGCCCAATAATTCCGGACAACGCTTGCAACCTTCGTATTACCGCTGCTGCTGGCACGAAGTTAGCAGTTGCTTATTCCTAAAGTAACGTCACGAATTCATCCTTTAGAAAAGAAGTTTACGCCCCGAGGGGTGTCTTCCTTCACGCGGTATTGCTCCGTCAGCCTTTCGGCCATTGCGAAAGATTCTTGACTGCAGCCTCCCGTAGGAGTCTGGACAGTGTCTCAGTTCCAGTGAGACGGGTCACGCTCTCACGCCCGCTACTCGTCATAGCCTTGGTGAGCTTTTACCTCACCAACTAGCTGATAAGCCATAGGCCCAGCCTCAACCGATAAATCTTTACCATAAAACAAATTCTCATTTAAATTACGGACTATCAAGGATTGTCCACGTTTTCACGAGGTTATACTTGAGTTGAGGGAAGGTTACCAATGTGTTACTCTCCCGTTTGCCAGGCACTCCGAAGAGCACCTTAGACTTGCATGCCTTAAACATACCGCCAGCGTTCATCCTGAGCCAGGATCAAACTCTCAAAAAATGGAATATTTTTTATAAAAAATATTCAAAAAATTAGAATTGAATCTTATAAATAAATATAAGACGCATGTGTTTCTATCACTATTTAATTGTCAAAAAACGAATTTATATTTTCAACCTGAGAAATAAACTATAAAAACATAAGCGATTTTTTATATTTATCAACAGGTAGATATAATTATATACTTTTAAAAAAATATGTCAAGAGTTTCTATGACTATCATAAGCATTTGGTATTTAACTATTTTCATATTGACATTTCATTTTTAATATGCTATCCTATTATATACTACTGGTTATTGAGTTTAACTCAAAAAAGTAGTGCCTTAACAATTAATCGAAAGAAAATGGCAGAAAAAGATCAGGATTTTTTAGAAACTACTGTTAAATTCCTTGTGGACACTCCAGACAAGGTAAAAACAACAAGAACAGTTGACGAGATGGGAGTCTTATTGACTCTAGACGTTGATCCATCTGACATGGGTCAAATTATCGGCCGAAGTGGTAACACAGCAAGAGCTCTTAGAACTTTACTACGTGTAGTAGGTGCTAAGAACAATGCTAGAGTTAATCTAAAGATTAACCAACCAGAAGGAACTGAAAGACCAGCTCCTAGAGAAGACCGAAAAGAAGAGCCTAAAGTAGAAGCTCCAGCTGATGAAAGCGTTGAAGATCTAAAATTATAAATTTTATCTTCTAGATATATAAAGGCCGTCTTCCGAGACGGTCTTTATTTTATAAAAATTATTGTATAATGAATTAAAGACATGCAATTCAATATAATCACAATTTTCCCAGACATATTAAAATCCTATTATAACGAAAGTATAATTGGAAAGGCTTTGGATAAAAAAATTATTGAAATAAAATATCATAACTTAAGAGATTTTACTAAAGACAAACATAAGAGTGTAGATGATACTCCTTATGGTGGTGGACCTGGTATGGTTTTAAATGCTGAACCAATTATTAAAGCAATTAAGTCTATCAAAGGAAGAAAAAAAGCTAAAGTAATAATGTTAGACCCTAAAGGAGAAATATATAATCAAAAAATTGCTCTTCGACTTTCTAAATTAAAAAATATTATTTTTGTAAACGGCTATTACGAAGGAATTGATGCTCGAGTAGATAAGTTTGTTGATGAAAAGATTTCCATGGGAAAATTTGTTTTAAGTAATAGTGAATTAGCTACAGCAATAGTAATTGATTCTACTACTAGATTATTAAAAGGATCCTTAGGAAACAAAGAATCTTTAACAGCTGAAAGTTTTGAAAACAACTCTTTAGAATATCCTCAATACACTAAACCAGAAGAAATTAAAGTAAAAAATAAAAAATATAAAGTTCCTGAAGTATTACTTTCTGGAAATCATGCTAAGATTAAAGAGTGGAGAGAAAAAAATTCTAAAAAAATTGACTAAAGATATTTAAACAATTATACTGTTAAACATGCCGGAGTGGTGAAATTGGTATACACGCTTGCCTTAGGAGCAAGTGCCGCAAGGTGTGCGAGTTCGAGTCTCGCCTCCGGCACCATTAAATTATCAAGCTATGCTTGATTTTTTGTTTTTAACAAATAAAAATATGCTGACAATTTAATGTCAGCATATACGTAAAATTCAATTAGTAACTATTCAATCATAATGAAAGGAACTGCTAAATTAATTCCCCACCATAATTTATCTTCTGATAACCCACCATCCTGAACATCTTTAAATGTTTTTTGATAAGTGATCTCTGGAATAATTTCCATATTACCTAAATTATAAGTAATATTTAATTTTACTCTAGCAGAAGAAAGTGCTTGACTATCTAAACCGAAAACTCCATCGTGTCCAATCATTGAAAAATTAAACCCATATTTCAGATTAAACTTTTGGATTAACAGACTATCCTCATAAGCACAACCTACTCGATAAATGAATCCTCCTGGCAAGATATCTTCGTCAAAAGATGCGTCATATTCCAAATTAATATAAGGACTAATCCAAAATAACTTAGGTAGGTCAACATTCAGAACAAATAAATTAAAATCTACTTCCGTGCTATTAATATCCCAAGCGTTGAGATAAATATAGCTAAAGTTAAAACCTAATTTAAATCTTTCCTGATAGATTCCTAAGATGAAATCAATCTCATCACCAAAATCACTATTAATTCCTTTTTCTGGGCTATATGAAGACCAAAAAATTCCATACAGTCCTAAAGGAGCCTCCAAAATAATATCCTGTTGAAACACCGAATCGTTGTAGAGAGTTCCTCCAGGACTACTTACATAAACACTTTTGTAACCAAGATCTAATACACCAGTTAAACTAGCACCCGCATTAATGGCAATTAATATTGCCGACACAATCAAAATGACTGTTTTTTTCATTTTTCCTCCTTTTTTTCTTTCTTTAACTGTGGAAATCCTAAGCCTATAAGTAATAATACTAGCCCTATTCCAAAAACTGCAACGCCATCAGAAGCATCAACGCTTGTACTTGCAGAAATAATCATCTCTTGTCCTTCAAGCTTAATGCTTTTAATAAAATGTCTAGCTGGAATCCCCTTCTCAATTCGAAAAGAACTAAATCCCATTTGTGATAATTTTACAAATCCATTAGCTGTTTCTATCCTAATCTGATCATCCTCTTGTACAATTCTTTGTGCTTTAAAATTAAGTCTTCCGTTTTCAATCACATAAGTAAAAGAAGATTTTTCATTCCAATCAAAAATTTCTTGAAAGGAAACATTAACATATTGGAATTTACTTAAAGAATCTGGAACCAATTCTCCTGGCACACCTGAAATATCTATGACATGATCCTTTGGCGCAGTTAAATTAGGTACAATGAAAGCCAAGGCAAAGAATGTACTTAGAATAGCAAGCGAACCCACAGATATAAAAAAGTACTTCCAAAATTTCAAAACAATTTTCTTCTTCATTTTTCCTCCTCTATTTTATTTTCAATATTAAATAATAATATTAAATACCTATTCTGTCAATGATTATAACAAGTATTTTTAATATATAGTACAATAAATTAGCTAAAATAGAGGATTTTATATAGTATGTTGTCAGAAATATTGACAATATTATACAAATACAATATGATAAATACATGATTGAAGAGAAAATATTAAAAGATTTAGGATTAACAGAAATTGAAGCTAAAATATATTTAGCTTGTTTAGAATTAGGTACTAATAGTGTTTTACATATAGCTAAAAAAGCTGGAGTCAAAAGACCAACTTGTTATTTAAGTTTAGATAATTTATTTGAAAAAGGTTTAGTAAGTAAAATAGAGAAAAAAAATACCACCCTCTACTCAGCCGAAGATCCCAATATTATTTTAAACAAATACAAAGAAAAAATAGCTAACTTTCAAGACTTACTTCCCTTTTTCCATGCTAAGTTTAATAAAGGACCTAAACCTAAAATTAGATATTATGAAGGAAAAGAAACTCTATGGGAGGTTTATACAAAAACTATGTTTCCAACAGAAAAAATCTATTTTTTTGGCACAGACATGGAAAAATTATTAAAAACTTTTCCTAATATGATTGAATATCTAGAAAAACATCACTCTGCTCATTACAAAGAATCATTAGAATTGATTTCTAATAACAAAGAAGGTCTTAAATATATAAAAAAAAGTAGTAAGAATAGAGAAATTCGAATTATGCCTAAAAATTTACCGGTTTTTGCAGATGCAGTAATTATTAAAGACAAACTATTCATAGTCTCCTTGGATAATCTTTTCGGAGTGTTAATTGAATCTGAAGATATAGCTAAAACTTTTAAAAGCTTCTTTATGTTAGCCTGGATGGCAGCTAAAACTAATCCCAAAAAATAAAATGTCTAAAACATTTACAAAAACAATCCTTCTGATATTAATTATCCTAATACCTAACTTTTGTTTAGTTTCTCCTGTTACTGCTCAAATAAACAATTCTCACCTCAACAATTATGTAGAGTATTTTTATACTCGCTATAGTCAACATTTTGATCAAGTTGGTTTAATATATTCTTCACCTGAATACGGAGTAAGTGAATTCACTGAACCAGAAAAAATCAGAGAATGGATCTCTTTAGTTTCATATTATAAATATCGAGCTTTAGATGGAGATTTAAGTGCTAAAAATATTGTCCGTTTTGGAATATTAAAAGGATATAATGAACTCTTAGAAAGAGGTTCGAAAAGTCAATCTTTCCAAGAAGCTGAAGCTCATTTTTTAACAATTCAAATTCTAGAAAAACTTCCCAAACTTTTAAATAACAAAACCAAACAAGCTATCTATAATGTTATTAATGAATATTTGGAAAATGGTATTAAAGCTTTGGACACTGAAAACCGAGCAATTATTGCTGGAGCTCATTGGCAATATATTAATAATCATCTTTTTGAAAAAGGAATCATTAATTCACTGAAAAAAGAATACTTTGATAATTTAATAAAAAATAAAATAGACTCCGCTATTCAAGAATCTATTAACTCTGATTATTGGTATCTAGAAAACAACCTAAATGATTTTTCAGTGCATTATCATGCTGTCTCTGCTTTTATGCTGATGATGTATGGAGAGTTAACTAATCAAATAGAATATTTAAACATTGCTCAGCAAATGTATAATAATCTCCAGAAAATAACACTTACTAATGGAAAGATCTCTGCTGAAATTGGACATCGACCCTCTGCTCTGGGTGCTCAATTCTATTTAATGACTGGACTACTAGGATATTATTTCAATAATCAAAATTACATGAATTATTTATCATTTGCTAATGGTAATAAGTTTTTTCAAGACCCTGATCATCCTAATCGATTAGAATTCCACTCTAATAATATATTTAATGATGACTATGCTTTTTCAGATATTGCTGAACTAGGATTAATGATTCCTAAGCTTCATAATATTCCTCTTTACTACAAAATAAATCTTCCTCTAATGGAGCAAGAATATTTAGACCATACTTTTTATATCAAAAATACGGGTGAAGAAATAATCTTTGAGAAATTACAAATTAACAATTAAAGCTCCTCGTCCACCGTCATTTATTTTGGCATCTGTGTAAGAATAATTTTCTTTATCTAAAAGATCTTCTATAAACGGCTTTAAAATACTTTGAAAATCTTTATTGTGCCATCCTTGTCCAGTGATAATCTTAATTTTTCTGAAGCCCTTTTCCTGAGACTCTTCTAAAAACTCAAAAAAAGCCCTCTCGGCTTCTTTCTTTGTAAACCCATGTAAATCTAAAACTGCCTCGGGATTTAAATAGTATTTATTTTTGATTTTCTTTCTTTTCATTATCTAATCTTACAATTTTTCACATACTTTAAAATATCTTTTCTAATCTCTTCAAATTCTTCGTCAGAATAAGTTTTCTTTTTTAAGAATTCATCATCATTAGCTTTAGAAGAAACAAATTTTTGGAGATAATAAATATTAGCCCCTTTAATTAATTTCCCAATGCCCATTAAATCTTTAACACTAAGTTGAGACTTCACAATCGTAGTTCTAAATTCATATTCTATCTTTGAACTCATTATCATCTTAATGCTTTTTTTAATATCTTCTAAATCAACTTTGGTCTTAATCACTTCTTCATATTTTTCAAAGGGAGCTTTGATGTCCATGGCAATATAATCTACTAACTTATTATCAATTATCTCTTTTAACGTTTTAGGATCAGTTCCATTAGTATCGAGCTTAATTAAAAAACCTAGGTCCTTAATCTTTTTCATAAACTGAGTTAAATCTTTTTGCATTGTTGGTTCTCCTCCGGTAATTGAAATTGCATCTAATTTTCCAACTCTAGTTTTAAAAAATTCCAAAATCTTTTCTTCATCTAAACTAGGATTAAATTTCTCTGGTAATACTAATTCTGGATTATGACAATAACCACAACGAAAATTACAGCCCAAAGTAAAAACAATAGCAGCCAATTTATTTGGATAGTCTATCATTGAAAATTTTTGTAATCCACCAATATTCATATATTTATATTAAGGGTTATCAAAGCGCATCCTCTAAACCAGAATGCGCTTTGTTATCCACGACAAGTTTTTTATTTACAATCTGAACAACCTGAATTAACTTTAAAGGTTTTTCTCATACCAAATTCTTCTACTTTACCTTTATTCCAATACTGTACTGGTCTAATATATCCTACGGTTCTAGAATAAACATCGGCATTACCTTTACATTTTGGACATTTGAAATGTTCTCCAGCAATATATCCATGTTCTGGACAAATACTAAAAGTAGGAGTAATTGTAAAGTAAGAGAGTTTGTAATTATGACAAATCTTCTTAACCAAATCTTTAACTATTTTAGGGCTTCTAATTTTTTCACCAACAAAGAAATGTAAATTTGTACCACCAGTATATTGAGACTGAATATCGTCTTGCAGTTCTAGTTCTTCAAAAACATCATTAGTAAAGTTAACTGGCAATTGACTAGAATTGGTATAGAAAGGAGCAGCATTCTTTTGTTTTACTCGATCTGGATTAGCGAAGAGAATGTCTGGGAATTTCTTCTGATCTTTAAGGGCTAATCGATAGGAAGTTCCTTCTGCTGGAGTAGCTTCTAAATTATACATATTACCAGTTTCTTTTTGATACTCAGTAATTGTGTCTCTCATAAATACTAAAACTTTTTTAGCAAATTCATTTCCAGTTGGAGTAGTAATATCTTCGCCTAATAAATTCAAACAGGCTTCATTCATTCCTAAAAGACCAATGGTAGAAAAATGATTTTTCCAATATTCTTTAAATCTCTCGTGAACACTTCTTAAATAGAATCTAGAATATGGATAGAGACCACCACTAGTAAACTTTTCGATCACCTTTCTCTTAATTTCTAGACTCTCCTGAGCTAAATCCATATTTTCCTTTAGGTTCTTAAAGAATTCCTTTTCATTTTTAGAAAGGTAGCCCATTCTCGGTAAATTCATAGTTACTACACCAATAGAACCAGTCATTGGATTAGATCCAAACAAACCACCACCTCTTTTTCTAAGTTCTCTATTATCTAATCTTAATCGACAGCACATAGAACGAGCATCATCAGGACTCATATCTGAATTAACATAGTTTGAAAAATTAGGAATTCCATATTTAGCAGTTATTTCCCATAGCTTATCTAAATTTTTATCTTTCCAATTGAATTCTTTAGTAATATTGTAAGTTGGAATTGGGAAAGTAAACACTCTTCCCTTAGCGTCTCCTTCTTCCATAACTTCCAAGAAAGCTTTATTAATCATATCCATTTCTTTTTGAAAATCGCCATATTTTTCTTTTTGAGGTTTTCCACCAATAATTACACTCTTTTTCTTCATATGCTTTGGCGCAGATAGATCCATGGTCAAATTGGTAAATGGAGTTTGAAAACCAACTCTAGTTGGCACATTCATATTGAAAATAAACTCTTGCATAGCTTGTTTAACCTTTTTGTAATCTAACTTATCATATTTAATAAAAGGAGCTAATAAAGTATCAAAACTAGAAAAAGCCTGAGCTCCAGCTGTTTCACCCTGAGTAGTATAAAAGAAATTAACAATATGTCCTAAAATAGTTCTAAAATGTTTAGCTGGAGAAGATTCAATTTTTCCAGCGATTCCCTTGAAACCAACCATCAACAAATCTTCTAAATCCCAACCCACACAATATGCTCCTAGAAAACCTAGATCATGAATATGAAAATCACCAGACAAGTAAGCATCTCTGATATTTTCTGGATATATTTTATTAAGCCAATAAACTTTAGTAACTTCTTCAGCCACATAGTTATTCATTCCCTGTAAGGAATAGCTCATATTAGAGTTTTCATTCACTTGCCAATCTAATTGAGATAAATATTCGTCAACTAAAGTAACATTACTAGTGTCAGCTATTTGTCTAATCTTATCATGTTGATCTCGGTAGATAATATATAACTTTGCGGTCTTAGCATATGATGAATTTAATAAAACTTCTTCTACTATATCCTGAATCTCTTCAACAGTTGGGGTTTTACTCTCAACTGAGTGGTGAGCGACCGTTAAAACTCTTAAAGTCAATTTTTTTGCTACTTTTTCATCAAATTCACCACTAGCTTCTCCAGCTTTTTGAATAGCCTGAGTAACCTTTTCAGCTTTAAACTTAACAACTCGTCCATCTCGCTTTTTTATCTTAGAAAATGTTTTACCTTCGACCATAGATTTATTTTTTATTTTTATTAATTGTTTTTATTAGTTTTGAATAATAATTCATTACTCGCTTCTAATTTTAGTCTGTTTTTCGAAACACTACATATAGTGTCTCAAGTACTAACTATAATACCATATTTTGTGGTTTACGCAAAGCCGAAGCTGTGGATAACCAGACTTCTTAGCTTATCTTGTGAAACTTCTCCTTTTTATTTTTTTAAATAAAATTAAAAATATTTTAGAACATTTTAATACTCTCCCCTTTAATTTTTAAATCAAATATTCTTTATTAAGGGTATATATTCAATTCAAAATAATCTTTTTTTAAAAATCTAAGACTCCTTAATAGAAGTTGACACAAAAATAGATTCACAATATAATGATTACTAATAATTACTATTAATAATTATTTAAAATATTATGAATAAAAAATTGATCAAAGAGACAGAAGAAAGATTATTAGAACAAAAAGAAGAACTAATTAAAGAATTAGAAGCCTTTGCTGATAAGAATAAAAATGCTGAGGGTGATTATAATGCTAAATTTCCTCAATACGGAGATCATGAAGATGAAAATGCAGCTGAAGTAGCTGATTTTGAAGGAGATCTTTATTTAGAAAAGACTTTAGAGAAGTCTCTTAAGAAGGTTAATGAAGCTTTGGAAGTGATTAAAAAGGGTGGTTATGGAAAATGTCGTGAATGCCAAAAAGATATTCCAGAAAAAAGATTATTAGCTTTTCCTACTGCTACTAAATGCATGGATTGTAAAAGAAAAACTTTGTAAGATGAGAATCTGCTTAAAAATAAAATATATTAGCCTAATCTTATTACTCCTCTTTATTATTGATCGTCTAAGTAAATATTTAGCTTTTCATAAACTCCTTAATCAAGGAGTTTATTTGTTTAAAAACTTTCAATTTCAATTACAACTCAATAATGGAATTGCTTTTGGCTTAAAACTACCTCAAGTTGTTATTTTTATTCTAACCATCATTCTAATTACATTTCTTTTTGTTTTTTTTCTTAAAAGTATTAAAAAAGAAAGATATTTAGAAACTTCCTTTTTAGGATTAGTTATTATTGGTGCTACTAGTAATCTTTTAGATAGAATAGTATATCAAGGAGTGGTTGACTTCATTCAAATCAGTATTTGGCCCAATTTTAACTTAGCTGATGCCTATATCAGTATTGGAGTCTTCTTGTTTTTAATGATCAGTATTAAAAAAGACTCTAAAGGAAATCTTTAAAGTCTTTTTATTTATCTAAGAATTCTATTCTTCATTAAACAGATTCCCTTGATGAGAATTATCATTCTCGTCTTTTTTTGAATCTTTTGATGATCGCTTGTCTTTCTTTCCTGAAATAAAAGTAGAAGCTAGAACTATTACTACTAGAATAACTAAGAGGAATAAACCAACTTTTCGATTTCTTTCCTGTTTTTCAACTATCCCTATTTCTTCCATCATTAACTCTTTCTCTTCAATGCTAGGAGTTGCTGGTTGTAATTCTTCTGTTTCTGTAATTTCTGCCTCTTCTTTGTCCTCTAACTCATTTATCTGACTTTCCACGACAAGTTGATCTTGAGATTCTTCTTCATTAATAACATCAACCTCAACATCAGAATTATTAGTTTCAGTTACACTAACATTAGTAGTAGTATCTTCAGATTGAATATTTAATTCGTCATCCGAACTCTTTTCTTCTGAAATTGAACTAATATTCTCTTCCAGAACCTCTACCTCTTCAATAATATCTGCTTCTGGCTCTATAATCGGCTCTACTACCTCTTCTAAGGCTTCAATCTCACTATCTTGATCAATAATCTCTGATTCTTCAATCATTTCTTCTCTGCTTTGCTCAAAATCTCTAATCATTACCTCTTCTGAGAGAATATTAGATCTCTTACTAGTTTTACCAGTACCTACTTCTTGAGCTAAAGCATAGAAAGTGTGCAAACCAGGAGACAAAGGACCAATATTGTAATTAAAATTACCATCACTTCTAATTTGTCCTTGATACACATTATCAACATAGATGCTTACTAGAGAATTATTTTCTGTTTCACCAATAATCCAATTATTATTATCTATATCCTCAGTAATATTACTTAAACGAGGAGCAATGAAATAAGATTCAATAACAAAGTTGTTTTCAGCAGAAACATAAGACCTTTTTCGCATAGTTTCTGCCCAAGCAATCACTTTCCAATTATGAATACCTTCTAACAGTGAATTATCTTCTATGAGATAGAAGAAATTAGCTGTATCACTATCAGCATCCTTAATAACTGTAGCTGGTCCTTGGTATAAGTCATCAACATAAATATCTACCTTAGTATTGTTCCAAGTAAGACCTGTTAAGTAGAAGTTTTCATTAATTTTAATAATCTTTTCCTGAGGATCAAGTAAAGTAGGAATTGGAATTAAACAATGACTTGGTTTACAAACTTTGCTCAACTCAGCATCGTAGTCAATATCTATACTTGCTGCCGAAATAGAGTTAGTAAACAAAATGGACAGCATAAAAATAGCTATCCCGAAAAATATTTTTCTGACCATAGGCGTAAAAATTAATTAATAATATTCCTTTAGCTTATTACTTTAAGATTTTTTGTCAAAGTAATAAATCACAGATTATACACTGTTTATCCCCATATTTAGAGAAACAAAAAATAGAGTAACTACTACTCTATTTAATTTAAAACAAACTATTTCAGATACTTCTCGTATTCTCTTCTTTTCTTACCCTGTTCTCTTAATTCTGGAACTTTAGTTAGTTGATATTGAAGAATAGTAATAAACCAAATAACAATAATACCTCCCCAGAGTATTAAAACAAATCTAATTTGAAAGTAAGGAACTCTTAATTTTCTAAAAGTAATTAAAAATAGACTAATTAAACCACTAGTGAATAATATATTAATTAACTTAATATAGAATTCTTTTTGATATTTATCTAACCCTTCTTTAAATTTAGTTTTTCTAGATAGCAAATACTTTAATACAATAGCAATAGCCAAAAAAACTAAAGCTAAGATTATAATAGTTAAAAAAGTCCCCTGTTTTATTCGAGGAGGATAAGCATCAAAAAGATACTGAAAATTAACGAGTGATAACAACATTTTATTTATATAATTACTTTCTAAAAATTAAACCAAAGTGATACTGTCCAGCTTCAAACTCTTCTTCTAGCTTTAATCCAAATACTTCAGCAAGTTCTTTAACTTTTTCTGGATTTACTTTTAAATCCACTTTAGGTCCCAGAGGAGCTCCAGTACTCTTCCAATCTATAACTAATAATCTACCGCCAGCTTTAGTTAATCTAACAGCTTCCTTAATCATCTCTGGCATATCTGCTGATTGAAACAAGACATTATTTAATATTGCTAAGTCTAAAGAACTCTCTTGAATTTTAGTAGCTCCACTTATTTCTAAATTACTCCAGACAGTCTTAATATTGTTTAAGTTCTGATTCTTAGCATGACTCTCTACTGAAGACAATACTTGCTTCTGGATATCAACAGCATAAACTATTCCTCGGTCTCCAACTATTCGAGCAGATTGAAAAGTAAAGTAAGCTTTAGGACCACATCCTAAATCAGCTACTACATTTCCATAACCCAGTCCGATTTTACTTTCTAATATTTCCCTAGAATCTAGAAGTTGGCTTCCGCCGGCCTGTTTTTTAAACATATATTTTTGTATACTTAAGTTATAAAATAATAAGAGTTTAGTCAAGTGAATAACTCTTCTTATTTCATTATATTATCTCTTTAGCAAACAAGCAAACGTTATGAATTTAGGAATATTAATTATAGTCATCAGCATCTTAGGATATTTTAGTAATTATCTAAATTATTCTTATTTAAATTACTCTGTATTACATTGGTTATACTATCTAGGAGTTATTATTCATGAAAGTTCTCATGCTGTATTATGTATTTTTACTGGTGCTAAAATTACTAAATTTCAAATATTTCACAAACAACCCCAGGTTAGTCACACTAAATCTAGAATTCCAATTATTGGCCAAGCTTTAATTTCTTTAGCACCAATAGCGGGTGGATTTTTATTCCTTTATCTGGTGAATAGATATTTATTACTTAACTACTTAACAATTAATGAAATTTCCAGTTGGTCAGAAATATTCAATATAGTTCTAAATATTTTATCTCAAATTAATATCATTACTTGGCAAGGATGGATTGTTCTTTTACTATCTTTTAATGTTGGAGCAATGCTTGGTCCTTCATTTCAAGACTTAAAGAACATCTGGTGGGTGTTTATAATTCTCTTCTTTATTAAATGGTCATTTTTAATAAACATCGCTATAGTTATTATTGCTCTGATTATTACTAATATTATTATTCAACTCTCTTTAATTTTACTCTTAAAAATATTTAAAAAATAAAATGTCTATAATATTTATTATTACTATATTTTTCATAACTGTCGGTGTCATTGGATTCCTTGCTAGTCGTCAAGATGAAAAAAAATAATCTATTAATACTCTTAACCTGTCTTTTCACTAAGACAGGTTTTTTATTTATCTTTTAAAACAAAAAAAGACCTTTCAAAATGAAAAGTCCTCTTTGGTGGACCTGAAGGGATTCGAACCCTTGACCCCCTGCTTGCAAAGCAGGTGCTCTAGCCAACTGAGCTACAGGCCCTTAATGGGAAATTTATGGTGGGTCCTATAGGAGTCGAACCTATGACCTTCTCGGTGTAAACGAGACGCTCTAACCAACTGAGCCAAGGACCCTTGTCAATGTGGTGCCAGAGAGAGGACTTGAACCTCCACGAGAAAAATTTCTCACAGGCCCCTCAAGCCTGCGCGTCTACCAGTTCCGCCACTCTGGCGAATAACAAAACTCTCTTCAAAAAACTATTTTTTAATAACTTTCTTAAGTCTTTTCTCGTAGTTTCTAAGGTAATAAAGTTTTGACTTTCGAGACTTAATTTTTCCTTTTACTTCAATTTTCTCTATCAGTGGAGAATTTAAGGGAAATATTTTTTCAACACCAATACCACCAGATTCTTTTCGAACAGTAATAGTAGCACCAATTTCTTTACCATGTTTATGAGCTAAAACAATTCCTTCAAAAACTTGAACTCTTTGTTTTTCTTCACCCTTAGTATTTTTTTCTTTAATTGTTTCATGAACTCTGACAATATCACCTGGTTGAATATTTAGAATATCATCAGTTTTCTTATCTTCTTTTTTCATAATATATGTATATTTATAAGTAATAGAATACTAACCGAAAAAAGAGTTTAAGTCAAGAGTTTTGTCTTAAAAATCTAAAGGATTTTTGATATCTTTTAATTTATTACTAGCTACTTGAGTATATATTTGAGTAGTTTCTAATTTTTGATGACCTAATAATTTTTGAATATATCGAAGATTAGTACCATTTTCTAATAAATGAGTAGCAAAAGAATGCCTTAAAGAATGACAAGAAGCTTTTTTACTTATTCCGGCACTCTCTAAAGCCTGAGAAAATATTTTTTGGACTGTTCTTGTTGTTAACAATCTACTTTGATTACTCTTAAAAAGAATTCCTTGCACATTTCCATCTTTAATATACTTTTTCAACTCTATCCCTAACTTTTTAGCAAAGATTGTTATTCTATCTTTCTGACCTTTTGATTGTTTAATAAAAAGAGTATTATTTTCAAAATTCAAATCTTGAACTTTAATTTTCACCACTTCTGAAACTCTTAAACCGGAAGAATAAATCAAGCTAATAATTAATTTATGTTTCCTATTCACAATACCTTCTAAAATTCTCTTTATTTCTTTTTTACTTAAAACCACGGGCAATCTCTTCTCTGTTTGGGCTCTAGGTAAAAAAATAAAGAATCTCCGATGAAGAATCTTCCCAAAATATAGTTTTAAAGCACTATAAGCTATATTTAAAGTTGACCCAGACTTATTTTGATCAACTAAATATTCTAAATAGTTTTTTAAATCTTGAGAATTAATATCTCGAGCACTTTTCCTTGTATATTTTAAGATTTCTGTTATATAATAGCTATAGGACTTAATTGTTCTGGGACTAAAATTTCTAATTTTCATTTCTTGCTCAAACCTAAGAATAAGATCTGAACCATTTAAATCGCTTTTCATAATGATTTATGGTTATTAATTATCATCTAAAACTTAGTTCATTCAAACCTAAAAGTCAATAACTTCGTATATAAGGAGTTAGGCGAAATTGCCATCTGAAAATTTGAAGACAACACTTTGAATTTTGAAAAGATTTATATACAATTAAACTTATTATTATTATTTAACTAAAATAATTATGGAGAATAAAAACATGAACATAAACTTGATTAAGGAAAAACTTAATTCCAAATCAATTTTTCTAAAGGATGAAAAAATACTTGGAAAACCAAGTGTGATTGGTTATGAAAAAAAGTTTAAATGGAGCTGGTTTGCTACACAGTTGAACACATTTATTGTTGTTTCTGATTTTGGCAACGAAAATATAACTATTGATTTAATAGAAAAACATTTGTCTGAAGCATTTACTTTCGCAAGCAGTAATTATAATGGTTGGCCAAGAGGCTTGCAATCAGGCGTTGGTGTAATATCAGTATTAATTTCAAACAATATCACTCCTGACGCAAAAGAGTATTGCAAAATGTTAAAATCAGGTAAGAAATGGGCGGGGTTCACTATTCCCGTTACTATCAATTCTTCTACAAATGAAGTGAGTTATTTTGAAAAGAATCCTATTTGGGGTAGGATTTACTACCCACATTTTAAAAAGCTTATTTTAGAAATTACTCAATAGTTAAGAAAAATTTTACAAATGTTTTTCTCAAAATTCAAAGAAATGGAATAAATTTTCAGGTGGCAACTCAAGGGGACATTGCACTTTCGCTCCCGTTGGTCGCTCACCCTCGCCTAACAGCGGATATGAGGTTCGGCTCTTGCAGAGCCTCAACCTAAATTGCTTCGCAACTTCTCATATCCGCGAACGTTATACAAAATAAATTTTATTTATAATAATTCTAATTTGTAGAATTAAACATGAAAAAATTTGATTTTTTATTAATTTTTAAGAAAATTTTAAAATTATGGAAAAATACTCTTTTGAAAAACAAAATAAAAATGAACAACAAAAATTCGCTCCATACAATGAGTCATTTGAATTAGCTACTAAGCTTCTTGAAAAATATAAAGAAAGAATTCAAAATGAACAATGTGATAATGAAGAAATGGATGAAGTTTTTGGTGAAAAAGAAGCTATAGCAAAATTTGTCAACTTACTTCCTGAAGATATACTCAAAAAATATGAGGGTCATGGCATAACTAGAAATAGTGAAATTGAACAACTAGCAGCAGCAATAAATATTGCTCAGAATAAAACCATAATGGGGTGGAAAGGAAAGCTAAAAACAAGTCAATGTAGAAGTTATACTATGGGTTCATTTTTAATTCTTTCTCCATACAATCAATCTTTAAATAAAGATAAGTCTATTTTTCATAAAATTAAAGGCAATAAAATTGGAAAGGGTACAATAATAGGTAGTAATCAAAATGGAGAAAGATTGGCATGGGAAGCAAACATTGGAGTAATAGTAGTTAATACGAGATTATATCCTTTAGTGGATGAACTAAGAAAAATGTTTCCTGACATAAAAATAATTAGAGCAAATGAACTTACAAAACATATTTTAAATGAAGTAAATGAACAAGATAAAAAATAAAAAATCAATTTTTTTTTGATAAACAAAGTATAGCTTGATTAAAATTAAAATAAAAAATTTACATCGTACAACACCGAATATGAGGTTCTAGAAATACAGCATCTATTAGATTGTTTTAAGGTCGCTATATTTCTTTCACTCAAATCCCGATTTACTAATATAATTTAAAAATACAATTACCCCTTAAGAAGGGAATTTGATAATATAAAGTTAAAGTAAATAAAAACATCGGGACTTCTCATATCCCGAGACGTTGTACGAAATAATGAAAAGTTTTATAATTTCTTTCAGAAATTAATTTGGGGCTATATTTTTAAATTTTTATTATTAATAACTAAAAAACTATGAAAAAAATCAAAAAAACATTCTTGTATATTTTTGGTTCATTTATGGCATTTGCTTTCAATCAGACTGGGATGTCTGCACAAATGCAAACGCTTTATGGTATCGAGCCAATGCCGGAGTATGGTATTGGTTTTATATCTGAGCCAACCTTATGGGAAAGAATACTTTCTGTAATTCTTTCACCAATTGTTATGGTCATAATAATTGTTTTGGCTATAATTATCGGGACAGTTATTTTTATCAAACGAAGTAGAAAAAATGCTAAAAAAAATTCTTAAACTAGGGAGACAAAAGATGTGGCAAGCACATCGTGAGTACCTTCGAGAAAACCATGAACTCAAATATCTTTTTTGGGAGTGTACTTTGAATTGTAATTTTAAATGTAAACACTGCGGAAGTCGTGCTGGTGAAAATATTTTTACTGAAGTTATTAGCACTGAAGAAATTAAAAAAGCTTTATTAGATATTGCTCAAAATTTTGATGCAAAAAAAATTACTATAGCAATAACAGGAGGCGAGCCTCTTTTGCGGAAAGATCTTTTTGAAGTTATGAAATATGCCAATTCCCTCGGTTTTCAATGGGGAATGGTTTCTAATGGTTCACTTGTTACTCAAGAAATTGTTGAAAAAGCCAAAGATGCTGGCATGATAACGATTGATATAAGTATTGATGGAATCAGAGAGGTTCATGATGAATTTCGCAACACAAAAGGTGCTTATGAAAAAGCAATAAATGCTATTGGGCTTTTTGCAAAAGCTGATTTTTTAAACCCACTTCGAATTACAACAACTGTTCATAAAAATAATATTAATATTTTAGATGAAATGTATGACACATTTTCTGCTTTAGGAATTAGTGATTGGCGTCTTTTAAATGTAGATCCAATTGGAAGAGCTATTTGTAATAACGACATTCTTCTTAACAAAGAGCAATTTACGAAATTTTTACAATTTATGAAAAATAAGCGAGCGAAAAAATCAAAAGTAAAAATTACCTTTGGGTGCGCTCATTTTTTAGGCGATAACTTTGAAGATGAAGTAAGAAATAATTTTTTCTACTGCGGAACAGGAATTAATATTGGAAGCATCCTCCATAATGGCGATATTTTTGTTTGCCCGAATGTTCCAAGACAAAGTAATCTTATACAAGGAAACATTAAAAAAGATTCTTTTTCAGATATTTGGAATAATAAATTTGATTTTTTTAGAGACAAAAATCGTACTGCTTGTGAAAAATGCAAAAAATGCGATTATTGGAATGAATGCTTAGGTGGCTCTTTTCATTCATGGGATTTTGAAAAAAATCAACCAAAGGTTTGTTTTTTAGACAAAGATTTATATTTATAAAAATTGGAAAAATTAAAAAATATAGCCCCAAATATTTTGCTATCGCAAAATTAAAACTTTTCATTACATCGTACAACAGCGTGTATGAGGCTACGGCTTTTTACAAAAGCCTTCGCCCAAATTTGCTTCGCAAACTTCTCATACACGCGAATGTTAGCTGAAATAATTAAAAGTTTTTAAATTTTCTTCGAAAATTTATTATTTGGGGCTATTTTTTAAATATTCTTTATGAAATCACCAGAACAACAATACAACAATTTAAATCAAGAGGCTGATCCAACAGAAAATATGGAAGAAAAACAAAGTACTATTCCTCCGCAGTATAAAGGAATGCCGAGCGAAATAGTAGACGAGCTTTGGCAAAATCCAATTTATATTGATGAAGCTAAAAATAAATCGGAAACAGAAAGAAGACAAAATGCGCTAGAAGAAATCAGAAAAGCAGAGCAAGACCGAGAAGCACAAAAAGATGAGAAATTAAAACAGCAATACTCCGGTCTATCTGATGAGCAAAAAACAAAATTTCCCGATGCTCAAAAAGATGCAGCAAAAATTTTAACAGAGTGCATTCAAGGGAAAAGAGAAATTGATGATTTATCACCCGAAGAATCTTTTGTGCTTCAAAAATTAAAATCGAGCTATGAAGATTTTAAAAAAGATAATCCAGAAAAACCATTCTCTTTTGATATTGCCAAAAATATAGACAAAAGCGTTTATAATAATCTAGCGCAAAGATTGTCTTTTAACGTTTTAGAAAGTAAGAGCAAGATTGACGACCAGGAAAAAGCAAACACCATTCGTGAAGAGCTCGGCATTCCTAAACAAGAAATTCAGGGTGATAGCCTAACAACACCCGAGCAAAATTCGCGACAAAACTATGAGGGTTTGGAGGATAAAGATTTTGAGGACTTTAAAATTAAAAATGGAGAAACGGATATTGGTGTTTTTTGGTATGAATATGGAAATGCGGCGGCTAAAAAATTAAAAGAATCTGGTCAATTGGAATGGGGAAAAGAAAGAATTTACTTTGACATCCCCCTGGATAACATGGAAGAATTGCGTGATCTAGCATTTGAATTAGCAAAAAGCGAAAAAATTCCTATCGCATTCAAACATCTCGATGTTCAAAAAACACACCAAGTTGATTTAAAACCAGACAGCGAAACAACCCGTTTTGTTGCTAATTTTGCCTCTACAGAAGACGCAAAAAGATTTTATCAGGCATTGCAACAAAGAGATGAATATAAAAAAATGAAATCAGACAGAAATTTAGATTATCATGGATATAATATTGATGGGGTTGCAAATTATGCTTCTGGATATAGAGAAAAAAGAGAACCGTTAAAACGTATCATTGAAACCGCACAACAAAATCCAGATAATACATATAGTTATTATTCTGCTGATGGCTCAAAACAAATTACCATCACCGAAGAACAGTACAATAATTTTGTAGACCAATTTAATGCAATGCCTGACCCAGAAGAAACATGGAAGAAAACGAATATTTAAAAAATAGCCCCAAATAATGTTTTGCTATCGCAAAACAAAAACTTTTAATTACATCATCTAACACGGCATATCTGGTTACGGCTTTTTGCAAAAGCCTCCACCCAAATTGCTACGCAACTTCAGATATGCCGAAACGTTAGCTGAAATATTCCTTTTCTTTTTAGGGCTATCGCCCAATTGTTTTAAAAAATTTTCAAATTTCTTTTTCTTTTATTTATAAAGGGGATAAGCGGATATTTTTTGCTCCGTACCTACGCAAAAAATGTTTTTTAAATTTTAGAGGAAACAAGATATTTTCTTCTCTACGCTACGAAAACGATTTTATAAAATTTGACTTCGTATTTTTTTTGCTATAATATATAGGGGTAGGGGTATATTTTATAAAATTAAATTGTACTATGAAAATCACTGAAGATATAAAAGTAAGGCGACAAAAAAATATTCATCATTTAAACCGAATTCAGGGACAAATTGAAACACTTAAAAAATATCTTGAGCAAGGTAAGTGTTGCGGAGAAATTGCCCAACTTACAACTTCCATTGCTAAATCTTTTGATACTTTGCGATCCAAAACTTTAGAAGGATTTGTTTTGAATGAATTTTTGTCTGGCAAAAAAGTGTCTGATGAAAAAATAAAAAATCTAAAAAGAATTATTAATCTTTATAAAAAATAATATGCTTAAATTGCAATCAATATCTAAAAAATACGGCAAGCAACAAATTTTAAAAAATCTTGATTTTTTTATTAAAGAAAAAGAGTTTGTAAGTATTATCGGAAAATCTGGAACTGGAAAAACTACCCTGCTTTCTATTTTGTCAGGATTAGTCAAACCAGACGAAGGAAAGATTTTTTTTGAGGGGCAAGATATTACTGATTTTGATGAAGAAAAATTAGCCAGTTTTCGCCTTTTGAATATCGGTATTGTTTTTCAAGACTTTAAAATTATTCCTTCGCTTTCTGTTTCTGATAATGTTTATTTGGCAATTCACCCCAGAAACGAAATAAAAAAAGAAAATAAAAAAGAGATGATTAAAAATATAGTTGAGCTTGTCGGGCTCAAACATAAAATAGATGAAACTGCTGATAATTTAAGTGGAGGCGAAAAACAGAGAGTGGCAATTGCTAGAAGTTTGATTACTCAACCAAAATTAGTTTTAGCCGATGAGCCGACTGGCAATTTAGACGAAGCGACCTCGGAAGCAATTATTGACCTTTTCCAAAAATTACACCAAGAATTATCAACTTCTTTTATCATTATTACTCACGATAACGATATAGCTGAAAAAACACAAAAAACTTATCAATTAACTAATTGTAATTTACAAACAATATGAACAAGAAAAATTTATTGATAATTATCACTGTCTTCGCACTACTTGGTGTGACGTATTATCTCCTTGTACCAAAACAGCCTGTTGTCTTACAATCACAAAGTGCGCAAGAAACAGACAAACATCTTGTTGAGATTTTTCATCTTCCACATGCGCCAGCCGTTACTGTCGTAAAAAAGGTTGAGGAAATACTTAAAAAGTATCCCGAATATACGGTCAAAGAATACGACTTTGATAATGAGAGCAGTAATACAAAGGTAGCAGAGTATGGACTGGAAGGACATATGCCAGTGGCTATATTTATCGGCGGTAAAAATACTTTTACTATTAATGGCGCACAGGTGAGCTTTCAAAATTTTCCCAAAGGTGATTCTTTTATCCCAGGCTTTGAAGGACCGTGGAGTTATGGTGATCTAGAACAAGTGCTTACTGATAACAAATAACAAGATGCTGAATATCGTGTTTAAAAATCTTAAATTTTATTGGCAAAAGATTGCACTTACCGTTGCGCTTGTTTCTTTTTTACTTTTTCTTGCATTAGCATCTATTTTATTTACACAAAAGATAAAGACATTGGCTGATGCACCACTTGACTCATTGCAGACAGAAATCATCCTACAAAAAGACAAAGTAAACAAAAGTGCAGACACGATAAAAACAACAGGAGCTATCGAGCCGTTTAATCTGGCATCATTTTCAAAGAATGACACAAAAAATAAACTAAATGCACAAAAAGAAATAAAAGAAATTTCTACAGCGCTCATTCTTTGGCAATTTGATATTCAAAACAACAGAACGATTGTAGGACTAGACATAAATGAACCACAGGTCGGTTTGCGCAAAATTCAACAATGGCTGATGCCTAAGAGCCAGTTTTTCACAAGCAATACTGCCAAAGAAGTGATACTAGAGCGACACTTTGCCAAGTTGTTTGGTTATAAATTGCACAGCAACTATAAGATAAATACGCAAGACTACAAAATCATCGGCATCGTTGATTTTAAAGAGGAAAGCAACCTTTCAAATGCGCAAGTTTTTATGCCCTACGATAGCTCGTTGCAACTTGTCGGCAAAGATACACAAATAGTAAATCAAGTATATATTTCACTTGCTGAGGCCTCACAGTTGTCAAAAGTGCAAGAGGATATTGAAAATAATCTCCCAAACTTTTCAGTACTCACAAAAGACCGACTACTAAAAAACCTATCATCTTTTAATCGTATTATGTATCAATTTGGCACCTCTTTTACATTAACAATTAGTAGCTTGGTACTCTTTTTGATTTTTTGGATTTTAAAAATGAACAGAATGGAGTTTCGCAATCAAACAGACATTTTAAAAATGATTGGCTGGTCAAAGGTAGAAATTCGCAAGTGGGTGACTCTTGAGTTGTCGCTTACTATTGCCTTGGCGGCGAGCATTGCACTCGTATTGCTTTTGGTATTTGCATTATGGATTTTGCCAGAGATAAACACAGGTATATTACTCAACCAAAATTTTACACTGTAAGCATATGATATTTAGTTACTTCACATCCTTCCTAAAAAGACACACGATTAAGACCGTCATACTCGTGGGGAGTATTGCATTGTATTTCACACTAACGATTGTCCTGCTTGCACTCAATAAAACATTGCCAGAGATTGCATCATTACCATTTCAAAAAATTGGTGTTGGGGTTGTTGTGCAAAAAACAGGGCAAATACCAGAGCATATGGTTGGTGCCATTTTTCCACATTCCAATGGACCTATATATGATGACGAGTTTGCACAATTACACACACTTGATTTTGTACAAGGATTAGATAGCGGACTGTACTTTTGGTATTTTGGGGACGAGTATTTTAAAACAGCTATTGGTGTGAGAGTGGAGGGTTCCACTTTTGCAAAACTCTTAAAGCAAAATGTAGAGCAAGGTGTATTTGATATATCTGGTAAAAACGCACTTATCACTGCCGATTTTGCACAAAAGCATTCGTTAAAACTTGGCGACAGTGCTAGTTTTGGCAAAGACACCTTTGCTATTAATGGGATATTGAAAGCGAATCTCACTGGCAATATAATTCCAGCAGATATTTATATAAATCTAAAAGAGGCACAGAGAATAATAAGAGCATCACAAGAGATGCAAAGGGTATATCAGTTTTTAAATAGCAATTTTGTTAATGTTGTTACGCTCGATGTAGATCCAAAATGGCAGGGCGATAAAGAAAGTGCTATAAAAAAACTTGACGAGAACTATATTATATTTAGTGAAAAGACTTTTAGCAAAGAGGTATTAGAACAAATTAAACTTGTGTCGTCTTTAGGCAAGACGATGTTTGTTGTGCTGGGTATTATTTTACTTATTGTATTTAGCTTGCTTATTAGTTACAACTTAAAAACGAGAGAAAAGGAAATTGCAGTATTGCGTATGATTGGATGGAGTTTTAAAGATCTAAAAAAACAATTTATCTCTGAAAGCGCTATTTTGTTAGTCGTGGCACTTGTCATAGGGAATGTATTGGCACTTGGCTCGCTGTTTGTGCTTAGAATTCAAAAAATCTCCATGGAATTGCCGTGGGAACTTTCTGCAAAACCACATTTTTTGCCACAGGAAAATACAATAGAAAGGACAATTACTGCAAATCTGCCTGTTCATTATAATGTTTGGATGTTTGCTTGGATATCATTAACGTTCCTCGTGATTTTTGGTATAATAAATTATATTGTTTTTCAAAGATTGAAAAATATAAAACCAGCAAGGTTTTTAAAGTAAAATAAGGAGTTTGAGGGAGGGGGAATTCACCCCTTTAATTCCCCTCTTCCCCCCTCAAACGGAAAAAGAAATTTGAAAATTTTTTAAAACAAGTTTTCTTTCAGAAAACAAAAGAAAAGAAATACATCAGCTAACAGCGTATATCTGGTTACGGCTTTTATGCAAAAGCCTCCACCCAAATTTACTTTCCGCTCCGCTACAAGTAAACTTCAGATATACACGAACGTTGTATAAAATAAAATTTATTTTTAATATAAAAATATGACAAATAAAAAATTACTATTTTTTACATTATTAATTAGTACATTTATTGTTACAGGGTGTATTTCCAATAATAAACTAACTAATCCTTGCAATACAGACGATTCATCTGGTTGTGATAGAACTTGCCAAATCAATACTGACTGTAAATGTACATGTGATTGTGGATGTATCAATACTAACGAAATATGTGAGCCAGGAAATACTATCAGCGAGTGTTTAGTTGGTCCACCTAAAGCAAAATGTGAAAATAAAGTATGCAAACCGTCATATTAAAAAATAAATTTTACATCATACAACAAGGTGTATACGGTTACGATAGAATACTTTTCTAATAATTAAAGGACAGTTCTATCTCCGCCCAAATCCCAATTAACTCTAAACTTCCGAAATGCTGTTTACCTCTAAGACAATAGAAGATATTATAAAGTTAGAATCTATTTTAATTGGGACTTCGTATACACCTAGACGTTATACGCAATTAAAAAAATATTTTTCTCGATGTATGATAACGATAGGCTTTCTAAAAAGGGGAATAAATTTGATTTTTTCTAAAATAAAAGAGGGGGACAATATTGTGTTTTCTCCACTCCATTCCGAAAACGATTTAAACATAAGGGGAAAACTTATATAAGGACTATAACTTTTAATATTTAATCGGTGAAAATATGCAAGTACAACAATTACCAATTTATCAATTTTTGGAAGGTTCAGGAAAAAGTTTTGTTATTCCTGTTTATCAAAGAGACTATGCTTGGACTAAAATAAATTGTCTAAAATTATGGAATGATTTAATTGATTTAAATAATAATTCAAGAAGTGATCATTTTTTAGGCACATTAGTTACAATAGGAAGTGGTTTTCAAGAATATACAGTAATTGATGGACAACAAAGACTGACCACCGTTTCATTATTATTAAAAGCTTTACATGATTTTTTAGAAAAAAATGAAAAGAAAAGTGAAGAAGAAAAAGTTTTGATTGAGCAGTTAATGGATTTTTTAATTAATAAATATTCTAAAGAGAAAAATAAAAGAATTAGATTAAAACCAAATAAACAAGATAAAGAATTTTTTGAAAATCTTTTTGAAAAATCTAATGACTTAGATGTAAACTCAAATATCATCAATAATTATAATTTTTTCTTAAATAAAATTTCTTCAAAAGAACTAAACCCACAACAAATTTTTGATTCTTTTAGAAAATTAAAAGTAGTTTTAATTGATTTGGTTAGGGGGCAAGATGATCCACAACTAATTTTTGAAAGCCTTAATTCAACGGGCGTTGATTTAACTTCAGGAGATTTAATTAGAAATTATATATTAATGGATTTAGAACCTGTTGAACAAGAAAAATTCTATAAAGAATATTGGATTGAAATTGAAAATTTAAGTGGAAACATTGCAGAGTTTATAAGAAATTATTTAATATTTAAAGAGAGAACTTGGGTTAAAAAAGCAGATGTTTATTCTGTTTTTAAAGAATATGCTTTAAAAAACTTCAAAAAAGATAAAGAAAAAATCCTTAATGATTTATTGATATTTGCAGAATTATTTAGTTGGTTTATTCAAATAAAAGAACATAAAAATATTGAAATTAATAAAAAATTGTCTAGATTAAATAAATTAGAATTTACTATTTGTTATCCTTATTTATTTGATATTTTTAATGATGTTAAATTAGAAAATATCTCTGAAAATAATGTTATAGAAATTCTTACTCTAATTGAAAGCTATGCCTTTAGAAAAATTTTAGTGGATAACACAACTCAAGGATTAAATAAAATGTTTATTACTCTTTCCAAAGAAATTAAAAAAGAAGATTCTTGGAAAGAACAATATTTGAATATATTAAATTACATTTTACTTGAAAAAAGAGTTTCTCAAAGAGTTCCAAATAATGAAGAATTTGAAAACGCTTTAATAAATAAAGAGATTTATAGATTACAGGCAAAAAATAAAAATTTTCTGTTAGAATCTTTAGAAAACTATAATTCTGCCTATCCAGTAGATGTAGAAAATTTAACTGTTGAACACATTATGCCACAAACATTAACAAAAAAATGGAAAAACAAGTTAGGCGAAAATTGGCAAGAAGTTCATAATAAATATTTACATACATTAGGCAATTTAAGTTTAACTGCAAAAAATAGCGAATTATCTAATAATTCATTAGAAGAAAAACAGCAAATCGATTTTCAAACAAGCAAATTAAAGTTAAATTATAAACTTGATAATCAAACAGAATGGAATGAGGATATTATAGTAGAAAGAGCAAAAAGCTTAATAAAAAATGCAGAAAAAATTTGGCCATATCCAAAAACAACTTATTCTAAGCCAATCCCTGAAGAACAAACTTTCGATTTAGAATCAGAGGATAGTTTTAGTGGAAGTAAACCATCTCGTTTATTTTTTGAGAATGATGAGTTAGGTATTGAATTAAAAACATGGAGAGATTTATTATTAAAGACTTGTGCCTTTTTATATAAATTTTCACCTACTGAATTTATAAAAATTGAAAAAAGTAATGAATTCAAATGGTTATTTGAAATAGACAAAGAATTGCCAAATGCTATAGAATTTGTCGATGGACATTTTATTGAAGTAGGACTTAGTGCAAATCACATTCTTAGAATTTTAAAAAGAATATCTGAACGCATGAACTATCCTGCCGAAAGTATTGTATTTTCATTAAAAAATCCAAAAAAATAAAGAGTTTCAAAAAATGAAATTCACCCCTAACCCCTCTTTCATTTTTTAAAGATAGAGAAAAAATCAAATTTATAAGAAACAAACGAAAGCCTATCTAATGAATGAGAACGAAAAATATTTTTTGAACTGAGCCTTCGGCTTTTTTTCTTGCAGAAAAAA